>CAMNGH010000011.1 GCA_946538065.1 uncultured Holosporaceae bacterium
TTTTTCTGCTTTGAATCGACAATTCCAAGGTAATACAGACCACCTTTTCTGAATAAAATAGATAGATTGTCTTGCTCTTTATTAACATCCCATCCGTTAAGAAGGGTAGGGCAATTAAAGTTAAGCTTAAATTTCTCGAGAGAATATGGTTTTTTCGTCGCTAAATTGCGAGCTCTATTGTAGAGAGAAATAATCTTTCTCAAAATTTCATATTGTTCATCTAATACGTTGTAGAATGCAGCATCTGCCTCGACGGTTTCATCAGGAATAAAAACTCGTACAAAATTTTGCAAATCTTTTATAGCGTCCAATAATACTTTGATGTTGTTGGTGCTATCCTTATCTTTGAGGTATTTACCGTAAGCTTCATTTATATTTTCGAACAAATTTAAATCTTGCTTTGAAGTGTTTCGCTGTGGAGCTTTCATCTGCGCAAAGTATTTTATTAATTTCGTAAAATTATGCTCAGATTTAGGCGGAAGAGCTTGTTGTAATATTCCTAACGAGATGAATTTTTTCTTCTTAATATCATTAGCTTCCGACTCTAGGGCCTTAATTGTCTTTTTCATATCTTTATCATGAGAAAACGTATTTTTTATCTCAGAGACGATATAATCCCACTGACCAAACGCTTTGCTGGATATAGAATTTATGTAAGGCATACTAATATAAATATTATTCAAATCGTAACTATGGGAAGCCAAATTTTCGAATAACTTCATTAATATTTTGCTGGATAGTACTTTTTGGCTTAATTCGTTGTAGTACACGTCTATTTCTTCAATTAATTCGTTTTTATTTTGAAATTCGCTGTACCTGAATGAATTAGATTTAACCTTACTCAAAATTTGCTTGTATAATTGTTTGAATTTCGGTAGTTTTTCCGTTTTGTAGTGCATGTTATATTCGTTAATATACTCGTTCAATCCTTTGGTCTTTTGTCCTTCTTTTTCGGAACGACCGCCTATTATTTCATTGTATTTATCAATGCCGGATTGAGTCATTGTTTTATTGAAGTAATTCACAGAAAACAATTCATCTGTATTTATTTGAAAATCTCTGCGCAATTGTTTCAATTCATCAGGTAATAATTCTTTTATTTTTTGATAGTCTTTTACGTTTTTATAGTGTTTAGGAAGATTGCTGTTTATCAACCTTTCAGGAATGCTTATATCATATATATTTTCCCTGCTTTGATTGTACCCACCGAAATAAGTTGTGAATTTATCGAATTCGTTAATTATCTCCATTGCTTCTTCATTAGACTGAAACCTATCTTTCAGCAAAGCTATAACTTTTTTCCCGAACAGAGCTTTTATATCGTCGTTATCTAGATGATCTTTAATCTTCTTGCGTAATTCTTTTTGAATATTCTCGAGATGTTCTTTTTCAGCTTCATTATGTCCGCCATTGGCAAAAGCTTTATAAGCGGCATCCAATTCTTCAAGCGGTAACTCGAAATTTGCGAAAGCTTTACGAATAAATTCTCTGTGCAATTCATCAAGATAAAGTTTTACTTCCTTATAAGCATCAGCTTTTTTCTTATCTGCAGCTACGAATGATTCTATAGCTGCCTGGCTCTCGACAAGTTCGTCTTTGTTGTCATTTGTTTTAACCATAAGTGGCTTTAGTTCAAACCGTAAAGTCTTACTGAGTGAATAGATGTTGTGAAAATTTTTCATTTTTATCTCCGGTTGCACAGTCTTCGTTTATTTTGAATATATAATAAATGCAATGCAACTATTAAAAATCACTTTGTAAATTATCTGTTGGAAATTAACCCTCTCGGACTTGTTCGTTACGATATTGATATATAGATTAATTCTAAAAATACTTTTCTTCCTACCTCCTAACCAATGCGTAAAAAGCGTAGGAACTTATGGTATAGCCATTTTTAGCGAAATAAATTCACGAAAACGCTGTAGTGTCTTAAAATTACCACAGTATTGACCTGTTTTTCTTGAAATTTCAGGCAGTATTCAACAATAACTATGTATAAGCTAAGCCCTTACTCTTTTTCTGAAAAATAAGGAAATGTTTAAAGGTAAGCTCTTGGGTAAGCTCTTGCTTACCTCCTCAAACATCAGCGTTCCCCCACTTGATTGTTTGTGATAAATCTCCTTTATATAGGCTCGTAAAGGTCGACATGGTGTTGGCCTCAAATTGAGGAGAATAAGTCATGAATATACATGATATTTTTAAAAATTGGCGTTCGCCATTTATAACGAGAGAGCAGTTATATGAAGTAACAGGTGGATTAATTCACCCGAAAACTATAAAAAATTTAGACTCAGCAGGAAAAGGTATAAGAGGCAGATTTCGGGTAGGCAGAAAAGTAGCATATCCGATAGATGAGGTCATTAAGTTTCTCGAAAATAAGATGGAGGAACGCCATGATTGATTTTCAAAGTATAAAGCAGCGATATAGCGAAAATCCGCAGCCGATTTTGCGGCATCTCGTTGGGAAAGGAAAAATCGAAGGAGGAGATTACGTCGCACTCAATCCAAAGCGCAATGACAGTAGGTTAGGTTCTTTCAGAATTGATATTCAAACTGGACGTTTTCATGATTTTGCGACAGGAGACAGAGGCGGAAGTATCCTTGATCTTGCGTCCTTTGTTTATGATTGCGATTTATTAACAGCAGCGCAAAAACTTCAGGAACTCTTTCCTTTCTTAGCTAGTACATCTGTTGCCGCAGATATAGTACCAGCTAAGAAGAAAAAATTAGATTCAAATTACATATGGAGCTTATCAACTGTCTCGCAACATAAGTATTTGAATAAAAAGAAGGTAACAATTGGTAACGCTCGAGTCAATCTTTATGAGGGAAACGCTCAGCTTGTTATTCCGTTAACCGGTTCTTGCCCAACGAATGCGGAAAACCTACAGATTAAAGGGCTTCAGTTTATAAAAGAAGACGGGAGAAAAAGCTTTCCTTTACCATTTAAGGCACTATTTCATGTTGCATCCGATTACGGAGTTTCAAAGGAAACCATTGTAATATGCGAGGGATGTGCGACAGCTCGAAGTATTGCTGAATCCATTGATTACTACGTTATAGCGGCAATGTCAGCTTGTAATTTAAAGTGTGTCGTTGAAAAGATTGCTAAGCAATTTCCAAACTCAAAAATAGTCATTGCAGCAGACAACGACGAAGCAGGAAGGAAAGCAGCGGAAGATGCCAAACGAGCAGTAAAGACAATTGAGATAGTTTACCCAACGCATGGATGTAATGACTTCAACGATCTACATGTAGCATATGGCGCGGACGCTGTGAAGGCTTGTTTCAAGGAGGTGAACCATGTCGGAAATTAATGAAGATCAATATACGGTGGACAAGAGCGGGCTGTATTTAGGCAAGACAAGAATCAGCGATCCGATTCAAGTTACCATGCTGTCTCGGACGGTAGAAAACGATGGCTGGAAAAAGACAATATGTTTCTTAAATATGGATGGGAAAAAGTGCACGTGTAACTTATCACAAAAAACTTTGTTGGATAAAACAGAAACATTGAAAATATTAGGAGATTTAGGTTTTAACTTACACTGTAATTCTAAGGCGCTTATGTCTTATCTTTTACAAGCAAAACCTTCCAGACGATCGAGGAAGGTTTTAAAGATAGGTTGGATTAATCATAGGACTTTCATATGCCCATCATTTACTGTTTGCAGAATAGAAAATGAAGAATTTTTTCTTACCAACAATGAAGACCATGGGTTTGCTAAAAAAGGTTCTCTTGAGGAATGGCGACAACAAATATGTGTACTTTGCGAGGGAAACTTTATTTTGACTTTAGCATTATGCGTAGGACTATCTGGCGTTTTGTTAGCCCTGTTAAACCTTGAACCCGTAATGGTAAATTTAGTTGGACGCAGTTCAATAGAAAAAACTACAGCCTTGTATGTTGCGGCATCTCTATGGGGAAATCCACGAAAGTTTGTTCAGCAGTGGAGAACAACCTCTAACGCTCTAGAAGCTCTCGCAGAATATCATAACGATAGTTTGTTGATTTTAGATGAGCTAGGGCAAATTCATGCGAATGAAATAGGAAATATTGTATATATGCTTGGAAATGCAAAAGGGAAAAAGCGGTTAAATAGAGAATCCGAACTGAAACCAAGTAAGGAATGGACTCTTGCTGTACTAAGCTCTGGAGAAGTTGGAATTGCAGATAAAATGGCAGAAGCTGGAGCTAAAGCAAAGGCGGGGCAATTGGTGAGATGTATTGATATAGAAAGTTTACGTTCTAATGAATTAGGCATTTTTGATACTCTACATGATGATATTGAAAACGGAGCTAAATTTTCAAATTTGTTTAAACAAGCTACTTCAAAATATCACGGAGTTGCTGCAGAACGATTCATTACGTCTCTCATTGATAGTTCGATTGATATTCAGGATCTTTATGAGCAACAAAAGATGAGGTTAATCGAGCCGTTAGGAGAAGCTGACGGAGAAGTTATCAGAGTAGCAGAAACATTTGCTTTATTTCTTCTTACCGGAATTTTAGCTTGTAAGTTTAAAGTATTTTCCCACAGAGAAAGTGAATTGATTGCAATAATTATTGAAGTTTTTCAGCGATGGTTAGAAGAAAGAGGAGGGGAAAAATCGATAGAAGAGAGTCAAGTTTTAGAAAAATTACATGGAACTCTCGAGATTAACAAGGGATACTTTGATCAAGTAATTAAGGGGAATGTAACCGAAACACGCTCAAACATCTGGTGGGGAATTCACGAAATCGATCAAAATTACGAAAAGTATTATATTAATGCTCAGGCGTTTAAAAATGATATTTTCAACGGATTCAACCTAAAATCCGTAAGAAAGATTTTATTGAATAAAAAAATACTACTTCTTGATAAAGAAAACAAAAATCCCAAATGTCCTTATACAACGCCTAAAAACAAAAGGATGATTACAATTATCTATCAGCCATAATTTTTGAGGTGGAAAAGGTGGAATGCTCATATTTCAAAGAAAAAACGTGGAATCGTTCCACCTTTCTATAAACGTGCATATGCTGAAATTCCAATAGATTCCACATTTCCACTTTTTCCCCAACGTTTTCTAAAAACTCATTCTCTCAGCAAAACGTTTTCCAGTGATTCGAGCATGTACAGCGGCAAATCATGCAAATTATCGGTTTGCTTATAGTTAGCTAAAGAAGCTCTTACGCAAAACTCAGGCTTAAATTTTTCGTTGTAAAAAGCTAAACTCTTAGCTTGCAAATTGACTCCGGCTTTTACTTCAATTGGGACAATCATTGAACCGATTTGAGCTACGAAATCCACTTCGGCATCTCCTTTATTATTCGCCCAATCTCCGACTTCAATGTCTTCTTTTGCACTCAATTCTTGCAGCACAAATTGCTCTGTCATTGCGCCTTTAAACTCTGTAAAAATACGGGAACCTTCGAGCAATACTCGCACATCAAGGCCCGTTTTGGCTGACAGTAAACCGACGTCGAGCATAAATAGCTTGAAAATGTTCTCCTCTTTATATCCCGAAATAGGCAACGCCGGTTTTTTGATTCTCTTCACTTGATGGATTAATCCACTATCTTTCAGCCATTGAATTGCCGGATCGTAATCTTTCGAACGCGCGTTTCGACTATCAACTTCCTTGTACACAAACTTTTTATTTTCCTTAGCGAGTTGAACCGGAATGGATTCCCATAACTTGCTGGCTTTATCCAAAATTTCGTTGGGAATGTGGTGCGAAAAATCGCTTTTATAATCGCTCAAAATTCGCTTTTGCAATTGACGTACTTTTTGAAAATCTCTGTCGTTGACATAACTCGCGACAACCTCCGGCATTCCTCCAACATAAAAATACGTTCTCAAATAGTCGGTCAGTTTCTCATGAAAAAGGTCAATCAAATCAAACTGCAGATTGTTTATTATCTCGCAAAGCTTACTTTCACCAATAGCCTCCAGAAATTCGAGAAAACTCATAGGATGCATGTGGACAGCATCGACCTTGCCGACAGGAAACGACACGCCCTGATGAATCGCAACCCCGAGCAAACTTCCAGCCGCAACAATATGATAATTTGGACAATCTTCGCAAAAATACTTCAAAGCCGTTATTGCCTTCGGACAAGCCTGAATTTCATCAAAAATGACGAGCATGTCAGGAGAGATTTTTTTGTGCGTTTCAATTTCAAGTCCCTGCAAAAGTACTGAGGGCTCCAACGTCTTTTCAAACAGATCACAAATACGGTCGTTCCGTTCAAAATTTACATACACAAAATCAGGAAACTGAGTCTTGCCGAATTCTTCCATAATCCAGCTTTTTCCAACCTGCCTTGCTCCATAGATTAGGAGGGGTTTCCTATTCTCTCTTTGCTTCCATTTTAATAATTGCTGCAATATCAGACGTCTCAACGGTTTCTCCTACACTTTTTCGACCGACTTTTCTTACATGAATAACACTTTTCCGACCATAAAACAAGCAAATCGTTACACTTTTCCGACCGACTTTTTGGCGTTTTACTACACTTTTCGGAGGGAGTTTAACCGCATAATAGTATTTGAACCTTTCCCCCTTCACTCTATGATTTCCATCCGAAAAAGTCTGCTAAATAATCCTTAAGTTCCTTATGCTCTTTCTTTTCGCTCCAGCCTCCGATCATCAATTCATGATGTTTCGTTGTACCTGTGTATCTTAGACTGTCTTCCTCATAACGTCTGAAAGCAAACACCGCATTATTCATGTTCTTTTCATTAAACAAACCAATGTTTTTTAATTTCTTAAACTCTTGAAGATTGATTCCCGTGACTTTCTGAAACAAATGAGCTATCGACATTTGAAACATACCTGACTTTTGTTTAAATATATGTTGAAAAATAACGGAAAACATCACAAAATACATCTAAAGAGCCTCAAAAAAGAGTTTTTATTATGGTTAAATTTTTAACAGAAGACGAGGTAAGGGATGCTGACAAGTATGCCCTTGCGTTTAACGAACATGAAGCGGGTATAAAACAGGGAACAGGTCAGCTTACTACTTTTAACCAATTAGGATTCACTGGTGTATCAGGTAAACCCGATGGTTGGTATATTCCTGATAACAAAAATGCGGTTGCTATTTTGCTTGAGACGAAAAATAGTAACGAGGATATAGGTACCAAAAAATGGATTGATGAAATAAAGAAAAACTGCACTATTCTTATGGACGCTGGATATTCAAAAGTTATTGGTATCCTCCATAACGGATATAAGGCTAGAGGTTTTTTAAACAACGAACCTATAGATATCCCCGATGAGATTCAGAACAAACATTTCTATTTTGATATGGTTAACAACCAATCGCTTGATAAGGAAAAGATTTACGGCATTACTGCAAACATAAATAACAATCTTCATATTAATTTTGGAGTCAAAAATCTTTATCACCGCATGATATTTACGGCCTGTGCTTTGGTCGCTGAAAGATACGGTGCAGGGCTCAAAAAGTTAAAAGGATGTGAATTCCCCTTGCTTCATACACAGATTTTAAACGTAACACATAAATCCTTACAGGAAGATAAAAAACAAAACTCCAAATTACAAATTCTTACTGATGTGTATGCAAGAATACAGATGAATTATACGGAAAATCAAAGAGCTATTGATGATTTCATAGATGATGTTTGCGATATATCTGATTGTTTGAATTCTAATGAATGGCGTGGCGAGGATGTCATGGGAATTTTCTTCAACGAGTTCAACAGATATAAGAAAAAAACAGAGGCTGGTCAAGTCTTTACTCCCGAACATATCACCTCGTTTATGTATCGCCTCATAGATGTAACAGAAAATGATTATGTCGGAGACTTTTGTTGCGGTTCTGGAAGCTTTCTCGTTAAAAGTATGAGCAATATGATGCGTTCAGCAGGTGGATACGCCGCCAATAAATCGAAGGAGATCCGTAAAAAGCACCTGTTTGGTATAGAATTTGATAGAGAAATATATGCTCTCGCCTGCGCAAATATGTTGATTCATAAGGATGGAAAGACGAACCTTGAACAGACTGATATGAGAACAGAAGCCGCATGCGAATGGGTTAGATCCAAGCCTATTACAAAAGTTTTAATGAATCCTCCGTACGAAAATAAGTACGGCTGCATGACTATTGTTGAAAATGTTCTCGATAGTGTGAAAGCAGGAACAGATTGCGCATTTATTCTACCCGATAAGAAACTAGAAAAGGCTTCAAAAGCACAAATTGAACGTATTCTTTCAAATCATAAGCTCGTAAAGATTATCAAGCTTCCTGAACCTTTATTTTTTGGAGTAGGTATTACAACCTCAATATTCGTGTTTAAAGCGGGACAGCCACAGAACAATGAAGAAATTTTCGGTTGTTATATCGAAGATGACGGTCTTGAAACCGTCAAGAATAAGGGGCGCCATGACGTAAAACATAAATGGCAAGATATTGAAGATTATTGGATCGACAGCATTAGTAAACTTCGTGATACCAAATATAATACCGCACAATGGATAAATCCTAAAGAACACCTTTCCTATCAAATGCCTGAAAAACCTTTTGAAATTTCAGAGGAAGATTTCAAAAAAACAGCAATGGATTACATCTGTTTTAAGCAAGGCATTGATACTAAAGAATTTGGCGAAAAATTACTCAATACCGCTTTGTATGCAAGTGAAGTATCCGCTGATGAAACTAGCATAAGCATTAAGATTCGCAAGCGGGATGACTGATATGATTGATACAAACAGTCGGACAACCAATAATACCAAACATCTGATTGATGTTAGAGAATGGAAGGCATTTCATTTATATGATGACTGCATGTTTGGTATTGATATGGGGACCAAGATGGACAAAGCTAAAATGAAGGAACTTCATCCAACCGTTAATTTTGTAGGTCGAGCCAATACAAATAATGGTATTACTACCTGCGTTGATAAAGTTGATGGTGTTGAACCTTATCCTGAAGGATATATGACATTGTCATTGGGGGGAGAATATCTCGGTTCATGTTTCATTCAACCGAAACCTTTTTATACAAGTCAAAATGTTGTTGTTCTCATTCCTAATGAGAATATGACTGATAATGTGAAGCATTTTATTGCAACAATGATATTCAAGACAAGTCGGACTAAATATAAGGCTTTTGTAGATGAATTGAATAGACATATAAAAACTGATTTCGAAATACGACTACCGACAGATTCTAATGGACAACCGGATTGGGATTATATGGAATCCTATATGAAGGCTGTAATGGAAAAATGTGAAAAAACACTTGAGAACCTGAAAAGAACCGATGATGCAAAGCACCTAATTGATGTGAGGAAGTGGGGAGAGTTCAGAGTAGGCGATTTGTTTGATATATCTCGTCCCATTGCAAGAAGTACTCAAAAATATGAAAAGGGTAATATAGCATTTGTTGCATCAGGATGTTTTAACAACGGTGTTGTTGATTATCTTAAACCTAAAGATGAAAAAGATTATGATGAAGGAAACTGCCTTACTATAAGCCCCGTCGATGGATATACATTTTATCAAAAAGACAGATTTCTTGGCCGTGGAGGGGCCGGTTCATCAATTATCATTTTGAGAAATGATATGTTGAATGAATTACGTGGCCAATATCTTTCTACAGTCATAAGATTTGCTTGCAAAGCCTGGAATTATGCTAATATGAGCAACAAAGCTAAATTAGCAGATACTATTATTAATCTTCCTATCACATCCACAGGTGAGCCGGATTGGCAGTATATGGAGTCCTATATGAAATCTGTAATGAATAATTCTGAACAGACTATCAGTAATTTAAGTATAGCAACACAATAAAGTGTAAATAGGGCATCCCCTTACATTTTTTTCGAAAAACAAACCCTACCGTGGTAGTATATCCAAGGGGGTATTAATGGAAAAAATTACCGATAAACAAGAGGTTGGCAGTATAAACATCGATGGGAACGATTATTCTGTGCCGAAGGATATGTCGTTATCGACGTTGGGATTTTTCGTGATGAATGCTAACAGCAGTGTCTCGAAGGAAGTTGATAAATTCAGCACTCAGGCACAAGTCGATGCTCTGTTTAATCCAGAAGAAACGACTGAACGTACCTTGGTTTCTGCTCTTATCGGAGCGCAAAATCGTAGCAATCAGTTGTACAATGCAGGCATGCGCGCCGGTACTTTGGCTTTCAAGGAGCTTTATTTGAAGTATGCAGCGAAATATCAAGGGAAGGTGGCTCAGCTGGCGATAGCTATTTCGAAACTTCAGAACAAGACTCATAAAATCGTGGTCGAGAAGATCGATATTGAAAACGGAGCGCAGGCGATTGTCGGAAATATCTCCAAATAGCTTGCCCAACGTGTGCGGCGCGAAAACCAAATTCGGGAGATGCCAGAATCCTCCAATGGAAAACGGACGTTGCAGACTTCACGGAGGACTAACTCCGAAAAAGCATCCAAATCACCAAGCAAAATTAAACGCACTGAAAACGGGAAGATATTCAAGAGAATTGCTGCAACAAATACGCATATTTAAATCAGAATTACGGCAATTGAACGACATCATTTCCGGGACGCAATGATTCGGGATAAAAAATCTACAAAAGGTTGACCCAAAGTTGACCCGAAAATTTTAGAATCTTTACTGATGTCTGAAAAACCCTCTGAGAGTGGTGCCGGACGACGGACTCGAACCATCGACCTACTGATTACAAATCAGCCGCTCTACCAACTGAGCTAGTCCGGCAACGTGCTCAATGTACCAAAAAAAAATTGTCTCGTGAAGATGTAATGTGAATTTTGTATAAGTTTACCTGAAATGAGACGAAGCAATCTCTGAATGGTTATAGGCTATTACAATACCGCAAGAACTTAATCCAGACACTCGTGATGTGGCTTTGTCGGTGTCGGATATATATCGTGTAAATCCTTGAGATACACTCTCAGTTCGCTGATATTGATACATATATGTTTGTGCTCTGAAAAGAGTAGATTGATTTCATGTTCAGAAGCATGCATAGCCAGCAAATTCAAATATCCTCGACTGCGCTTAAAATTCCCATTGACTATAATCGATTCAACACCGTGAATATACAATCCCGAATGTACTCTGAAATAGCATTGATGTTGCTCAAAATCTTTTTCCAATTCCCAGCAAAATCGGTTTAACATTAACCGAAGGCATTTTTTATCTTCGTGAAACGAATGATAAGTCATATGAAAAATAGAATCTTGTATAAGCGCGGATATTAAATCGCACTCTTCAATGGTTTCTGCTTTAATCTGCAATTTTTCTGTCAATCCTATGCCAAACTTCAATAATATTTTTATTTTATTTGTTTTTTTATAAAAAACAACGCTAATACGTTTTAAAAAACGTAACTTTCAGCAAAAGGCTTCCTATAGAATATTTTTTTGTTATAATGCATTGCTTAAAAATAAAAGAGAATGAAATGGAAATTTTTTTAGATACAGCTGAAATAGAAGACATTCGCAAATATAAGGACTTTATCGACGGAGTAACGACAAACCCGAGTCTAATGTCTAAGCGTGGAGACGCTAATCCCCTGGATGTTATCCGCGAAATTTGCGACACGATAGATGGTCCGATAAGCGCAGAAGTCCTGTCGGAAAGTTACGAAGATATGTTGAAAGAAGGCAAAGCGCTTTCCGCTGTTCATAATAACGTGTGTGTAAAATTGCCGTGCACAATTGATGGATTAAAGGTTTGCAAGGCTCTGTCATCTGAAGGCATTCCGACCAATCTAACGTTATGTTTTTCTCCGACACAAGCATTGCTCGCAGCGAAGTGTGGCGCGACTTATATTTCACCTTTTATCGGTCGTTTAGACGATATTGGCCATGACGGTACTGAACTTATTGAAAATATTATCGATATTTATGAGGTTAATGGTTACGAAACAAAGGTTCTAGCCGCTTCTGTTCGTGGCGTTCAACATGTTGTACAAGCTGCAATTTTGGGAGCAGATGCTATTACACTTCCAACTAAGATTTTAAAGCAATGTTTTGATCATCCTCTTACAACAGCAGGGCTTGAAAAGTTTTCATCAGACTGGGAAAACAGAAAAAAGTAATTGGAGCTGATGCGCTTTTAAATTGAGCGAGCTTAATAACCTTAGCATTTAATTTTATCAAAAATATTTCTCTCCTTCAGTAGGCACAGTTAGTCGTTCTCTCTGAAGGAGATTCTTTTTATTCTCTTTTCTAAAAATAATTTTCCACTTACGCTTGATTAATTCTCTTTTTGGTTGTATAAATATCCCCAATTGCGCAAGCAAGGGTTGCAATTTGCCCGATAGAAGGTTTTATGCTCCTTTCGTCTTTTGTTTGCGCAAGCGGTTTTTGTGGTGTTTGTGCGGTAGTTGGGTACAACTGATTTTTTAAGAAAGAGGACATAGAATGAGAATACTCATTTATGCGCTTGCTTTGTCGTGCGCAAATTTAACCCCCGCTGATGCCTTAAAACGCGAGCGCTCATCATTTGAAAATTACGGGAAAATAGCTCTATACAAAGAGATTTCTAACGCCGATTCATCTCAATTAATTCAATTACTTCAAAATGAAGAAACTTTTGGACTCATTGCAATAGATGATGAGTTATCAGAAATCGCAGCAACACGAGCAACGTCATTGTTTGAAAAATCCTCTGTTGAGGACAGAGCAAAGATAAGAGCGGGACTGGAATCCTTAGCTACGGCGAGGAAAATGGCAGAAGAATCACCGGAGTCACAAGATTCCACAGCAACAGCATTAAAAAAAGCGAAAACTGCCGACGATTCTTCTTCTGATAAGACAACAGCCTTACTCGGATTGACAGCAGCGTTAACAAAAGCAGGATTAGATATAACTGCGGAGTTGCAAAAGCGTCGTTTCGAGCAACGCAAAGTCGATAGATTTATACTTGCAACTACAGCAGATGCCGTGCTAGGCAATAAAGAACGCCCGATAACCGAAGCTGTTGCACTGCATACTGAGGCCCAAAAACCCGTTGTAGCAGAGACTCTCTCTGAAAATATAGTTCAATTCTTCGGTTCTCTTGCCGACATCTTAAAAAAAGATAAGAAATAATCTGCAAACAATTAAGCGGTATAGGTAATAGCCGAAGTTCATTTCCTAAACATAAAACAAAAAGATACTCACCGGCTACGTTGGTGGGTATCTGTTTTTTGTAATTAATCGTTTTATTGTCGTCCGACTATTAATCCAGGAATTTTCTTATCATCTAATTCCCGTGCATACTCCTGGTCTATTGCATTATCCGTTGTTAATATCAAGTACATGCCATTTTGTTCTTCTGAGTAATTGGTTTTTTTAATACTTAACGAGAATTTCTGCGCCTTCTTTTCCTACCCGATTCCCCATTAAATCCAAAGCGACTGGATGATTCAGGTCCCCTAAAATTTTTGCGCCATTTTCGTCGATATGATTATGGCCAAGATTTAGCATATTGATTCCGTCGCGTTTATTCACCGCTTCTACTATAAATTTTAATTCATCATCATTTACATCTTCATTATCAATTGTCAGTATAACACGCCTCCCCCCCCCCTAAATGTCAAGTAATTTTGAAAAATTTTCAGAAATTCTTATATAAGCAAATGCGCAACGGAGGTCTTGCCTAGTTTTCCAGACGTTTTCAGTGTGCCACTTATTCATCGAGTAATCTTCCTCTTAAAATTAACCAAATTAACTTGGAAGATTACTCGACTCTTTTACTGACTCTATTCGTCTTGTGGCTCTTCTATTATCGGTTGTTTAGTTGAGCTGTATGAAACGAGTGCGCGACTTAAGGCTTCCTCCGTTTTCTTTCGCTTTGATGGAGGCGGTGTAAACTGAACCAACTCACGAGAATGAGACTCTTCTTCCGTTGCAGAAAATAAAGTTAAAGCTTGAGACAAAGCGGAATTACCTTGAATGGCTTTTTTGTCTGCACTCGAAACAAAAGACCTTTCCTCTTCTGGCTGTTCTCCTCTTAAAAATCTTGAAAACATAGATCTCGTACCTTCATAAAATTTCTCGGTAAAGGCGCCGAGATTTTGCAACCGCTCGCATGTGTTTTCCGCCTTCTTTTCTGTTTTATCAACTTTACGCGCAAGAGCCTCATGTTCCTCTGAAAGCTTATCCATAGCCGAACGCATTTCTGCAATCGTCTCTTTCAAACGCGTTTCTTCTTCTTTCTTAAACACCGCTTGTCCAGGCTGCAACCCATTTGCAAATGGCAATGTCACTTCAGCAACCACCACTAAAAATATTACTTTTTTCATATCTGTCCTTTTGCTTAAAAATTCAAAACTACACAACAATCATAAATTGTCGCAAAAACTCTCGCAAAAGTAGAACATTTTAAATAAGATTGCAACCATCAATTGATGATATCAACCAATAGGCGACTCAAACGGCTAATTTTCCAAAGCCACACAGACTAAAATAAAATTTAATCGGATTAACAAAGATACAAACTTGGCGTCCCCTAGGGAATTCGAATCCCTGTTGCCGCCGTGAGAGGGCGATGTCCTAGACCACTAGACGAAGGGGACACATGTTGAGCATAATATAACATGAAACACACACAATCAATAGTGACTGTATAAGTTTCACCATCCAATCTCCAAACTCGCGTTCTCACTTCTAACAACAACAAAATTGATATTCATTGTTCATTATGAGATAATAGTGCGTTTTTTGTAGTGGAGATTTTTATGGGGTGTTGGGAATTAACGATAGTGTTATCAGGCGTTCTCGCTCTTGTATATGGAGCGTTTAACGCTAAATACATGCTTGGACTCAGTCACGGAACAGCCAAAATGCAAGAGATTGCATCGGCTATTCAGGAAGGAGCGTCAGCATATCTGAACAGACAATATAAAACTATTGCCATGGTCGGTGTCGTAATGACGATTATTGTTGCGGCGTTTATGGGTATATACCCTGCTGTTGGATTTGTGCTTGGTTCTGTTCTATCAGGACTTGCCGGCTATATCGGAATGCACATTTCGGTAAGAGCAAATGTTCGCACAACTGAAGCGGCCAAAACGGGCATTGAGCACGCCTTATCAGTTGCTTATAAATCCGGTTCTATTACGGGATTTTTGGTCGTAGGCTTGGGATTGTTGGGAATTTCGCTCTACTTTTTCTATCTGAGAGCCTATGTCGCTGATACAAGATTGGCCATGGAATCATTAATAGCGATGAGCTTTGGTGCTTCTCTTATCTCCATATTTGCACGTTTAGGCGGTGGTATTTTCACAAAAGGCGCTGATGTCGGAGCAGACTTGGTTGGAAAAGTTGAAGCTGGAATACCGGAAGATGATCCGAGAAACCCTGCGGTTATTGCAGATAACGTCGGTGATAACGTAGGAGACTGTGCGGGTATGGCTGCAGACTTGTTTGAGACATATGTTGTGACAATTTCGGCAACCATTGTTCTCGCAAACATATTTTTTACAGATGCAGCGAGAAGTTCATTAATGATGTATCCTCTGGCGATTTCGGGCGTTTGCATTCTTGGATCTATCCTGGGAACTTACTTCATTAAACTCGGAAAGAGCGGAAACGTTATGAATGCTTTATACAAAGGCCTTTTAACGACGGTTGTCTTGTCATTGGTTTTCATATATTTCGTCACAAAATATATGGTCGATTTCAATACGATGTTTGTCGTTGCAAGCTCAGCTGAAACATTCACCGGATACGGCGTTATGATGTGTGCCGTAATCGGTCTTGTAATTACTTTAATGCTTGTTTACATCACAGAATATTACACATCGTATTCTTACAGGCCTGTTATCAGTATTGCGAAAGCTTCTGAAACCGGACACGGAACAAACATCATTCAGGGATTGGCTATATCTATGGAATCAACAGCTATTCCTGTTATCGTAATTTGCGCAGGCATATTGGTTTCGTATCTGAGCGCAGGATTGTATGGTATAGCAATTTCGGCAACTGCTATGTTGGCGTTAGCCGGTATGGTCATTACAATTGACGCCTACGGACCTGTCACAGATAACGCTGGCGGAATTGCTGAAATGGCAGGATTGCCTGAAAAAGTTCGCGAAGTGACAGACAAACTGGACGCTGTTGGAAATACGACAAAAGCCGTAACAAAAGGCTACGCGATTGGTTCCGCAGGATTAGCTTCCTTGGTATTGTTCTCTGCGTACACACAAGATATCGCACATTATTTCCCTGATCTATCGATTAATTTCGAACTCGGAGATCCTTATGTCGTTATCGGACTGTTTATCGGCGGACTGTTGCCATATCTGTTTGGAGCATGCGGCATGATGGCTGTCGGACGTGCTGGAGGCGCAATTGTTGTTGAAGTAAGACGTCAGTTTAAGACAATCAAAGGCATTATGACGGGTAAAGCAAAACCTGATTACAAAACCGCCGTTGATATGCTCACGAAATCGGCAATTAAAGAAATGATGGTTCCATCGTTATTGCCTGTTTTGGCACCAATAGTTCTGTACTTTGTAATCGGATATTTCGGAGGACATGTCGCAGGATTAAAGAGCGTCGGAGCAATGTTGCTCGGCACGATTTTGACCGGATTGTTCTTAGCGATTTCCATGACATCAGGTGGCGGTGCTTGGGATAACGCAAAGAAATATATCGAAAACGGAAACTTCGGCGGCAAAGGTTCAGATGCTCACAAAGCGGCAGTAACCGGAGACACAGTCGGAGATCCTTATAAAGATACGGCAGGACCGGCAATTAACCCGATGATTAAAATCACAAATATCGTCGCGATTTTACTGCTGGCGTCTCTGGCAAAAATAATGATGTAATTTTCACCTAAAAAATCAGGTGATTGACGAAACTCCCCGTTGGAAACAGCGGGGAGTTTTTGCATCGGAGGATTGCTTTTTTGTCGAACTCGTGATACACAATAGCCAAATTCATCGCAAAAGGATACAAAACATGAAAAAAGTAATTTTAAATCTTTCGTTCTTATCTTTAGGTTGTTTTAACGTTTTCGGCGCACAAATTCCAGCGGAATATAAAGAACAACCTGTTCCTGTGGCCGCAGTAGCCACAACATTGACTGCGGATTCATCTGTTGCGGAGCTTAATCCGTCTATGACTGACAGAGTGGTTTTGGCAACTGATGACGGATATGCAATACCAACCGCTATTACTATATTGTCATGTCTCGCTACAACGAAAGAACTCGAAGAAATTATAGTTTTATATCCACACGATGGGCTTTCCGACAACAACAGAGCGGCTTTAAAAAAATTAGGCGTTACTCTTCTGGAAATCCCTGAAAAATACATGGATGAAGCCAAAAGGCGTAGTACGAAGTGGAATCCTTTGGTTCAATTAAGAATTAGTTACCCCGAACTTTTTCAAGAACTCAGACCGGACCTTAGAGGATTTATACATATGGACTCCGATACAATCGCAGTTAGAGATCTGAAGGATCTATCACAAGTTTCTATTACGCATCTTGAACTTAATGAAAAGACGCTCGGATTTCTGGGGGATATGGCAAGAATTCCTTTTTTTCTGGCTGCACGCTTAAAAATATTTGGTGGTGAAAAACATATAAGTGGAGGGGTAGTTGGTTGGAATCTTGAAGCTATAAATAAAACATCTATCTCCATGAGTGTGCTATATGAGCTGGGAAACAATAAGCTCCAGAACTTTTACAAAACTGAAGAGTGCTATAAACTTTGGGAGATTTTACGTAATTCTGGCGAACGAGATGAAGTAATAAGGGTGCTACGTGAGTTAGCAGAATTAACGACAAAAAGCGATCTGGAAGAATACGAAACGAAACTTTCCTCTGCCTCTGAAGATGTGCAAGCTAGCGCGAAATTTTTTGTACAATTTATAAAGTCAATAATAACTTTTTCTGAAGGACATAAGAAAAATGACGACCTTAATCATCAAATTATAACAGAAGCTAGCAGGTGTGTACTTGATTTCTTAATAGATGACTCTGCTCCTGCAAATCAATGGGCCGAAATACCTAGAGGCAGAACTATGACGCTAATTAATTATACTGAAGAGGATGTGATGGGAAGTCAGCCATGGCAAGAGTTACCTCAGAGATGGAATTTCGTAATATCTCATATTTGCCCGCGAATTATGGATACCAAATATCCATTAGAACACGAAAATGACATTAATTCTGCATACGCGCTGGATCCTAAAATGAAAACTGAAATGTTAGACGAATTCAAAGAAATTCATGTTATGCACTTTGATTGGTGTATAAAGCCTTGGAATCAAAAATTTTTGGAAAGAGCGAAAGAATATCCTGAGTTATACAAGATAATGGCCATATACAGTTATTATTGCTCTCAACTTTCCGACGAATTTGATAACTCAGATGAATGGAAAATGTTCTTTGCTTCTGCTTGGATAGAATGTGTTACAAGCGGACATAGCGATTGCTGGCCTAAAATAAAAGATGCGGATGATGTCCGGGAAGCCTTAAGAAGCTTCAAGCCAAGTATTTAATGACAATCTTGACTAAGCTAATGATGTAATTTGCGTTGAAAAATCAGGCGATTGATGAAACACCCCGTTGGAAACAGCGGGGCGTTTTGTGTATAGAAAACTACCGGTTAGTCCGGTGCGTAGCTTTTTGGTTTAATGTGTTTATCAAAAATGGTAACGTTAAAGGTACTATGGTCTATTAACGTAGAATCTGAAAGGAAAATACAATGGTTAATTACGGATTGGCTAACAGAGTAGTTTTGATTACTGGTGCGAATAATCCGCAGGGTATCGGAGCGACTACTGCATTTGCTTTTGCGCGCGAAGGAGCAAAAGTAGTTTTAGTGTACAAGAGAATACCTTACAAATTTGATAAGAGCAAAACGGATAAAAACGGACCTGACAGATATTATGAAGCTAACGCAGGAAATGCCGATACCGTGGAACGTAAACTCAAAAAAATGAACGCCGACTATATAATTTTAGAGAACGACATTTCTAATGAAGCTTCCGTAAAGGAAATTTATTCAACCGTAATGGCTCGATATGGAAAAATCGATGTTTTAGTTAATAACGCGGCCGTAGACGACGAAAACGGCTTTGACACAATAGAGAAAGTTACCCAAAAAGTTATCGACGATACATTTGCGGTCAATGTTCGAGGAAGCATCTTAATGATGAGAGAGTTGATAAATCACCACGGTAATTATGGAAGGATCATCAATATTTCTACAGATTCATCGCAAGTTTTCGCTGGGCAAATTACATACGGAGCGAGTAAAGCGACTTTAGAGGCTCTCACTCGTAGCATTGCTATTGAAGCAGGAAAGTATGGAATTACTGTGAATTGCGTTGCGCCAGGTCCGACTCAAACAGGATGGATTGATGCTGATTTAGAAAAATTAGTCGTTCCATCGATTCCAATGGGGAAATTAATTCAGCCGGAAGATATTGCCGAGGCTATTTTGTTCTTAGCGAGTGAGCAGGCGAGAATGATTACGGGACAAGTAATAAAAGTATCGGGAGGACACGCGCTATAAAATATTTGTTTGTACGGACTTCTGCATGTACGGAATCTTGTTCCCATAATAGTCGTGAAATAAAAAAACAGCTGAAAATTAAAGGAAGAAATGTAGATTGGTCTTCCTGCTAAGTTTGCATAATCGATAGTTCGGTGAGTTCTCTCATTTCTTATTAAAAAGTGCTGCGCTATTAACAAGATATTTACTTTTGAGCCGTATTCTGAACGAGTTAGAGAAAGGAATAGGAAATGAAAAAGTTTATATTATCGACAGTGCTGCTTGTGACAATGTCGGTTTTTGTACAAGAGGGGATTTGTGATGTTAAGATTTCTGCGAAAAATAGAACTATAGCAGGGAAAAAAGTTTTCAAAAAAGCTCCAACTCTCGAACAAATGTCGGGTATTAAAAAACGATTCGGAACTCATAAGGGATTACTGGAATACTTTCTAAATGTTTTAGACAATTTGACGGAAGGCACAGATCCTCTTAATACAGGTACTAGACAACTTATTAAGCAACTGGAAGAGATTTTACCAATACTTCGGGAGCCGGCAAACATCGATTCTGATGCATGTAAAAGCCTTCAAACGATTAGAGATTATTTAGTATCGATTACTGAAAATCTTAAAGGAAAGAAAAAAATTGAGTTGGCGAAAAAATGCGTAGAAGCATTGAAACCAGTGGATGAGTATGTTGAAAAATTAAAAGAAAAAGAAGCATTGAAAAAGACTCCACCAGAATTACCACCACGTCCGCAGCGGCTATTGGATCGAAATTCATCTCGGATATCTCCTTCTATTGAAGAAATGTCTCCATCTTCCAAGAGACGCAGAGTTGATGTCAGTCTTGATACGTCGAAAATTAAGGGAAAGGATGAACTACCACGACCACAATCAGTATCATCAGTTTCGCAAGGGTTGGACGACAAACAGTTTCAAGCAAAGAAGGTACAGCTGAAAAAAGTGGAAAAAACTGAGGCACCTTCAGGGGAAAAGCCATTAACGCCATTGCAACAAAGACTGGCAAAGATAAGACGCGCAAATGTCGGGGATGACGACGATTTTAACAACCAAAACGACGAAGAGGAAGTTGCATCGCCAGAACCAACACGGGTAGTTGAGAGAAGGGATGTTTCGCCACGATCGCAATCAGCGCCACCAGCTTCACCGAGTTTGCTTGAACAGATAAGAGCTGGAAAACAATTGAAGCCTGTAGAAAGGAGGGAGCTAAAAGAGCCTACGTCGATGATGAAGAATTTGTCTGCGCGAATATCATACACCCCTGATAAAGACAACAACTCACCTAACGACGACGATTCAGATTGGGATGATTAATCTCTGACAATTCAACAGTGTCCGTTTTTGCGGACACTGTGTCGTCTCACGTTTATATAGATACACATATGCCTCTGTATTTTACGGAGGCATATGTTTTTTTGAAAAAACGTTTCTTTATCCGCGAAAGGTTTCTCTGTAAAATGACTCAGAAGAAAGGAAAATCAATTGCATAAATTTTCGATGATAAATACGCGAGAACGTCCGTACTTAAAATGGTTGAAGGACGGAGTTAAAACCGCAGAAGGTCGAGTGAACAGCGAGAAATATCAGAATATAAAAGTCGGAGATGAAATAATGTTCACTGATATTAAGAGCGGAGATTTTATAAGTGGCACTGTGACTTTCAAACATCAATACACCACATTTGAAGATATGCTGAAAGCCGAAGGTGTGAAAAACATGCTTCCGTTTTTAGACGATTCGGATTTAGAAAAAGGCGTTCAAGTGTACCAAAACTTTCCAAAATCCGAACGAGTTAAAGAATTCGGATGTGTCGCAATTGGAATTAAGGTTACGAACTCGAAGCTGGATGATGCATAAAAATCGCAAAAACTTTTTGAAGTTTAATCTGCTGTTTCTCCTTTGCATTTAAATCTTTATTTATCTTAACGTTTTTTTTATAATTGTTGGCTGATTATGTGTGTTGAAGTTTTAGTGTGGAGCGATAAATGTTAGCTGATATCTTGAAATCTATTTTCGGTTCTCATAACGATAGAGTTGTGAAGAAGTATTTCAGAGTGGCTGAGCAAGTTAATGACTTGGAAGCTGAAATGTCCGCTCTTACAGATGATCAACTAAGAGAAAAGACTGTCGAATTCAAAAAACGCTTGGAAGACGGAGAAACGCTTGACGACATAATGGTCGAGGCTTTTGCCGTTGCGAGAGAAGGCGCAAAGAGGACACTAGGATTACGTCCGTTTGACGTACAGATAGTCGGCGCGACCGCTCTGCATAACGGTATGATAGCCGAAATGAAAACAGGTGAAGGTAAAACGTTGGTTGCGGCGTTGGCAGTTTATTTAAATGCGCTCTCAGGAAAAGGTGTTCACGTTGTTACGGTCAACGACTATTTGGCTCACAGAGATGCTGAATGGATGGGAAAAATCTATCGCTTTTTAGGATTAACTGTCGGTATTATCGTTCATGGATTGACTGATTCTCAAAGAAGAGAACAGTATAACTGTGATGTAACTTACGCGACTAATAATGAACTCGGTTTCGATTATTTGCGCGACAATAT
>CAMNGH010000012.1 GCA_946538065.1 uncultured Holosporaceae bacterium
AGGTGTTAAGGAGATAAAAATGAAGAAACTACTGTTGATTATTATTTTTGTATTTACTCACAACTTATACGCAACAAACTGCGTCCCCATCATTTCAAATGTCGAGACAGATGAAAACAAAAAAGCTATTTTTACGGTAATAACAACCAATAGTTTTGTGAGTGCACTGAATCCAGAAAACTTTGAAAAACTTTCTCCGGAAGATAAGGAGGCCATCATTGAAGACGAAGAAGCTTTTTTGAAAAAAAAGATTCAAAAAACAGTTCCATCAGCCGAAGTGTTATTTATTCCGAAAAGCCTATACGAGCTTTTTGTGTATTGTTTCGGGCATAAACAGAAACAGGAAGCCATCGAACGAATTTTGTCCAAATGCCGCGCAAATAAAGTTATCGACGGAAAAGAAACGGAAAGTGATTGGCAAACTTGTACGCGTTGGACTACAGAGGCGAAAGAAGGCAATTCTGGAATAGGTTTTTTGGAATGTGAAGATGACATGGAAGAATCTGTCCCTGACATTTATTCAAAGATTGATAATTACTACGCGAATCCTCACGTACAAGCCGCTTTTTGGGAAATTAACGAGAAAATCCTCTCTGTTTTAAAGAGAAAGGAAATTCATCGCATCGATGAAACTGCATTAAAGTCCTTAACTTACACTGTAATAGATGATATTGACGACATATTAACACGCGAAAGTATATCTTACATAAAATTTGAGGAGTGGCGAGAAAATTTTGACCCCGAAAAACCTGAAGACGAAATATATGCAGAGACCGCAGAGAACTTTCTAAATTTGATTGGTTCCTATTTACCAACCCCTATCGCTCCATTAAAAGACGTAATACTTGATTTAATAGTGAAGGAATACAATTCTCCAAAAGACACCTACTGCATTTACAGAACTGAAACTTTCGATCGAGCAGGCAAAAATATAGCCGACGACCGACCAACGGACTGTACTATTTCATTCAGCGATGGTCTTGGGGCCGGTCTAATGAGAGATTATGCAACTGGATCTGCCCTGGGAATTATGGCAAAAGATCTAGACGAGGCATACAGCGACAAAATGCTATGCATAATTTTACCTAAAAGAGCTTTATTAGAACACAGCATCCCCGTTTATATTCCGCCTATTATCGCTATGGGTAGCGTCTTGGGGAATGGAGAATTTCATCATCCACGAATAAAAAGTTTGCGCATTAAAGGAGGGATAAGAGGCGATTTTTTGGGCTATGAACCAGATGAGATTCCTGCTGTATATTTGACAAAAAACATTAAAGAAATTACGAGATTTTGGAGAACTCTAGAACTAGTGAAAAGCTTTAAACATAAAGCATGTGGCAAAACAATTGTTGTAGAGATATATTTTTACAATAGAAAACCTGACGACAAAGAAACAGATTCCTCGGATTAATGTTCCTGCAGCATGAATTTTGACTTCCTGTTTTACTGAAAATTTAGTACAATGGGACGTTTAATTAGAAGGATTCAAAATGACCGCAGAAGAAGCTTGTTACAATGCTGATTGTATTAAGGTACTCAGAGGATTAGATGCTGTGAAAAAGCGTCCGGGAATGTATATCGGGGATACCGACGACGGAACCGGATTACATCACATGGTGTTTGAGGTCGTGGACAACTCTATTGATGAAGCTCTCGCGGGATATTGTAAAAAAGTAACCGTCACTATCCATGTTGACGGCTCAGTTTCAGTCGCAGATGACGGAAGAGGAATCCCAACGGATATTCATCCTGAAGAGGGAGTGTCCGCGGCAGAGGTTATTATGACTCGGTTGCACGCAGGCGGAAAATTCGACCAAAATTCCTATAAGATTTCGGGCGGTTTGCACGGTGTCGGCGTATCCGTTGTTAACGCGCTTTCCGACAGATTGGATTTATCCATTTGGCGTGGTGGAAAGGAATATTTTATGCGTTTCCGTAATGGAGAAGCGGAAGCTCCTCTCGCGGTAGTCGGTGACAGCGATAGGCATTCCGGAACAACCGTCAGATTTTGGCCGTCCGCAACGACTTTCAAAATAACGGAATTTTCGTTTGATACCTTGGAGCATCGTCTCAGAGAATTGGCGTTCTTAAACTCCGGTGTCCACATCATTTTGAAAGATGAAAGAAAAGAAGATTTGGTTGCCGATATGCATTACGACGGCGGCCTGAAAGAGTTCATAAAACATCTCGACAGAAGCAAAACGTCGTTGATTGATGCACCTGTTTATGTGACGGGAACGAAGGATGAAATCACGGTCGAAATGGTATTAGAGTGGACTGACAGCTACCACGAGACAATGCTGTGCTACACGAACAATATTCCGCAATCGGACGGCGGAACGCACTTGGCGGGTTTCAGAAACGCGTTAACACGTACGGTAAACGCATATCTTTCTGAGAATATGAAAAAAGAAAAAGTCAGTCCGACGGGAGATGATGCTCGTGAAGGATTAACCTGCATTTTATCCGTAAAAGTTCCAAACCCAAAGTTTTCATCGCAAACGAAAGATAAATTGGTTTCGTCGGAAGTCAGGGGAGTAGTTGAAGCTATCGTCAGTGAAGCCTTATCAACTTGGTTTGAAGAAAAGCCGCAGGAAGCGAAAAAAGTCGCGATGAAAATCGTTGAAGCGGCGGCGGCAAGAGAAGCCGCTCGTAAAGCTCGTGAGTTAACTCGCCGTAAGAATTCGTTGGAGATTTCCACTCTGCCTGGAAAACTGGCTGATTGTCAGGAGAAAGATCCGGCGTTGAGCGAAGTGTTCATCGTTGAGGGTAACAGCGCAGGAGGTTCGGCGAAGCAAGGTCGAGATAGAAGAACTCAGGCTATTCTGCCGTTGCGTGGTAAGATTTTGAACGTTGAAAGAGCACGTTTCGACAGAATTCTCACATCCGCAGAAGTCGGAACATTGATTTCGGCGTTAGGCACGGGAATCGGTGAAGACTTTAACGTTGATAAAGTTAGATATCACAAAATTATCATCATGACAGATGCTGATGTCGATGGAAGCCATATCAGAACATTGTTGCTGACATTCTTCTTCAGACAAATGCGTCCGATTATCGAAAAAGGATATTTATATATTGCGCGTCCGCCACTTTACAGAGTGAAAAAAGGCACGTCGCAGGTGTTCATCAGAGACGAGCAGGCGTTGGAAGATTATTTGCTGAATTCGATTGCGCCGGTTGCAACATTGAAATTTGCTAATGGAGAAGTTTTGGCGGCAAATGATATTCGAGATTTTATTTTGAAAGCCGAAAAAATTAAAAACGCCATTACGCACATTAACAATAAAGTGAATAATGCTTCTCTTATTGAGGCCTTGTTGTTGCTTGGATTTGCTGAACATACCGATATTTCTCATGAAAAAGTTACGGAGTATTTGAAAAACATCGATTATGGCGATTGGAAAATGGAAGAGACTGAAGATCATTACATCTTCGGAAAAACCCTAAGAAACGTAACTGAAACATTTGAAGTATCAAAGAGCATTTTCGAGGTGCCTGAAATTCACAATTTAATTGAAGACATCAAGCATTTTTCAGCGTTTTTACATGGTCAGGCGGAATTAATAGTAAAAGACACGTCGATTACCGTGAAATCTCCAATTGATTTGTTTGAAAAGTTTATGGCGCAAGCACGCAAAGGTATTACCATCAATCGATACAAAGGATTGGGTGAAATGAACCCTGAGCAACTTTGGGAAACGACAATTGATCCGAACGCACGTGTGCTTATGCAAGTTACCTTGGCACATTTGGAATCGCTGGACGATATATTCTCCACGCTGATGGGAGAAGTCGTTGAACCTCGTCGCGATTTCATACAGGAAAATGCGCTGAACGTTGTAAACTTGGATGCATAATGGCAGCCAAGAAGAAGACAATTTTTAAGAGAACAAGCAAAGGATTACGTCCTTTGCTTTTTTCGTTTTTGATATTCTCCGGAGTTATCGGCTTTTTCGTCTTTCTTTTCTTCATTCATGACATGCCAGACCTAGAACACTTAGAAACAAAAGGGCGACGCGCGAGTATAGTTTTCGAATCGTACGATGGGAAAAACATTGCGACTTATGGTGATTTATTCAAAAATGTAGTCACAGTTGATACTTTACCGAAACATGTTTCCAACGCAGTTATCGCAATAGAGGATCACCGTTTTTATCATCATAAAGGTGTCGATTTCTGGGGAATTATTCGTGCAATGGGAATTAACTTAATCAATCGCAGAATAGTTCAAGGTGGTTCGACATTAACTCAACAGCTAGCGAAGAATCTATTTTTATCGCAAAGCAAATCCATAAAAAGAAAGATTCAAGAGTTCATTCTTGCGTTGTGGCTGGAGAAAAAATTCACAAAAAAGCAGATTTTATCCATCTATCTTAATCGAGTGTATTTTGGTTCAGGAGCATACGGAATAGACGCCGCGGCATATAAATTCTTCGGGAAACGTGCAAAGCAATTAACTGTTTATGAAGCCGCAAAGTTAGCCGGCATTTTGAAATCTCCGACAGTATATTCGCCTTTTTATAATGTCGCAAAATCTGATGAACGCACGAAACTTGTTCTTTCAAAAATGCTCGAAGAAAAATACATTTCTGAAGCCGAAATGAAAGAGGCGATGCAGGAAAAAGAAAAACTTAAGCTTTCTCCACCAATTGATGAAAATAGATATTTTACCGATTGGGTTTTGGAACAAATGCAAAACTTAATCGTAATAGATACAGACGATTTGATTGTACGAACAACTCTTGATTCTCGCCTCCAAACAAACGCAACTTATGTTATTCGAGATTCTCTAAAAGATTTCGGATTTAAAAACGGCGCGGGACAAATGGCATTAGTTGCTCTCGACAAAACCGGCGCAGTCAGAGCTATGGTTGGCGGGCATACTTACAGCACAAGCCAATATAATCGTACGCTCGCTTTACGTTCTTTTGGTTCAGCATTCAAATTTTTCGTATACATAGCCGCACTTGAGCATGGCATGGACATTTACGATCAAATAAGCGATATGCCACTGACAATAGGAAGCTGGTCTCCTCGAAATTATCATTATGAAAGTGTTGGAAGTATTTCTTTGATGGATGCTTTTATCAAATCTGTAAATACTTGCGCGGTAAGATTAACGCAAAAAGTCGGTATTGATACCGTAATTGATAAAGCTACACAAATGGGAATTTCGAGCGAATTAAGTCGAAATTATGCATCTGCACTCGGAGCAAGTGGCGTAAATTTGCTCGAAATGACATCATGCTACGGAACCGTTATGAAAAACGGAGAGAAGATGACTCCGTTTGGCATTATCAGCATAAAAAATCAGCGAGGCAAAGAACTATACAGAGCCCATCAGAAAAAAGGAGAAATGGTCGTTGCCCCTGAGGTTTGCGAAAAAATGAGAACTATGATGCGAGAATTACTTGTCCGCGGCACGGGAAAAAGAGCAAAATTACCAATTGATGCTTATGGGAAAACAGGAACAAGTAACGACAGTCGAGACGCTAGTTTTATCGGATTCGCATATCCGCTTGTGGTCGGAGTATGGGCAGGTAACGATGACAACTCGCCGATGAAACCAGCTGTAACAGGCGGCACTCTGCCGGCAATGGCGTGGAAAGATTTTATGTCCATAGCGTTTGGATATAATACACCGAAATCTCGCACGGATATTGTCACGAAAAAATCTCACAAACGCCGAAAATTAAGCTCACTCATTGATGAGCTTTAATCCTCTGTTTTGAGTTCAGCTGTTCACTCTGATCCAGGCATCAGAGGACTAATAACTATTCTTGGCTCTTCATACTCTGCAGCTTTTTTAATATCTGCAGCAATTGTATTGAGGTTACTCTTCAACTTACTGAGTGTTGTTGGAGCATATATTTTTTTGCTATTCGCACAGGCATCCAACGCATTAACACTAGTATTCTTATACTTTATAAGGTAAACCTCATCTGCAATTGCGTTTTCCGTATAACTAAACTTCGTACAAGCTTCTGCAGTCAATGCACCTAATCCATCGTTTAGAGAGGTGGCCTCAGCTTCTTGACTCTGCTGATATCCGTATGCCCATAGAATGCTGTTTAAAAGAAGGGCATATCCGCCATATGTAAATGTCGGTGAATTTGCAACCGGGCTGGTTGTATTAAACGTAAAGCTTTTAGAATTTTCCGTACCAAACCAACGCCATAATGAACCTACATATTTGGCACTAGAATCCGTTGATAATTTCCATTGAGATATCTCATCAAAATCCAATTGCAAAAATGGGTCAGAGGCGACGGTATAAGTAAATTTACAGCTTGCGTTAGTTTTATTTGCCGCAGCCGCTGCAACCCAAGCTTTTTTAGTCTCCACCCATTTTACTTTAGAGTTAGTAAAGGTTATTGAACTGGTATTAGTAGTAGGGATTCCTCCAGTTGTACTTGAAAAATCCACATGTGCGCAATTAATCGGAGCATCAACTTTAGAATACAACGCACATAACGTCGTTTTGCGCTGAGACAAGCTCTTGTCCTTTACTTCTACACCACTTAAACCTAATGACACCTTATATTCAAAGTATCCGAATCCATCATTATCGTACTTTTTTTCTTGTTCAAATTTGTAAGTGCTTGGATCTATTATTAATGTTGTTTCTTCATTGATTTCTTTCGTTTCCTCAGTACCATCTGCTTTTTGCAAAGTTATTGTTGGAGTATCGGACAGTGTAGACTGTACTTTTAGCTTTACTTTGCCTGCGCCGACAAAACTTACATTCCCCGAATCTCCAGTCGGATTAACAGTCTGTGTTCCCGAAGCTTCGAAAAGCCAATTATAAACAAAATTATGTTTGTAATATTTTTCGTTTGTTTGCTCGGCCATAACTCCAATATCTGTTGGTTCCCATCCCGGTACTGCCACTTCACCGTTTGCCAAATCTCTATCTTTGGGTAGTTCTACAAAACATTCATTGGCATTCTTTATGTTTTTTTCAGCCTCACCAATCGATATTTCTAAATAAGCATTTCGCGCAGGAACCTCTTGATATCCCTGAGAAGTTATATATATTTTTAGCTTACCTGTTAGGTAGTCACCCCAACTCCAAAAAATACGTTTTCCATATGAAAAAACTACCGAATCCTCGTCTTCTACGTACTCCCCTCCCGCTCGATATCCATGTTCACTTACACGTGTTGAAACTGAGTGCTTCAATTGTTCATCGAACCATTGGTGACCATTTGTACCAGCCTGGAATCTTATTCTTCTATCTGTGATAGAATAACTAACATTAGCGTTTCGACAAGCGTATGACAATTTCAAATAAGGAGCTTGTGTTCCTTTTAGCCGTTGCTTCGTCTTATTATTCGCAGTATACGTTTCATAGCTATCCATATATCCATTCAGATAATCAAATTCGAATGTTTTACTTTCTCCCGCGGTTAGGGAATATGTATCATTATTCCCGACCTTACTGTCACTGATTGTAAGGGATGATGTAATCCCTGGCTTTACTGTAATTTCAAATGGTTCTGCAGCATACTTCGATGTTACAACACGGTTAGAGTAAGAAACCTCACTCTGACGCAAACTGCAAGGTCTGTTCGTAATTTCAGCAGACACAAGGCAGATGTTCGTCATATTTAAGCTTATGTAATAATTTCCGTTTTTATCTTTACTATCCTCTATTTGTGAAGGTTCAATGTAAAAAGTCAGTTGTTCAGATACATTACATGTAACGTTGTTCTTTACGCCATACGTCGAGTTGTTATTAACATTCGAAAATTTAATTGAAGATGAAGTTAAATATTTTGGATCTATAAAATATGATCTCTTTCCATCTGCAGAAAAACACCACAACTTTTTATCATATAACGTAATATTTCTGCATTTCGCACTTGCAGGTAATGATTGCACTTCCAGCCAGTTGCTACCATTTGATGATGTCGCGACCTTTCCGTTATAATTAACAGCATGAAATTTATTGTTTGTATATTCACCACCATACCATCCGCTACTGAGACTATCCGGTTTTACATAAATATTTCCGAGCGTGTTATCACATAAAGTCCAAGTTTTGCCATTATCTGTGGAGTAATATATACTTTCCTGTCCAGCAATCCACCGCTTATTACCGAATCCTAAAACTCCTGGATATGAACCCGTTCTACCCTGACAAGTCCAAGTTTTGCCATTATCATCCGAGGTACAGCAATAATATCCTCCGCTGGGAGCAAATAACATTACTTTTTTGTTAGCGAATAATATAGATGGACTTTGCCGTGGTAAAAGGTTCACATAACTAGTACGGGGAATTTTTGAAGTCACGGTTGTCGCAGAGGCATCAGTTGAATTAAATGCAATTACTCCTGAAGAAGATGTTCCTATTGTTACGTAATTGTTTGTGCTCAGGCATCTTATTCCTAAATTAAATTTATCAGTGCTATAAGCACTTAATCTGCTTGTAAGCGTTTCTTCTGTTGTACTAGTCCAATTTGTAGGTATATCGCCGTCTTTTTCTAAAGTTAATTTATTACAAGTTCCGTGAGTATTAACAAAAATAGGATTATTACCAGATAGGCATATTCTGCCGGCGTTATCCCCTGCTCCAACACCGGTTGTCCCGTTTATTGTCACTTTTTGCCAGGCACCAGCGGGTTTTACCACTACTTTTACCAACCCTTTTTTAGGAAAGCTCAATGTTCCATCACCTGTGTCACAAATAAACTGTTTGTTTTCTTCACTATAACTACCTTTTCCACTGTAATTTATTATACCTTTTGTGCCTTGCGTCATTTTATGATTGAAATCTATTACATCAGACTCAAGCATAGATATTTCCGCCGCATCATTTGCAAATCCGAGATATGTTAATTCGCCTGGCGCAAAATTATCCGGAGCATTTACAAGTAAAATTACAACTTTTTTCTTATCCGGTCTTTTTGGATGAGAGGCATTGTTATCTGACGGATGGCTTGTCCAATCACTTAACAAATTTCGAGCCCATAAAACAGGCAGGAATAAGAAGTTTGATTTATTTTTAGTATCATTTATTGGTTTAAAATTATTCAACTTATCAATAACACTTGAAACATCATCCGTTAATTCAATAATAGGATACGGATTCGATTGATACGTTGTACACTCCTTTTCACAAGCTCCTGCCAATAAATTGCAATATCCTAAATAGCATGGATTTAAATTCATTCTGCGGAACTTATCTTTATTTTGTGTAGGACTATCAGTTGATAGTACTTCAACACCGGCCGTTCCCATGCCATCAGTACCATATCTACTCATTATACCGTAATTATTATTTCCACTTCCCCAAGAGTAACCGCTGTTTAATATCTGTCCCCCAAGCTGGCCATCTGACGAGTAAACATACGCTTGCCTTAATCTTGTCGCATCTTGTGTCAAAAGGTTTTGTATTGTTATTGTCCAAGTACTTCGATTCGATGGTACTGTTATTTTCGCTGAATACGGGACTAATCCAACAGCGACGCCGTTGATATGTGTAAAATTATTTTGCAAAAAATCACTGTATGCTGTTGCTACGATTTTTATCGGGGTCGAAGATGCGCTTTCACTTGAAGCATCTATTAACGCATCAGCATTCGTATTTTTTGTCGTATTAGCTGCATGATTTGTCGGAATCGTCAGGACTATATCAACATTACATTTAGCATTATAAACCGTTGCCATTCTCTCTATGCATGGACATTTACAAATTATGCCTTCGGTTGTGTATGTCAGTGATAGATTGGAATCTTTTTGGTTCTTCGGATTTACAAGCATTTTGTGCGACAAACTGTAAGCTTTATCGTTTAGTGCTTGCGCCGCTGCTGCATACACTGTTGCCTTTTGAGCATCCCATTTGGTTTCTGGTTTATATGTTTCTAAAACAGCAGAACCGACTGCACCAGCGGCTGCAGTTTTTATAGCCTCGTCATGAGAAAGTTTATCTCTCTTAACGAGATAATTCACGCCCCAGAAAAAAATAGGAAGCGCAATAGCAACAAGTATCAAGACATAGCCACGATTTTTCTTTAACTTTTTTGTAATCCTTTCGAACACAACGAAGCCTCAAATATCCTCTCGAATATCGTATCGAAAAAAAGTTAATTTTTAGTTATGGCGCGAAAAAACAAAAATTTTGATACAAAAACGGCGTGAACTTTGCGCCCACGCCATGAATACATTTATTCAACTATGACATCAGTTGCTTCAGAGACTAAATCTCCGTTATTACGAATCATCGCTTCTATCTTGTCTGCGACAGCAGGATTATCTTTCAAATACTGGCGTGCGGCCTCTTTGCCTTGCCCGATTTTATTACCTTCGAAGGAATACCATGCACCCGACTTCTCAACTACTCCGATTTTTACGCCGATGTCGAGTAATTCGCCAGTTTTGGAAATACCTTCTCCATAGATAATATCGAAATCAATAACTTTAAACGGTGGAGCGACTTTGTTCTTTACAACTTTTACACGCACCTGATTGCCGATAACTTGCTCTTTCTCTTTCAACGTTCCGACTCTGCGAATATCTAATCTCACTGAAGCGTAGAATTTCAGAGCATTACCGCCCGTTGTTGTTTCAGGATTGCCAAAAAACACACCGATTTTCATTCTGATTTGGTTGATGAAAATCATAATACAATTTGATTTTGCGACTGTTGCCGTCAACTTGCGCAACGCTTGGCTCATTAACCTTGCCTGCAATCCCATGTGCGAATCGCCCATTTCGCCTTCGATTTCAGCTTTCGGAACTAAAGCTGCAACGCTGTCGACAACCAAAACGTCGATTGCGCCTGAACGCACCAATGTATCTGCGATTTCAAGAGCCTGCTCACCTGTATCCGGCTGAGACAAAATCAACGAATCCACATCCACTCCGACATGCTTCGCGTAAACAGGATCTAACGCATGCTCAGCATCAATGTACGCACACGCTCCGCCTTTTTTCTGGGCTTCAGCAACGGCGTGCAAAGCCAATGTCGTTTTTCCCGAGCTTTCAGGACCAAACACCTCGATGATACGCCCCCTTGGAAACCCGCCAATACCGAGCGCCATATCTAATCCTATGGAACCTGTCGAAATAGTATCAACATCCTCGACACTTCCATGCTGACCGAGTTTCATAATAGAACCCTTACCAAACGCCTTCTCTATCTGTGCCAAAGCAGCATCAAGTGCCTTTTCTTTTTCCATGGATATTCCTTTTATCTAATAACTTAACAAGTATAACCGCGGGAATTTTTTCGTCAAGGTATTGCATATTACCTTATTCCCAAAACCGTTAGTGCTTCGTCGCAACCACACGGAGGTATAGCCGAACCAAGTGAGCTTATTGGTTTACCGAGACAAGAATTAAGTCTTTCATTTGAAACTACAAGCGGTTGTCCGTTCAATACTAGCAATCCGACTCGGCTTTGACCATTCAGTGATTCTGCAAAACCTTTTCCTCCGCTGAATTTTACACTGTAAAAAATGCCCCTTGTTTTACCATCTGTCGCGTTAAACCCAAGGTTATGAGTGTTACATGATAATCTGTACACATAAGGATCTGAATCACCATGAATATTTATGTAAGTTGGCGGGAAATAAAGCGTCCGAATTTCTGTGTCATCAGCAACAACCACGTGACATTCAACTGTACTTCCTACGTCAAAACTCGACGTTGTAAGTGGAATATTTTGTAAAAACGCCCATTGTGGCTTAAGCGCAACCTCTTCATTTGGATAACATGCGCTTTCTGCTGTCTGAATAGTTAAAGTACACATATCTGCAGTAATATCTGTATGCAGGAGCTCAGCAAAGTGGGCTTTTCGTTCTGCAGTCATATCGAAATCTGCGCAAAATGCAGGGCCGAAATAGTTTTCCCCGTTATAAGCATGCGCAGCAACAGCCAACGGATACATCTGCCCCATCGGTGTCATATGACCACTGACGGTATAAAGAGGAATTGGATATCCTTCTTCATTTTGATATCTGCAAATGATATCCGAACTCATCCCCAAAGCCACATGATATATTAAAATCAACAGCGTTACTGTTATGAATTTTTTCATATTGCATTCCTTTTCGTAAAATATTTTTTAATATTAGGAGACAAAACTTAACTTTTGGTAAATGTTTCAGAGATTCTCTGTTCTTTATTATTTTTTAATTTTATTTGCATATATTTTTTCTGTATTTTTTGGGATATTTTATGATTGTTAAGTAAGGAGAGTATTATGACTGATAATTCCGGTAATGATTATTCTGCTTTTTTGAAAAGTTTGGATTTATTTCAATTTGCTGTATTAAACCCGCAAATAGCGATGCTGTCGTTTTTAAAAGTCGGACAGCAATTGGCATCGCAACCGAAAAAAATAGAAGACGCTCAGCAAGATTTGCTTAATCGTTTACTGGAATTGCAGAAGTCTTTTGTAAAACAAATATGCAACAAAGACGACGGCTGTATTAACCTGAAGTACAATGATAAAGAAAACAAATTCGAAGAAGATGCTTTTGAAAACAACCCGATGATGCTTTTTGCCCGTAAATTTCACGAAACAACTTCGCAATGGTTACTAGATACTATCGATGGACTGGAAGGTGTTGATCCGAAGTTAGTTCATAGTGCGCGTTTCTTCACAAAGCAATATATAGACATGATGTCTCCTGATAATTTCCCGTTTTTAAATCCTCAAGTTTTGAAAGAAACACTCGATACTCAAGGAGAAAATTTCAAAAAAGGATTTGAAATGTTTATGGAGGATATAAAAAAGGGAGCGATATCTACTAACGACAGAGAACAGTTTGAAGTGGGAAAAAATATCGCCGTTACTCCGGGAAAAGTCATTTATCAAAATGATATTATCGAATTAATTCAATATGAACCGACGACAGAAAAAGTATTTGCGAAACCAATATTATTCGTACCGCCGTGGATAAATAAGTTTTATATATTAGACTTAAATGAACAGTCTTCTTTCGTGAAATGGGCAGTTGATAAAGGTTTTACTGTCTTTATGATTTCGTGGGTTAATCCTGATAAAAGGTATAGGCACAAAGGATTCGAAAATTATGCATTTGAAGGTTTGCTGGCTGCTCTTGATAAAATCTATGATATAACCAAATCGAAATCCATTCACACTCTTGGTTATTGCGTTGGTGGCACACTAATTTCGAGTTTCCTCGCATATCTCGCAAGCCCGTTATGTAAAAAACGTCCAAAAGCGAATATAGAATCGGCGACATTACTTACAACGCTTCTTGATTTCGAACATGCCGGAGACATGGCGATATTCATGGCAGAAAATTATCTTTCGGCGATTACTTCTCAAATGAAGGAAAAAGGGGTTCTAGACGGACATGTTATGTATAACACGTTCAGCGCGTTAAAAGCGAAGGATATGATTTGGCGGTATTTCGTTAACAGCTATATGCTCGGGAAAAAACCTCCTGCACATGAAATCCTGTTTTGGAATTCAGATCCAACTAATCTGACAGAATCTATGCAATCATTTCTTGCAAAGGACTTATATAGAGATAATCTGCTAAAAACAGGCACACTTAAAATGTACGGAGTGCCTTTAGATTTAACCAAAATCACAACACCGTTATACATGATATCGATGAAGAAAGACCATTTAGTACCATGGCAGGCGACTTTCGATAGTTTAAAACTGTTTCATAACAACGTACGTTTTGTACTTGGGGGTTCAGGACATGTCGCTGGTGTTGTTAATCCTCCAGCTAAGAAGAAATATTGCTATTGGATTAATGATAAAACAACAAAAACTGCTCAAGAATGGCTTGATACAGCGACCGAAATTGCTGGGTCTTGGTGGAACGACTGGTTTGAATGGATAAAGCCAATGATGGGCGAAATGATAACCCCGCCGGCAATTAAAGAATTTTTGCGTAACGCTCCCGGAATTTATGTAAACAACAAAACTCCGGAAAAATTAACTAATGAGTAGTGCATTACGGAAATGCTTGCATCTAATATTATTAGTGATACAAGCATCCCGTTAGTCGTACTACAAAAATACGCTGATTATTTTTTGGAAACAAAATGATAGCCTAAAGCCTCGAATGTCTCATCTGTTAACCACATATTACCCTTAGAATCCTCAGCCCCATCATAAATAGAATTGTAAATCTCTGAAATGTCTATTCGCAATTCACCAGCGGCTTCTCGCATAGAAGGGTACTTACGAGTTTTACCTTTATCTTCTTCTTTTCCGTCTACTATCATTTTATAAACCGGACAATTGTCTGCTATCCAAATGCTTCCTTGCCTATCTTTAATCCTATGAGTCTCACTTCTTACAGAACTATAAATTTCTTTTATACCAACTTTACAGTGTAGAGCCGCTTGTCCTATGGATGGATGGCTGAGTATTTTGCCATCACTTCGTATTTCGACAAGCGGGCAACTATCTGCTATCCAAAAGCTTCCCCGCCTATCTATGGCTTCATGTGTAACATCATTCATAGAACGATGAATCTCTGGTATACTAACTCTACTTTGTTTAGCTGCTTCCTTTATAGATGGATGATGAACTACTGCACCATCCTCTTTTATTTCGATAACCGGCATATTATTAAGATTCGGATGTACTGTAACGACAGTTCCATCTGAAAGAGGTCGTCCATCACTGTGCCTAAAGATCGTATTTTCATTAATCCCCTTATCCGCGGCTGCTTTTTTTATTGAAGAGAAAAAACTTCCCTTGGTACTAACGGCGCGTCCTCTTAACCCGAGAGCACAATCTGGACATCCCCCTCCTTGATTAGTCCTTTGCGCTACAGGCATTTTATAACGGTGTCCACATGTTGAACATTTAAAATACACTTCTTTCCTTGCCCCCATAGTAATCCGTTTTATGTTTACATTTTTATTTTTCCCTGCCTTCATCTCTCTATAAATATCTGGACGCTCACGTCGCACAAGCCCTCTATGACGTGCGATTTCTCCATCGGGCCTACGCCAGATAAAATCGCCATATTGGGAGGTTCCGTTTGGGGCAATAGCAAAAGTTAGACGTCTGTATACGTTTGCTACTTCCTCGCCGTTTTGATCCGCGAAAGCTCTGGCAGCCGTTATTATCGAATCATATTCAGCTATAAAATTTCCGTCCAAATCATATTTTCTAATTTTTCGCCATGTGTTTTGCTTATTACATTCAGGACAAAAACATTCCACATTAGCAGAAGTCGGTGATTTACTCTTCAAAACCCAAGTTATTCGGCTCGGTTCCATCTCAAATGTATGTCCCTTTGGGCATGTGTAAGTAACTTTATCCCTGCTGTGACGCTCTACCAATATTTCAGTTGTCTCCCCTGTACGCCTTCTGATATTAGCCGGCGCTTCTAACGCAACATCACTTTGCGGTGATAACTCCCCTATTCCTACGAGAAACTCATCTGTGGCTCTTTGCTCTCGCTCATATCTTTTTTCTATTTCTTCTGCTTCCGCGAAGAACTCCTCTAGAGCTCTTTGCGCTCGCGCTTCCGTTTCTTCTATTGTCGCTAGAACTTCATCTAGAGCTCTTTGCGCTTCCGTTCGTGTTCTGCTATCAGCCCTAAAAATCCCGCTTGAAGTCTCCATTGTACTTCCCCCGTCCGACGAGACAACTTCTCGCTGTCCGTTCACACCAGAATCACTCCTATTTGTCCAGAATTCTGATTGATCAGATAAAGCTTCAGTAGTATTAATTGATGTTAAAAATATTAGTCCAAAAAATAACTTTTTCATATATTCCTCCATAAAATTTTCGATAAAATCGCACTTTGCAATCTTACCTTTCAACTCAACATAAAAACTTGCGTAACTACGATACCTACCCCATACAACGTAATATATAGCGTGTTTTTCTAATTGTCACAAGCAAAAAAAATTAGATTTTTCTAATTGTCTCGTTATTTTGCATTGCCAAAGACACAATTAAAGTCTCACATCCTCAAAATCCAAAAAGGGCGTGTTTATGTAAAATTGTATGCATAAAATTTTAAAACTATAGGTGACATTTCGTATTTAATCGTGGTAGACTACCTTCAGATTAGAAAACGGTTTTACCCTCAAAGGTTAAGCTATTTTTGTTAATAATTTAATTTATTTTTTAGAGCGGGGAGAGTTAAATGTCTGTTTCTCAGATGGGTGATTGTCATAACTTTGAAGAGCCACAATTCGTTTTAAAAAGAAACGGAGCGAAAGTTGCGTTCGACTCTGAAAAAATCGTAAATGCAGTCAAAAAAGCGGGAGCTGAGACAGGAGAATTTACCGAAGCAGATGCGAGACATATTACGTTCAAGGTCGTAAAGATTTTGAAACACAAATACAGTAATGAGACTCCGGACATCGAACAAATACAAGATATCGTCGAAGAGGTTTTGATAAGTGAAAACTACTTCAAAACAGCAAGAGCGTATATCGTTTATCGTGAAAAACGTGGCGAAATCAGAAAAGACAAAAAGAATCTCGTAGATGTCGTCTTATCTGTAAATGAATATCTCGATCGTTTGGACTGGCGAGTAAATGCTAATGCCAATCAGGGGTACTCTCTCGGCGGAATGATTCTGAATATTTCCGGAAAAATGGTCGCGAACTATTGGCTTAACAAAGTCTATCCGGAGTATGTTGCCATGGCTCACAGAAATGGCGATTTTCATATTCACGATTTAGACATGCTTTCCGGATATTGCGCGGGATGGTCTTTGCGCATGTTGTTAAACGAAGGCTTCAACGGTGTTATAGGTAAAGCCGAAGCAAGACCGCCTAAACATTTATCAAGCGCCGTCGGACAAATGGTAAACTTCCTCGGAACGCTACAAAACGAGTGGGCAGGAGCTCAAGCATTCAGTTCGTTTGATACGTATTTAGCTCCGTTTGTTCGCAAAGACGGCTTAAGTTACGACAAAGTAAAGCAGTGTATTCAAGAATTCATTTATAATTTAAATGTGCCATCAAGATGGGGAACACAAACTCCGTTTACAAACTTGACTTTCGATTGGGTATGCCCTGACGATTTGAAAGACAAAGTACCTTTGGTTGGTGGAAAAGAAGTCGATTTCACGTACGGAGAATTGCAGAAAGAAATGGATATGCTAAACCGTGCGTATATCGAGGTTATGACTGAGGGTGATGCAAAAGGTCGAGTATTCACTTTCCCAATACCAACTTACAACATCACAAAAGACTTTCCTTGGGAAAGCGAAAACGCAAAGTATCTGTTTGAAATGACCGCGAAGTACGGTTTGCCTTATTTCCAAAACTTCGTCAATTCCGATTTGAAGCCGGCGATGGTGCGTTCTATGTGTTGTCGTTTGCAGTTGGATTTGAGAGAACTTCTGAAGAGAGGCAACAGCTTGTTCGGCTCAGCAGAGCAAACAGGTTCTATCGGTGTCGTAACAATCAACTGCGCAAGATTAGGTTATCTGTATAAAGGCAATGAAGAAGCGCTTTTCAACAGATTAATAGAGCTGATGAATTACGCAAAAACGAGTTTGGAAATTAAGAGAAAAGTCGTTCAATTGTATATGGATAACGGCCTTTTCCCGTTTACGAAGAGATATCTCGGAACATTACGCAATCATTTCTCGACAATCGGCGTAAATGGTATTAACGAAATGATTCGTAACTTTACGAATGACCAACATGATATCACAACGGAATACGGTCATAATATGGCGTTGAGATTCCTCGATAAAATTAGAGAGACGTTATTGCAGTTCCAGGCGGAAACAGGCAACATGTATAACCTTGAAGCAACTCCGGCAGAAGGAACGACCTATCGTTTCGCTAAAGAAGACAAAAAACGTTATCCGGATATTCTGCAAGCAGGCACTCCTGAAATGCCTTATTATACAAACTCGAGTCAGTTGCCGGTAAATTATACTGAAGACGCGTTTGAGGCTCTCAGAATGCAAGATGATTTGCAGAAAAAATATACCGGCGGAACCGTGTTGCATTTGTACATGAATGAGCGAGTTTCCAGTGCTGAAGTATGCGGGAAATTGGTTAAGAAAGTTGTAGAAAACTTTAGATTGCCTTATTTCACAATCACTCCGACCTTTTCCATCTGCCCTAAACATGGATATATTGCGGGCGAGCACCCGTTCTGTCCAAAATGTGATGATGAAATAGTTGCGAGAAAGAAAAGTGAAATGAAAGTACAAAAGCAATCTAATTAGTTGAATTTGCTAAGGAAAGTATGTAATAATTTTCACAGTAACGGAGGGAAATATGATTATAGACGGAATCGAAGTAAAAGACGAAGAGCGTCAGCAGTGCGAAGTTTGGACAAGAGTGATGGGATATCATCGTCCTGTTTCTTACTTCAACGTCGGTAAAAAGGGCGAGCATGCTGAGAGAGTCCATTTCAGCGAAAAACTAACGTGCGAGTCCATGGAGTCTTGCTGTAAATAATGGATCAGAAGTTACTTGTCGGGGGAATAGTTTCCCTGACAACCGTTGATTATCCGGGACATTTAGCGGCTGTAATATTTTTGCAAGGATGCACTTGGCGTTGCAAGTATTGTCATAATCAGCATTTGCAATCGATTCTTCCGAAGGAGTCTCTTCCTTGGGAAGATATTTTGAATTTATTAAGCAGCAGGAAAGGTTTGTTGGAAGCTGTTGTGTTCAGCGGTGGTGAACCTTTATTGCAAGACGCATTGGGCGATGCAATCGCAGATGTTAAGAAAATGGGTTTTAAGGTCGGACTACATACGGCAGGCGCCTTCCCGAACAAATTAGCAAGAATAGTTTCCTCTCTCGATTGGGTGGGATTTGACGTAAAACATTCGTTCAAAGATTACGACAAGATTGTTAGCGTTTCGAACCAGGGAGACTTGGCGCGCAAAAGTTTAGAAATTTTAATTGCATCTAATGTCGATTTTGAAGTTAGAATGACTTTGCACGAGTCTATAGAAACCTCGTCTATAGTTGAGGTTTTGAAAGAAATATCCTCGATGGGAGTAAAACATGTAGTTTTACAAAAATGTCGAGATAAAAATGAAAAGGTAGTTGAACATCCTATCTTTTCTGATAAACTTCTGCTGGAAGATTTATCGAAGTATTTTGATAGTCTTTCCGTTAGAGGTTAATTTTAATTTGCAGAAATATGTAGGAGTAAAATGGCAAATCATAAATCAGCTTTGAAAAGAATCAGACAAAGCGAGAAGAGAACAGATAGAAATTCGGACAGAATGAGCCGTATTAAGACTTTCATTAAGAAATTTATTGCTGCATTAAGCGATGGCGATGCAACAGCGGCTTTTTCTCAGGCACAATCTGAAATTCAAAAAGGCGTAACAAAAGGCGTTCTGCATAAAAATGCAGCGGCGCGTAAAGTATCACGCTTAAATAAAATGTTAAAAGCAGCAAAATAAAATTTGCTTCCGATGGGCAGGTATTCGTGGATAACTTTGAGTTAGAAGAATTATGGAGATCTGTTTATCGGAAGCTACAAACAGAGCTCGGTCGAGCCGTAGTCAACAGTTGGATTTCTCCTTTATCAGTTAACAAATTTGTTTCCGGTACGCTGTACATTAACGCACCAAGTATGTTTTTACGCGATTGGGTCGTTAATAATTATTCGGAGAAAATTCTTGATTTATGTCAGGCTGAAAACAACAAAATTCGAGCTATAGATATATCGGTTGCGTTATCGAGCGCGCAGCGAAAAAACATCGAACCGCTCGTTTCTTCTGAATCGTCCCCTGTTGAGAGAAACTTCGATTTTAGTATTCCGCTTGATCCGAAATTAACGTTTGAAAATTTTGTCGTCGGAAAACCAAACGAGCTGGCTTACGCAGCAGCCCAACGAGTGGCGGAATCCGACAAAGTCGCATTCAATCCTTTGTTTTTGTATGGTTCAGTTGGACTCGGTAAGACACATTTGATGAATGCTATTGCATGGAGCATTAAGTCGCGCTTTCCGCACAGAAAAGTTGCGTACATGTCTGCTGAAAAGTTTATGTATCATTTCATCAAATCGGTCAGATACAAAGATACTATGGCATTTAAAGAGCAGTTTCGCGCTTTTGATGTTTTGATGATTGATGATATTCAGTTTATTTGCGGCAAGGATTCCACGCAGGAAGAGTTTTTCCATACCTTTAACGCACTGGTAGACAATAACAGACAGGTAATTGTGTCTGCGGATAAATCTCCGTCTGATTTAGATGGAATAGAAGAACGATTAAAATCCAGGCTAGGATGGGGGCTCGTTGCCGATATTCACCCGACGACTTATGAATTGCGTTTAGGAATACTTCAATCGAAGGCAGCGTCGTTCTCAGTTAAAATTCCCGATAAGGTACTGGAATTTATCGCTCATAAAGTGACGTCGAACATTAGAGAGTTAGAAGGCGCGCTTAACCGCATAGTCGCAAATGCTATGTTTATCGGGCGTGAGGTAACAGTTGAAAGCGCAAGAGAGGCTTTGGCGGATTTGCTTCGCACAAGCGACCGAAAAATTTCAGTTGAAGATATTCAAAAGAAAGTCGCTGCTCATTATTCCATCAAATTCGGAGATATGTTCTCTGAACGTCGTGCGCGTCAAGTTGCACTCCCTCGCCAAGTCGCGATGTATCTGGCAAAGAAACTTACTACTCTTTCTCTTCCTGAAATCGGCAGAAACTTTGGCGGTCGCGACCATACAACAGTACTACACGCCGTCAGAAAAATAGAACAAGCGACGAAGGAAGACACCAGCCTTGCTGAGGACATTAACCTGCTGACAAATATATTGACGAAGTAATTTCCAAGAACACACAAACTTTATTATATAGGTCTCTTCGTTTGATACGCTTAGTTTAGTCCTTTCATGAAGAAGTTTAATAAAATCGAGTTGTTTCAATTATAAAAATGCGCTAACCTACAATTGTGTTTTGGTGGTGGATATGTTATGGAAAGCAGTTTTTTAACGCAAATTATTGAATTTGTTTTCGCTTGTGGGTTGTTTGCCAACGCTGTACTTTTTATTCCTCAGGCAAGAGAAATATATAAAACTAAAAGTTCACAAGGACAGTCTTTGTTAGCCTTTACTGGTTTTAATGCAATTCAGTTATTCACCGTTTTACACGGATATATTCATAAAGATTATATTCTATTAATCGGATCAGCTCTATCATTCGTAACATGCGGAGCAGTTACTGTGTTGATTATAGTTTATAAGTCGAAAGTCGGACTTAAATAGGCGTTAGTCAGTAACGACTATCTGTAATACAAATTTGGGAATAAATTCATGGAAGAAGATATCAGAAAAATTAAGTGGCAGCGTGGAGCAGCAGATTTTTGGACGCAAGTTCCTGACAACAGCGTAGAGTTGCAATTTGTCGTCTCTTACGGTTCTGTTTCACAAACGGAAAAGGGTTTTGAGGATTTAGTGAACACAT
>CAMNGH010000013.1 GCA_946538065.1 uncultured Holosporaceae bacterium
ACTCGGTTTCGATTATTTGCGCGACAATATGAAATTCTATTCGTCCGAATTGGTCATGCGCCCGTTCAACTACGCAATCGTCGACGAGGTAGACAGTATTTTAATCGATGAGGCTCGTACGCCTTTGATTATTTCAGGTGCAGCAGAAGATTCGGCGGATTTGTACGTAAAAGTTAACGCCGTCATTCCTAAATTGGTGAAGGAAGATTACGAAATCGATGAAAAACAGCGCACCATTACTTTCACCGAAGCGGGTAACGTTCATATTGAACAATTAATGAACGAAGCGGGATTGCTGAAAACAGAAAACTTATACGACATTCAAAATATTTCGATGGTACACTACGTAAACAACGCATTAAAAGCTCATCATTTGTTTAAGAGAGATGTCGACTACATCGTTAAGGACGATAAAGTCATAATCATTGACGAGTTCACGGGTCGTATGATGGAAGGACGTAGATACTCCGATGGTTTACATCAGGCGTTGGAAGCCAAAGAGCACGTCAAAGTTGAGATGGAAAATCAAACACTGGCGTCTATCACATTCCAAAACTTCTTCAGAATGTACAAGAAGCTATCAGGCATGACCGGTACAGCGGCAACTGAAGCCCAAGAGTTATCGGAAATTTATAAGGTTGAAACGTTGGTGATTCCGACAAACGTTCCTGTCGCCAGAAAAGATTTGGATGATGAAGTTTATAGGACCGCAAAGGAAAAATACGCGGCTATCATCAAATTGATTAACGAATGTCGCGCGAGAAAACAGCCTGTATTGGTAGGTACTGTCAGCATTGAAAAATCTGAATTACTGTCTTCTCTTCTGAAAAAAGCGAATATTCCTCACAATGTTTTGAACGCGAGATATCACGATATCGAAGCAGAAATTATCGCTGATGCTGGTAAGTCGGGGGCGGTAACAATCGCGACAAACATGGCGGGACGCGGAACCGACATCAAACTCGGCGGAAACTTAGAGATGCGTTTGGCTCGTGAGTTAATAGGAGTTGAAGATCCGGAAATTCGCAAACAAATGGAAGAGAAAATCGCTAAAGAGATAGAGGAAGACGCCGAAGTAGTACGTCAAGCCGGTGGTTTGTACGTTATCGGAACGGAACGTCATGAAAGCCGTCGTATTGATAACCAGTTGCGCGGTCGTTCGGGACGTCAGGGAGACCCTGGTGCATCTAAATTCTTCTTATCTTTGGAAGATGACTTAATGCGTATTTTCGGAGCTGAAAAACTCGACGCCACACTGAAAAAACTTGGCATCGAGGAAGGCGAAGCGATTACCCATCCTTGGGTCAATAAGGCGTTGGAAAAAGCGCAAATGCGTGTTGAAGCGCGAAACTACGACATCAGAAAGCATCTGTTGAAGTTCGATGATGTCATGAATGACCAGAGAAAAGTCATATATGGTCAACGTTATGATTTGATGGACGAAAATAAAGATTTTGGCGAAGATATTAACGATATGCGTTTGGAAGTCATCAACGATATTATCTTTGGACTTGTTCCTGAGAATACTCCTGCGGAATTCTGGGATTATCAGACGATTAACGATAAGTTGGCGAACTTCTTCGGCGCAGATATTATGCTGAATAAAGGCGAGAATATGTCGAGAGAAAATGCTGTCGATATTATTTTCGAAGACGTCACCGCCAAGATGAAGCGCAAGGAAGAAAAGTACTCTCGTGATATGATGAAGTACATGGAAAGAACAGTTCTGTTGCGTTTAATCGACCAATACTGGAAAGAGCATTTGCTGAATTTGGACAGGTTGCGTCAGGGCATCAATTTGCGCGCGTACGGACAACGTGATCCGCTGAATGAATATAAGCAGGAAGCGTTCGGCATGTTCGAAAATATGTCTCGTACAATCAGAGAAGAAACCGTGAAAATCCTGTCGCTGTTCGAACTCTCTCAAACTGCACCTGATGAGATAGAGGAAGCAGTTTTGGAGAAAGATACAGGCGTTGCTCCCGAACTAACCGAAGCAGATGTAAAAGATGATTCTGATCCATTCGCCGTTTCACGTAATGCGTTGTGCCCATGCGGTAGTGGACTGAAATACAAACACTGTTGCGGTAAAATTAAATAGAAAAGGTTGAAACATTATTATGAATTTTTATATTACGACTCCGATATATTATATAAACGGAGAGCCACACATCGGTCATGCTTACGCGAGTGCTTCTGCGGATGTAATTGCGCGTTTCAAGAGATTAGACGGTTTTAATGTTCGTTTTACGACGGGTACAGATGAGCACGGTGTCAAAGTAGCTCGTTCCGCCGAAAAAGCAGGAATACCTGTTCAACAATATAGCGATATGATATCTCAGAAATTCCGAGATATGACTAAACTGATGAATATTTCCAATGATGATTTCATTAGAACTACTGAAGAGCGTCACATTAAATCCGCACAGAAGTTCTGGCAGTTGCTGGAACATGATATCTATAAGGATAAATACTCCGGCTGGTATGATCCGCGCGATGAAACCTTCGTTGTGGAAAGCGAAATCGTAGACGGAAAAGCACCGAGTGGTGGCACCGTAGAATGGATGGAAGAAGAGTCGTATTTCTTCAGATTGTCTGCGTATCAGGATAAATTGTTAGATCTGTATGAAAAAAATCCTGATTTTATTGCACCGGCAAGTCGCAGAAACGAAATTATAAGCTTCGTAAAACGTGGTCTGAAAGATTTATCCATCTCAAGAACGAAATTCGATTGGGGAGTTCCCGTTCCAAATGACGAAAAGCACGTTATGTACGTTTGGATAGATGCTCTGGCAAACTATATCACGTCGCTGGGATTTCCGGATAAACCGATTGATGACATGATGAAAGAGTGCATACACATCGTCGGAAAAGAAATTCTGCGATTCCATGCAGTGTATTGGCCGGCGTTTTTAATGTCGGCGGGATTGCCTTTGCCGAAACGAATTTTCGCTCACGGTTGGTGGACAAGTGAAGGTCAGAAAATGTCCAAGTCTATCGGCAATGTCGTATCGCCTTGGCAAATGGCAGAAAAGTACGGACTCGATCAGTTGCGGTATTTTTTGTTTAAAGAAGTTCGCTTTGGTGAAGACGGAGATTTTTCGGAAGCCGCTTTGCAAAATCGCATTTCGTACGACCTAGCCAACGATTTGGGAAACTTGGTTCAAAGAGTTCTGGCGTTCATTCAGAAACTCAATGGACATTTAACGGTCGATTATGATTTTGATGCGGAAGAAAAAGTTCTGTTTGAGCATTCGCATGAACTCGTAAAAAAATTGCGTCCGCTGATTGATAAACAAGATTTACACGCGGCTCTTTTAACCGTTTGGGAGTTGATTTCGGAATCGAACAAGTTCGTCAATGATATGCAGCCGTGGAAGTTAGCCAAGTCCGATACGGTTAAGTTGAACAAGGTTCTGACGGTACTGTGTGAGGCAATAAGGGCTATCGGATTCGGTATCGCTCCGTTTATGCCGAGCACTGCAGAAAAGATATTCGCGTATATTAATACGACAGGTAAGTCTTTTGAAGAAATGAATGTGCGCTTTACCGATACGGATTTTGTGGCGCCTGCGCCGTTATTCCCGAGAGAGAAGTAATGTTTTTCATCGATTCGCATTGTCATTTGGATGTTACGCACATAGGAGCTCCGTTCGTTCCGCAAGATATCGAGAATCTGACGGAGCTTATCGTTCAGCGCGCGTTTGAAGCCAATGTGAAATATATGCTTAATATCGGTACAAAATTATCGGATATAGAAAGACTGCGCGATATATCCGACAGATACGAAAATATTTTTCGTACGGTCGGTATTCATCCGCTGGAAGCAAAATATCACACCGATAATTATAAAGATGATGAAATTCTGCGAATTATAAACGAGAATTGTGTAAAAAAAGTCGTTGGTATCGGAGAAATCGGACTCGATTATCATTATGATGAAGAGCATAAAACAGAGCAGCAAAAGTTATTTCATTTGCAAATGGAATTAGCGCAACAACATAATCTGCCCGTTTCAATTCACTCGCGAGATGCGTTTGATGACACCGTCGAAATACTCACCACATATCCGAAAGTTAAGGGCGTTATGCACTGTTTTTCCGGTAGTCGTGAATTCGCAAAACAGGTTTTGGATTTTGGATACTACGTTTCAATATCGGGAATTGTTACCTATAAAAAAGCCACCGAATTGCAAGACGTAGTAAAATATGTCCCGCTCGATAGATTGCTTATAGAAACAGATTCGCCGTTTTTAGCTCCTGTTCCGCACAGGGGAAAAATGAACGAGCCGGCTTTCGTGACGTTAGTTGCCGAAAAAATCGCTGAACTTCGTGAGACAACCGTAGATGCAATTGCAACAGCGACATCTGAAAACTTCTTCAATTTGTTTAGTCTCGCGCAGAATTTCGTAAAATGACAGCCAGAAGGCAATTGCCCCGATTATTCTCTTCTCATTCTCTCTACAATCTTCTCTAATTCTTTCGCTTTTTTGATATATGATTGTTCGGTTTTGGGATTCAATTTGGTCAAAGATTGTTTTATCAGCTCTAATGCTTTAGCGTAGCATCGTAGTACCATTTGTTCTTGAGCTAGGAAATATAAAGCCACTCCCTCTCGTTTTTTCATTCCATATGCTTTACCAAGCAATCTATATATTTCGCTTTCGAATCTTTCCTGATATTTTGCGCTTTCCAAAATTCTAATAGCCAAATCAATTTTCTTGTTTGCAGCAATTAATGCTCTTGCGTAAGCTATCTTGATTAAAATATTTGAACTGTTCGCGTAAATTTGGCTGTAAAGTTTTATCGATTCCTCTAAATTTCCGTTTTCATAAAAAATCTGAGCCAGCGTTTCTTTATAATATTTATCGTGAGGATTCTTTTTTAATAAATCTCGCAAAATTGATATCGCTTCATCATATCTTCCTGTTCGATGATACAAAACTGCTTTCGAATAAGCGTCCTTATCAGATGTTTCTACTAGACCATTTCCAAGATATGCTTTTAGTTTTATTTGAACACGATGATACTTTTCTGTTAATTTTGCTAATTGAGCAGGCCTCTCACTTGAAGAGTTTTTTCTCCGTAACGCATCAATTCTATCAGAGGATTTCGGATGGCTTCTTACATATATCGGCAGCCCCGCAGAACCATTCATAATTTCCATCTGTTTGAAGTATTCAAATACAGACATCATTGGAACAACGCCATATCCTAGTTTTTTCATGTATTCTGCACCAAGAGCATCTGCCGCCATTTCTTCTCCACGAGAATAATGCAAATACATTCTGTCATCGGTCATCGCATATCCCAAAAGAATAGCAATTGCTTCTTCTGAACCGGTAATTGCCGCTCCCAAAATTCCGGCAAGCATAGCTATCGAAAAATTTTCGGAACGCTGTTGTAAAACATGTATCAATCGATTTATATGCCCTGCTGCTATATGCGCAGTTTCGTGTGCTAGTATTGCAAAAATTTCCAGAGGGTTTGAAAATCGCAATAACGTTCCTGAGTTTATGAAAATAAACCCGTTGCCAATAGTAAATGCGTTTATTTCAGGAGAGTCGATTACATACACTTTCGCTGTTTTGGGATCTAATTTTGCAACTTTAAAAAGCGATTGAGCGAATTCTGTTAAAATTTCTTCGATTTCTGCATCTCTAACTACAGATAATGCATTACTATTTTCATAGCACAAAAGCGCAAGTGCTAAACATATAGCCCTAAGAAATTTCATGATACGTAGACTCGTTGATATATTTTACAATCTGCTGAGCTGTTTCTTCTATTTCGCGATTTATGAAGCAGATATCATAAATATTCGCATGTTGCATATCCTGTTGTGCTAGATTCAAACGACGTTGCATTGCTTCCGGAGAATCTGTACCTCGACTTCTTATTCGTTCTTCTAAAGTAGCGACAGACGGAGGATTTATAAAAATTCCAACAACTTTATCTTGCAGAGTCTGTTTTATCTTTAAAAATCCTTCCCAATTAATCACCAAAATCGCATTACTTCCAGAGGCAATTGCTTCCTGAATCGTCGATAGCAACACGCCATAATAATTACCGTAAACTTCAGAAAATTCTATAAATTCATTTCTTTTTATGCGACTGAGAAAATCTTCTTTATCCAAAAAAATATAATCGCGACCGTTCTGCTCACCAATTCGCATAATACGAGTAGTACAAGTAACTATTCTAACCAACGCCGGATTAATCTGCAGAACTCTTTCCACTACCGTGCTCTTCCCGACGGCCGAAGGTCCGGAAACTACGAATAATGTGCCCCGCTGCATCATGTTATCACCCGCATAATTCACATTATCATACAGGTTTTACTGCACTTTATGAAGTGCATCAATCGTTCGAAATACGATATGTCCCCATAATTCTTATATCTTGACGACCAATCTTTATCTTATGTTGAATATTCGCCAATCTCTTAGTGCAAGTTTTCTTCAGAGACATATTTGCTTCCAAAGCTGCCCCCCACCTGCTGTTGATTTTATATTCAGCGCCAAGGCCAATAACAGGGATAAATTTACTGACATCGACCTTACAAACGTTCGCGCCTGCAAAATTATAGTGATACGTTCCGCCAAGTTTTGATATACCGGCCTTCAAAAAAAGTAATGATTTAAATTTCGGTAACAGATATCCGACTTTCAAAGAAATATTCGGGGTTATTGCTTCTGTTTCCAGTTTTCCGGTTTTCAGATCATCAACACCGACATAGATTGTTGAAGTGTCCGCATCATAAGCAGCATTCAATGCTTTCCAATTTCCTTCTTTTTTCTTCTTTTTATTAATATCTGCACTGACATCAAAGCCTATCAGGAATCCTTGCCTGAAAGCTTTTGCATACTCTACGCCAATCGATAAGCCAAACATATTAATTTTATTTTCAGTTTGCGTTGAATTATTTTCCGTACGCGACTGATATTTTATACTCTGCAACACTAAACCAGCAAATCCACGAACGCCGTCAAATGTAATCGCCGCTTCTTGGGCTGATTCGCTTATATCCGCGTATATAGTAGGTTCTAAATCACTGTCGCTTGCAAACGTTGCAAACGCACTCAATATAGTTACTAAGCAAACTGTCTTTTTCATGTCATCTTTCTCCTTAATGACTTTTCTAAATATTTTATTAAAAGTTGGAGTTATTTTCAATTATTCTTAAATGCAATGTATTTTTTAGTTGCTGAATAAACACAATCGACTATTAGCAACCACTCAATTTCTGAACTTAAATATACTTTAACACTAAAATAAACGTAAAATAAAAATATAAGGAAACTAAATTAGTCTTTTCTGTTTACTTATGTTGTAACCGCTTTTGCAATTTCGTTTGATCTGCGCGCCACAAAAGGTGAATATTGGCTCCTGCGTCGATTGTCACAATCGGACCGTCTTTGTATGTATTCCAAAATCGGTCGATAGCCGTCAGCCATTCTAAGGTTTTCGGCTGAATATAGTAAAAATGCGGATGAGATGTTGCGAACAAAGCATGCATGTCCGCAAATTCTTCCCAGCAGATGTGATACGCATCTTCCCAGTGATTTTCGTTTAGTGCGGCAATCAAACCTGTCATACGTCGAGTGGCTCTTTGCGGACGGCCGTCGAAAAGCAAACTTGTCTTTACCGCTTTATGCGCTTCACTTGAGGAAACTGTCTTTTGTGTGGAATCGATTAGTATCAATTCATGTCGTAAATTTCGCGTTTTAATATCTGCCTGTCGCGCGCCGTTTTCATCCCACACGCACCACGGTGAAAAAAACGATCGACAAGACGAGCCCGAGCCGTGTCGACTGATTTCGCTCATTTGTTCCGCAGATATTTTTGCTCCGATTGCCTGCAACGCACATTTTGTTAATGCTGCGAAACTCGATGCCGAACTGGCTATTCCTGCTGAATGCGGGAAATTATTGTGTGAGGTAACCGTAAAAAATCCGGAGTAACCGAATAACTTTTTGATATACGCAAGGTGAGCGAGAAAACGATCCACCGCTTGTTTCGAAAATTCACTAGCGTTTACAAATTCATCTTTATCTGTGTTTTCTTCCAGCGAAACTTCCGTCCAATAATCACGCAACGTATACGACAAAGATACATTACATGGAACATTCTGGTCATTCTTTCCCATGTATTTTATCAGTGCGATATTAGACGGAGCTCGACACGTTACCATGTGTTATTTCATCTCAGCTTTTATCATAACATCGACTTTTTCGAACATTTGTTCAATGCGATTTTCAACATCATTTTCGATTTTGTTAGCATCGGCAAACGATAGTTTTTTATCTACGATTATTCTCGCATCCACATATTTTTTCATACCCGCCGAGCGGGTTCTCAAAATTTTAATATCCTTTACGCCTTTAACAGATTTAACTGTATCGATGATTTCTGCCCTGACTTTTTTCGGTAACGATTCATCCATTAAATCTATGAGTGCATTTTTGATAATCAATAAGGCGTTATACAAAACATAACAACCGACAATAACACCGCAAATTACGTCTACATAAGCGAAAAATCCCGACAGGAACAATGACAACATAATACAGATATTCATGAAAAAATCCGACATGTAATGCAATGAATCGCCCTTTACCAACAAACAATCGGTTTTGAAGGCAACATATCTCTGAAAATATAGCAACTGATACACAGCGACGCATGAGATTATCATGATGATAATACCGACATATGAATTCGAAATCGCATGTGGCTCTGTGAAGGCTTCATAGGCTTCTTTGAAAATCATAATACCGGAATACACAACAACCAAACACTGGAACAGAGCCATAATGCCTTCGACTTTTTCGTGACCGTAATTGTGATTGTCATCGAATTTCACAGATGAAAAAATCAGCGCATGATACGCTAAAAACGATGATAAGGCATCCAAAATAGAATCGCTCATAGAAGCTTGCAGAGATAGCGAATCAGTTAACAGCCAAGCGACACACTTAATCGCAATTAAAAAACACGACGTTATAACACCTAAAGCAACGGATTTTTTCGCCAGATCCGCACTTGAGCATCCTTTGAAATAAACATCTAACACTTTGTTTACTAAAGTAATATTGAACAATTTACGCTATCCTTAACAACCACAAAGTCAGTATACAGTAATCGTAAATGTTTTTCAGTATTCACTTTTTTGTTTTTTTAATATAGTATCACAATGTCTTTGGCGGGATAGCTCAGCTGGTTAGAGCAGCGGAATCATAATCCGCGTGTCGGGGGTTCAAATCCCTCTCCCGCTACCAGTAGTTTGCTTAATTATATCTTGAGCAACCTGTCTAGCTCTTTCGTTCGCTCCTTACGAACTGGATCTTGGACAAAGCTTTGAAGGCTTTCTCTGAAAACTTCATCATACCCTAAGTCTTTGTCATCATAATTGTAATAACCTATAATAAGAGCCAATATCACCACTTTTTCTAAATCAGATAGCTCTTCTGAACCGAGTTTTGATACCGAGCCGAATGATGACAGTTGTTCCAACGTTTTCGCATCTGAACAAAAATGCAATCGAAAAGAATCTAGCACGCTAACCTCATATCCTTCTTGAGGCGGTATAATCGGCATTTTCGGTTTTATTGGAGCTGGCTTTTCTTTTTGATTCTCCCGATAAACTGCTATTTCTGCTTTGTAAGCATTCATCTTTTTCTCAAAAATTGGTTGGTAATTGTAACTCCGGTAACGCGTAGGTAGATCAAAAACGTAACCATAAATACTGAGCAAACCAAGAAAATCCTCATTTTTTAAAGATGAAAGTAACGTCTTATACTTTTCGACTTTATCAAATGACGGATAATAGCCTGCATTAAATTTTTCAAATATTAATCTATATGGAAACATTGGCCCTGGATCTACCTTTCTACCTGGAGCAATATCCGCGTGACCTACTACAAACCTGCCATGTATTTTGTGCTGTAATTGTAACGCTCTTGCCAATTTTCCTGTAGCTTCGTATTGTTCTTGAGAAAACTCAAACCAAAGAGTTTTATCATCACCATCCCATTTTGACCTGCCGGCTGTATTCCAAGGTTCATCCTCATATTCCCCTCCTTCTAATACGCAAGCAGGGTTTACTTGTTCTATACCTACAGAAAAGCGATTGAGATCTACATCGTCATTAAAAGCGGATATACCCGCGTGAAAAGCCATTCCTCTGTTAGGTGCGTTTTTATAAATACTTCCGTCATAATCAACTGTAAAATTAGGGGATACTCCGCGGGCAAGATATATATTTTTGCTTAAATCGTATGTTTGAGAAAAAGTATAATGTAAAACAATATACCTTATATTGCCTTCTTCTTCGAAGTTTCTCCAGACAAAACCATTTCTACTATCTAATAAATCTTCAATAATCTCAGGTTGATTAAAACCGAAAACTCGGCAGCATATAACAAAGCAAATGAAGCAAATTAATCCCCTCATATCACTCTTTCCTATCTCAAGTTTATTGTATTTAAAGACCGTTAAGGAAATATGAATTTTTAAGAATTCTTATTTAACGAAACGGCTTAGGAATTACGCGTTAATAATAGGCAGAATACCGCTCTCAATTGTCTTTCTTTTGGAGAATATTTTTGCGAGCATTGTTCCCTCTGGTTTTGTGCTTAACATTTATGTACAATGATGACGTTGTTTCGGCAACTATGGTGATAAATATCGTGAGGACTAGGCGATATGGACTCGGGGGCAGAGCCCGACACCTCCACCATATATGGGGGTGAATAGATTCGACATGCGTTGAAAGGCACGGTGTTCACTCGGAATGGTTTACGTTATAAAACCGAAAATATAAATGCGAACGATAATTTGATCGCATGCAACGACAATGATTTGTTGGTAGCGAAAGCTGCTTAATCATTAAGTAGACGCGGTTTGGGGAGCCGGGCAACAGAACTCCCCGCTTCATTTTTCGACCATCAATGAGTTTTATTGCTACGGAAAAAGTGATTATGGCAGTTGACATTGCACCTTTTTTTCTTTACAAATGAATAACTGATTTTGGAAAGGTTTTATTATGTCTAGAGTTTGTTCACTTACCGGAAAGAAGGTTATGTGCGGGAATAATGTCAGTCACGCAAACAACAAGACAAAGCGCAGGTTCATTCCTAACTTGCAGAATGTGTCGTTTTTGAGTGAAGCTCTTGGGATGCAAGTGAGAGTAAGACTCGCTGCTAGTGCTGTTCGCACGGTTGAGAAATGTGGCGGAATAGATAATTATCTCAAAAAAGCGTGTGAATGCCAGTTGACACCAAAATTCAGAAAAATGAAAAAAATGTTAGAGGCCAAAGCTTCTAATTAGTTTTGTATCTCCTTTCTTTATTTATTTTACATCAAAGGGAGCTTCGGCTCCTTTTTTTGTAAGCGATGAAGTCCTTGATTAATCTGAAGTTCTTCTGCCAAAAACCAATCTTTTTCTATAATCCGGCTCTTAAAATCCATTTTACGAAGAATCGCGACTCTTGCATCTCAAGTCAAGCAGTGTTATATTTCCAACTGTTGTCGCGGGGTAGAGCAGTCTGGTAGCTCGTCAGGCTCATAACCTGAAGGTCGTTGGTTCAAATCCTTCCCCCGCAACCAATTAAATCAACAAGTTAGCGCTGAAAATCAAATAGAAGAAATTGCTGGTGCTACCTTTTTAAAAAATTTATGCTGTAGTCTGTAATTCGTTTGGCTTTTCCATCAAGCTTCTGTGTTTTCTGAAAATATAATATCAACTCCCTTCTTCTTTTAGCATACTGTTTTATTTGGCTGTGATAGAAGAAATTCACCTCAACCTGCGGCTCTTCAAAACTCAATTGCAGACTCATCTACTGCTTTGCACGAACTAATTTTTTATTTTAAACGAAGAAATGGTGCGCCCTGTAGGATTCGAACCTACGACCTGCGGCTTAGAAGGCCGACGCTCTATCCAGCTGAGCTAAGGACGCACATTATGTACACCACAGATTAATACAAAAAAAAACAGCGATTATCAAGTGCTATCACGAATTTTAACGAAGATAAACGCGCTAACTTACAAAGTTACAACGAAAAAACTGCCGATAGGATATAACTTGAATGCTACGCTTCGCAATGCGATTTCAGGAAATTTTCAAAACTATAGATCTTATCTAAATCCACATCTAATGAATGATAATCTGCAAAAGCGAAATAGTATGTCTGATACCCTTCTAATCTGCGAGCCGGCTTTAGGTAATTACCCCAATCACTAATCGGTGGAAGAGTTCCCGCTCGGTTATGATATACCAACATGTATTCTCTGGATTTCAAACCGTCTTCGACATCAGAAGAGATTTCTCCGGATTCTCTGCCGATTGTTACCATTTTTTCCATTTCATATTCAGTAAGTACGCTTAACATACTCGGCTGACCTTGTGCATTCATAAACAAGTAGCTTCCGAGATTGTCCAGCATATAATACTCTATGCAACTTTTATTCAGGCAAGTGTTATAGAAAAAATTAGCGAAAATAGGATCTTTAAGATGCGTTTTATCGTTGGCAGATAAATGTTTTGATAAATCTTCTGTATAAGCATTAAAATATTGCTGTATCGATTTGTTTATACCGCTCTGCAAACTCTCTTCAAAATTGTGACTACCTTTCTTAATGAAGCGATTAATGTAACCGTTGTTAAACGCGTCTATAGCTATTCGTTCATCTGCAACTCCCGTTAAAAGAATTTTTTGAATATTCTTATCTTTTATGTGAGAGCATACTTCAATACCGCTCATGCCCGGCATTGCATAATCTACTATTATTGTGGAAATTCTAAAAAAACGTTCCGGATTATAAATTTCTCTATGCAAACGGTGGACATTGACCATTATCGATTGCCAATCAGAAGTATTTTCCTCTCCAAATGTAGTGATATCCGTGAAATCCAAAGGATTAGACGCAGAAACTTCATTAATGAAATTAATTGCTTCAGAAGGATTGGTAAATTTCCGTATTATTATATTGTCGGAATTTATTGTTTCAGTAAGTGTTTCCAAAAAAGACGCGCTGTCGTCTATCAAAACAATAGTCGTCGGGAAAAAACAGCTCAACACATTTGTCATAATTACACTCCAACAAATTGTAAATTACATACTTTACAATAAACTACGCTATAATTTTTACGCGAAGATGGCAAGCCAACAACATAAACTTTTGCAAATTTTTGTGTACTTATCATACGAATGGTTCGCCATGATACGTTCGACTCAGTATTAGAATGTACAGTTACTTATTCCTGTTCAGTATCGTAATAATTATTCTTTTAATTGTTTCCATTTCAGTCGGCTTACTTTCAGCAACCAGTATCGTGAGTGCAAATAGAGTGTTTCCATCTATTTTCATTTATCCGTTTTACTTCTTTAAAATACCGTTCCTTTCCAAAAAATACAGAAACAGTGATGCGGCTATTCTTTTGTTCCCGTCTATAAAGGAGTGATTTTTCACAATCAAGTAAAGTAACATTGCGGCTTTTTCTTCAAGTGTTTTGTAACAATCCACTCCGCCTAAAGTTTGATAAATCTGGCGGACAGAGCTTTCGAAGCTGTCATCTTTTTTCTTTCCGAAAAGTTCACTTGTAAACTCCTGTTTCATATTTTCTATGACTTGCTGAAATTCTTCAGGAGTAATTTCTCTATGCTTGTTCTTGCTTCGTCCTATAATATCCAACTGCTCATGATCATAGTCATCTAACATCTCCAAACCCAAAGCAAAGTGCTTTAAAAAACCTGTTAGCTGTTTCATTTGTGAAACATCTTCAATTTGGTTTTCTACACCTCGCTCAATTAGATCTATGAGTGTTTTTAGAGTCTCGATTTGATGTCGTTGCTCAGACAAACGGCGTTCATTTACCGTATAGCCTTGTACAAGATGTCCTCTCAATACCTGAGTCGCCCATTTCCTGAATTGTGTTGCGATTTTGGACTTTACTCTGTACCCGACAGAAATAATCATGTCGAGGTTATAGTATCTCATGTTATAGGTTTTGCCGTTAGTCGCAACTGTTCGAAATTTCCGAACAGTTGAAGTTTCGTCCAATTCTCCTTCCTCAAAAACACGAGAAATATGCTCATTAATGTTGGCTTTGCTAGACTGAAACAACTGCACCATTTGTGCTTGCGTCAACCAAATAGTGTCATTTTCCACGCGAGCATCAATTCGAATTTTTCCGTCTTCGTTCTGATATATCGCTATACTGCTCTTTGCCGGATGATTCTGCTCACTCATGACATGCCTCCTCCATCACATCGTCTAATACTCTATCGCTTAACTAATTTCAGAGCAATGCAACGACTTTACTTATCATACGGATGATTCGCCATGATGCGCTCGGCTCGGTATATTTGCTCAACCAAAACAAGACGCGCGAGCATATGCGGTAGCGTAATTCTGCCGAGTGAAAATATCTTATGTGCGGATTTTCTGACGCTGTCGTGTAAGCCGTCTGCTCCGCCTATTATGAAAACGAAAGATGAAAATCCCGCTGTGCTTTCGTGACTGATGTAACTTGCAAATTCTCGACTTGAAAAGGTCGTTCCCGTTTCGTCCATTGCGATAACACAAGCGTTATCAGGAATATCCGTCAGCAATAATTTCGCTTCATGTTCTTTTATCGCTTGCGTAGACAGATTATTCGTTTTTTTCAGTTCGAATTCACGAATTTCCAAACGACCGACCATTCGCTTTTTATAATCGAGTATCAGCTCGGATATATGAGCGTTTTTCAGCTTTCCAATTGCATGAATATAAAACTTCAGCAATGCTTTTGATCTTTCGGAGGAACAGCCACGTTAGCAATGGTTTTACCATTTTCATCGAACAAATAGCATTTATTATAAGCGCATCCGAGTATTGCTCTATTACCGACACATGACGAAAGTGCATTTTTCGCTTTAACCCTAATTTGAGAGTTATCTTTCAGCGCAACGTGTATAAACCCATCTCCTCCGAGATTTTCCGCCAAAACGACTACTCCTGATAACGCATTTTCTACATTCTGGGCATCTTCCGCATAAACAGATAAATCTTCAGGGCGAATTCCGATATGATATTTAACATCTTTCGACAGTTCCACATCTTTCGGTTTTATTATTGAAATCGTTTCACCTGTCTTCAATTCAAACACAGCTAACTTATTTGTGTTCTTAACAAATGTTGCTTCAATAACATTCATTTCACTCGAACCAATGAATTTTGCTACAAACATATTCACCGGAGAATAGTACAATTCTATAGGCGTTCCGACTTGTTCTATCACGCCGTCGTGCATTACGACGATTTTATCGGCAAGCGTCATTGCTTCCGCTTGGTCATGAGTGACATACACCATCGTCGTTTTCAATTGAGCTTTTAACTTCGCCAACTCGTAACGCATTTGACAGCGCAACGCATAATCCAAGTTAGACAGAGGCTCATCAAACAAGAAGGCGTACGGATTTCTGACAATCGCTCTTCCTATTGCAACGCGTTGACGCTGACCGCCTGAAAGCTCTTTCGGCTTTCTATGCAATAAGTGATCGATTTTTAATATCTTAGCGGCGTTTACAACACGCTCTTCGATTTCTGCCTTTTTCAACTTACGAACTTGCAATGCAAAAGCCATATTTTCAAAGACAGTCATGTGCGGGTATAAAGCGTACGATTGAAACACCATTGCAATACCACGACTTGCAGGTGGAACATCGTTGACTAATCTATCACCAATATAAATATCGCCGGAGTCTGCCTCTTCCAATCCGCAAATCAATCGCAAAAGAGTTGACTTTCCGCATCCTGACGGACCGACTAAAACCGTGCATTCTCCATCATTAATCGTTAAACTGACATTCTTAATAATATCGCTGTCACGAAATGATTTATTGATATTTTTTAAAACTATTGATGCCATAACTACTCACACTTTTCTATCAAACGAATCGCCGACACGACTTTCTCACCTCTTTCCACACGGAATAAAATCACGCCTTGCGTCGTTCTTCCCGTAATACGTACGCTATCGACAGGACAACGAATCAATTTACCGCCATCTGTCACAAGCATCACATCATCTTCTTCGTTTACAGGGAATACCGCCACAACTTTCCCATTTTTTGAACTCATATCGATATTTTTTACACCCTGTGTTCCACGACTGCATGTTCTATACTCAAAAGACGAAGTTCTCTTAGCAAAACCGTTTTCTGTAATTGTCATCAGGATTTGCTCGATTTCTTTCATTTCGTCGTATTTAGCAGGAGGTGTCATTTCTTGCTCTGTCAGCATTTCCTCACTGCTTCTTCTCAGCCAGTTCGAGTAACGAACGTATTCTTCGCGCTCTTCAGCGGTTGATGTACCGTTATTCAAGACCGCCATGGATATTACTTCATCATCGCCAATCAATTTCATAGCGCGGACGCCAACGGAATTTCTGCTGTTGAACACACGCAAATCGCTGACTGGGAATCTGACACACTTTCCCATACGAGATGAAATCAAGATGTCCATATTTTCCTTACACAATGCAACGGAAATTAATTTCTCTTTTCCTTCTAGTTTCATCGCGATTTTTCCGCTCTGGCGGATATTCAGGAAATCAACGAGCTTGTTTCTACGAATTGTACCTGCAGATGTCGCAAACACTACGTCATAAGAATCCCACGTCGCGGAATCATCAGGTAACGCCAAAACGGTCGCTATAGCCTCATTCTCTTTTATCGGGAACAAGTTAGCAAGCGCACGTCCTTTTGACTGTGGCGTCGAGAGAGGTATCTTGTACACCTTCGTCTGATACGCGATACCAGTCGTTGAGAAGAACAGAACAGGAGTATGCGTGCTTGCGACGAAAATATCATGTACGAAATCTTCGTCCTTCATTGTCATTCCTGTCTTTCCTTTACCCCCCCTCTTTTGTGCACGATAAGTATTCAACGGAACGCGCTTTATGTATCCTGTATGACTTATCGTAACGACCATGTCCTCTTTTTTGATGAAGTCTTCGTCGTCTAAATCAACGTTGCCTTCTTCAATGGAAGTCTTTCTCGGTGTAGCAAATTGATTCTTAATATCAATTAACTCATTACGAATAATTCCGTAAACGCGAGGCTTAGAGCCCAATATCTCCAAGAAGTCTTTAATTTTTTCCGCAAGTTCTGACAGCTCATCTGAGATTTTGGTTCTTTCAAGCCCTGTTAATCTGTTTAATTTCAAATCGAGAATCGCTTGCGCTTGAACTTCTGTCAGACGGCATTTTCCGTTGGCATAGATGCTGTGCGGATCGTTTACCAACTCAATCAACGGCTCAATATCCGACGCCTCCCAGTCGATGCTCATAAGAGATATCTTCGCAGTTGCCGTATCTGCGCTATTTTTGATTATCTTGATAACTTCATCAATATTGGCAACGGCAATTGCTAATCCGATTAATATATGCGCTCTGTCGCGAGCTTTATTCAACTCAAAACGTGTTCTGCGAACGACTATGTCGTAACGGAATTCAATGAATGCATGCAAAACATCCAGCAACGACATTAATTTCGGACGTCCATTCAGCAACGCAAGCATATTGATCCCGTACGAAATCTGCATTTGTGTATTTTTGAATAATTGATTTAATACGACATCCGGATTCGCATCTTTTTTGAGTTCGATAACGACACGAACGCCCTCTCTGTCTGATTCATCGCGCAAATCAGAAATACCATCAATTACTTTCTCGTTTACAAGTTCTGCAATTTTTTCGATTAATTTTGCCTTGTTAACTTGGTACGGAATTTCTGTAGCGACAATCGCATATCTATCCTTGCGAATTTCTTCAACTTTTGTACGAGCGCGAACGATTATCGAACCGCGACCGGTTCTAAACGCCGACAGAATACCGCCTTTCCCTATAATATATCCGCCGGTAGGAAAATCAGGACCGTGAATCACATCCAGCAAATCTTCTAATTGCGCTTCAGGATTATCGATTAATTTTACACAAGCGTCTATGACCTCTCCTAAGTTGTGAGTAGGGACATTTGTGGCCATACCAACAGCAATACCACTTGCACCGTTTACCAAGAAGTTCGGGAATCTCGCCGGTAATAGCGTTGGTTCCTGCAAGGATTCATCGTAGTTCGGTTGAAAATCCACCGTATCGCAATACAAATCCTCTGTGAGAGTGTGAGCTATCTTCGACAGACGAGCCTCAGTGTAACGCATTGCTGCAGCTTGATCTCCATCCATGGAACCGAAGTTTCCTTGACCATCGACAAGAACTTCTCCCATAGAAAATGGCTGAGCCAATCTGACCATCGTATCGTAAACAGCGACATCACCGTGCGGATGATATTTACCTATAACGTCACCGACGATACGAGCAGATTTTCTGAACGGCTTGTTATAGTCATAACCATTCTCTGTCATGCTGTATATAATGCGCCTATGAACAGGCTTCAAACCGTCTCGCACATCCGGCAACGCTCTAGCCACAATTACGCTCATCGCATAATCGAGATACGAACGCTTCATTTCCTCATCTATATATGCAGGAACAATATCTTCGCTTTCCACTGTCACAAAAAATCTCCTAATTTTCAGAGGTGATTAAAAAGGAATATCATCATCTATTTCAATTGAATCGGCTTTTCCTTCAACCGGAGCATCCGAAACCATTCCGCCATCAGAACGAGAATCTAACAAAGCCAGCTCGCCTTTAAATCTGGAAAGAACGACTTCTGTTGTAAATTTTTCAACGCCCCCCTGATCTTGCCAACGACGCGTTTGTAATTGCCCCTCAATATAAACTTTTGAGCCTTTATGCAAATACTTTTCACATACCTCAGCCAAATTTGGATTGAACACAACGACTCTGTGCCACTCGGTTTTGTCTTTCCTTTCGCCGGATACTTTATCTTTCCAAAATTCAGACGTTGCCACTGAAAATGAGACGATTTTAGAACCATCTTGTGCGCTCCTGACTTCAGGATCTCGTCCGACATTCCCCACCAAGATAACCTTATTTACGCTACCAGCCATGTAAAATTCCACTTCCTATATCTTTGCAATTGTATATTTTTAAATAGGAAACTTCAATAAAAATTTAACTGCGAATACAATGAAATATTTTAAAACCGCAATATAAACAAAGTGAAACCTCTCCTTATCCGATGCGATTTTCTCAGTTTAATAAAATCGAGTTGTTTCAATTATAAAAATGCGCTAACCTACAATTGTGTTTTGGTGGTGGATATGTTATGGAAAGCAGTTTGTTAACGCAAACTATTGAGTTTGTTTTCGCTTGTGGGTTGTTTGCCAACGCTGTACTCTTTATTCCTCAAGCAAGAGAAATATGTAAAACTAAAAGTTCACAAGGACAGTCTTTGTTAGCTTTTACTGGTTTTAATGCAATTCAGTTGTTCACCACTTTACATGCTTGTATCCATGAGGACAGTATTCTACTGATTGGCTCCTTATTGTCGTTAGTCACTTGCGGAACAGTTACGTTTTTGATAGTCCTCTATAAAATTCGATTTAGGTATAAGGATTAATCGAGGAAATGTTCAATGAAACATATTTTGGAACTTTGAAGTATAAAATTGATGTTTCGCGGAAGATAATTTTGTCATATGTCGTTTTTGCTAGCAGGTGGAGATATGAGTACAGACAGAACAGTAAAATGGAAAAAGGAAGCAAAGGATTTTTGGGATAAGGCCTCTGATAACAGCGTAATCTTAGATATCGTTATATCCTGCAAATGTGAGTCGCAAACAGGAGAACCTTTTGAGGAACTTATCAATACAATTAATAACAGTCCTTTCCGTGAAAAAATAAAACACGTAAATATTATCGATACATCATATTTATATCGACACACCGTACCTGAGTTTTCGGCCTATGCGGATACTACCATACCAACGCAATGGTTTTTAGCAAATAAAACGAGTATTGAGAAGCTTCAGATAGAGCATAAGTTATTACACTGGAAAGATGCGATTGATGATCCTCGTATGCACGAATGGACAGAAAAAATTCGAATTAATTTTGCAGGCGATGAAAAAGGAAATGGTATCCTTCCTGAGTTTCGTCAGACTGTTTTATCAGAAGCTGAAAAGTTTGTTCTGAAAGGTAACGGCACGCTTTTCGGGTGCATAAACTTTATTCTTGAAGAGTGTGCGCATGCATGTGTTCACTTAAGAAACTCAGTTATTGCTTATCCTGCGACATTGTCAGCGCCTGTGGCGTTTGTAATGCGTTATTATGAGACAAATGCCACCCATCTGGGCTATCGCATGTCTAATGCTACACAACGGCATCGTCATCAGCATTCTCATTTAGAAACAGATAAGATTAACAGCGAAATAGTAAATTTCGTAACAAATGTGGCTACAAATCTTAACTTTTTCGTAATGGATAAAGCAGGACGATTAATTTATAAGAACGAATCTCTCGGAAAGATAGCCTCTAGTGAAGAAAATGCAGCAACACTAAGCCCTCAGGTTTGGAAAAACAACTTAGAAGTCATGCAACATAGACAAACCATGATTGTAGAGGAATTCGATAGAAATCGTCACTTTCTTTCCGTTAAATCTCCATTGGTCATAAATGGAGAGGTTGAAGGAGTGATAGGACTTTCCGTTGATATAACAAACCAGAAAAAGCTTGAGCAACTTGAGAGGGAAAGAGAAGTTCAAAATCTTGCGGAATCTGTTGTACATGATATCAGAACGCCTCTTACGGTACTGTCGTTACTAGCTAATCATGTATCTTTACCGGAAAAGAAACATATTGCCCTGAGAAATGTAGTTACGA
>CAMNGH010000014.1 GCA_946538065.1 uncultured Holosporaceae bacterium
CAGAGCTGAATAAGTCTGTTAATACAGTACAAATGACGGAAAAAGAACAAAAGAAACTTGAAGAAAACATATTAAATTCTTTAAGTTCGGTACCGATTACTATTGACGAATTGATTTCATGCATTAAAGTATCTCCTCAGGAAGTACTAACTGTACTTTTGGAGTTGGAGTTGGCTAACAAGATTGTAAGACTGCACGGACAGAGAGTGTGTTTAGCCCTCAACGACTAGTTTGTGAAGGGTAATTATATGCGTCTTGTAATAGTTGAGTCTCCTGCAAAGTCGAAAACCATCAATAAATATTTGGGAGCGGATTATAAAGTTATGGCCAGCTACGGGCATATCCGAGATTTACGCTCAAAAGACGGCAGTGTTTTACCCGAAAAAGATTTTTCTATGGTATGGGAAATGAGCGCGCGCGGGAAAAAATGCGTTCAAGACATTATCACCCAATTGAAAAAATGCGATGAATTGTTGCTTGCAACCGACCCTGATAGAGAGGGAGAAGCGATTTCATGGCATATAAGAGAAGTATTGCAAGAGGCCAAAAAATTAACCGTTCCCGTTAAGAGAATTGCTTTTCACGAAATCACCAAAAACGCGATAAAAGAGGCAATTGCAAATCCTCGTGAAATCGATTCGTCACTGGTTGATGCATACTTAGCACGCCGTGCGCTGGATTATCTCGTCGGTTTCACGATATCCCCGATTTTGTGGAGAAAACTTCCGGGCAGTAAATCTGCGGGACGTGTGCAGTCTGTAGCTTTGAGAATTGTTGTTGATAGGGAAGCGGAAATCGAGGCTTTCAAGAAACAGGAATATTGGTCGATAGAAGCAAAATTCGAAGCGAAAAACAAAAAGCTGTTTGACGCGAAACTGACTCATTATAACGGAAAAAAGTTGGATAAATTTGCCATTGCAAACGAAGAAACGGCGAAACAAATTCGTGAAGCTCTGTTGCCGTGCGCGTATTCCGTATCTGCGGTTGAAACAAAAACCGTGAAGCGCAATCCGGCTCCCGCGTTTATCACGTCCACACTGCAACAAGAAGCGTCACGCAAACTCGGGTTTGGCGCGAAGAAGACAATGCAGTTAGCGCAAAATCTGTACGAAGGTATAGACATTGACGGAAGTACCACGGCGTTAATCACATATATGAGAACCGACAGCATTAATCTATCTCAGGAAGCCATTACAAAAATCAGAGGGCTTATCGCGCAGAAGTACGGAGATAATTTTCTGCCTGAAAAGCCACGTTTGTATCAAACGAAAGTGAAAAACGCGCAAGAAGCACACGAAGCAATTCGTCCTGTTGATGCAAACTTAACCCCTGAATCGCTGAGGGGAAAAATCAGTTCCGATTTGTTGAAATTGTATGAATTAATTTGGAAGCGTGCCGTTGCGTGCCAAATGGCATCAGCTGAGTTTGACCAAGTTCAAGTGGATATCGCAAACGAAAAAGGCGACACATTCAGGGCAAATGGTAATACCGTTAAGTTCGAGGGATTTTTAAAAGTTTATGTCGAAGGAAAAGATGAACAACAGACCGACGATGAGGTCGAAGGCTTACTGCCGCCTTTGGCTCAAGGGGATAAGACTCCGCTGAATGAGTTGAACGCGTTACAGCATTTTACAACTCCGCCACCGCGTTTTTCCGAAGCAAGTTTGGTAAAAAAACTGGAGGAGCTCGGCATCGGCCGTCCGTCGACCTACGCAACTATTTTGCAGGTGTTACAGGACAGGGGGTACGTTAAATTAGTAAAGAAATTTTTCGTGCCTGAAATTCGCGGACGTTTGGTAACGGCGTTTCTCGTAAACTTTTTCAAAAAATATCTGGAGTATGATTTCACCGCCAATATGGAGCAGGCGCTCGACGATATTTCCAACGGTACGAAATCTAAAATCGCAGTGCTTTCCGAATTCTGGAAAGGATTCTGTGAAAACGTCGATAAAACGAAAGATATCAAAATCACCGATGTCATAAATAAGCTAAACGAAGAGCTTGAGTCGTTCCTGTTTACAAACGCCAGCGGAGAGACTTCCAGGAAGTGTCCTGAATGTCACGAGGGAGAACTGAGTTTGAAAATGGGCAGATTCGGTTCGTTTATCGGATGTTCCCGCTATCCTGAATGTAAGTACGTACGCAAATTGGATTCCGCACCGGTAACGGAAGATGATAACGCAATGGTCGCAGCTGCATCTGAATATCCGAAATTTTTGGGAACCGATCCGACGGACAACGCCGAAATTTCGCTCAAAAAAGGTCCTTACGGACTTTACATAGAAAAAAGCGTTAAGTCGGCAGATAAAAAATCCAAACCGCCGAGAGCGTCAGTGCCGAAGTTCGTTGAATCTGACAAAATCGATTTGAATTTGGCGCTTTCTTTGTTGCAATTACCGAAAACTCTCGGTGAATACGAAGGTAGCGAAGTAAAAATCGGCATTGGCAGATATGGTCCGTACGTGTTTCATAACGGGAAATACGTATCTATTCCAAAGCCGGAAGATGTTCTTACCATTACACTGGCTCAAGCGATTGAGGTCCTGAAAAGTAAAAGGAAGTAAACACAGACGCCTTGTGACGTCTGTGCATTTCTTATCGACTTTTCGGTTTTATCTGGAACTAATGCGAGCTACTTTCCGCGCTTTCATTTCCTTTTCCCATTCCTTTTCCCATTCTTGCCATTCCTTTTCCCAGGCTGCTCTTCGTGCTTCCCTTTCCTTTTTCCTAGCTACTCTCTGTGCTTCCATTTCCTTTTTTCTGGCTGCTCTCTGTGCTTCCCATTCTTGTTTTTTCTTTTCTCGGATAGCTTTTCTCTCCTCGAGTTTAGCGGCAAGGCCGGCTTCCTGTGTTGCGCGAGTTGCACGTTGTGCTTCCCTTTTTTGCTTTTCCTTTTCATGAAGAGCTTCTATTAACTGGTTACGCTTTGTCGGGTCCTTTTCAGCTTTAATTGCTTTCAGTTCAACTTTCCTTGCTTCCAGTTCAGCCTTCTTCGCTTTCAGTTCAACTTTCTTTGCTTCCAGTTCAACCTTCCGTCGCTTGAATTCCTCTTCGCGAATCTTTAGTTGACTGCGTTTTTTTTCTATCTCATCGCCATTTTTCCCCTGTTCAATTTCTTCAAAGATTTGTCTCTGTTCATCAGAGATTTGTATTTCTTCATCTTCGATTTGCATTTGTTCCCCGGAGAGCTCATCTGAAATGCTCATCTCTTCATCTTCGATTTGCACTTCATAATCAGCTAGCCATTGCTCTTGCGCTCCATCAATGTCTGGCTCTTCATCAACGTCTTGCCTTGCTGTTCTATTATTTTTTCTTTTTTCATGTTTTTCTCCTTTTTGTTATATAGCCACCTAATTGAAAATTACACTTCGCAATTTTCACTTAACTCACAAATTACTAAGACAACAGTTTTCTACTATGATTACTATGCTACACGAAAAAAGTTAATTTATAGTTAATGAAATTTCTTTGTTTTGAACGATGAATATCGTATACCTGCCATTATATTTTCCCTCGCTTAATTTCTTCACAATCCGTTGATATATTCATGTGAATACTCTCCGAGAACATGAGTAAATTTACACTACCTTTCCTATCAAGGATTGATGTCCACGCAAAAAGTCGCTACTTGGCATTAATTTCTTTCCTGCTGGTTGAATGGTTTTAAGTAAAATTGCATCTTTACTGCATGCGATACACATGCCGCCTTTATTCGAAATAAAAACAGTTCCGGGAAGTTTATCTGTTATTGAAATAATTTCAGCGTCTGTAATTTTGATTCGTATATTTTCAATTTCGAACCATGCTGCAGGCGAAGGTGACAATGCCATAATTTTATGTTGAACATTTTCAGCAGTGTCGTTCCAATTAATTCTGCAAAATTCTTTAGTGATTTTTTCAGCATATATTGCGCCCTCTTCGGGCTGTTTATAAGCGGATTGCAGAGCTACAGGTAAACTATTCAAAGTCTGAACGATCATATCTGCTCCAAGATTGCTTAATTGTTCGGAAAGCATTTCACAGTTAGTCGTATCGGTTAACACAACTTCTCGCATAGAAATAATATCTCCCGTATCAATTCCAGCATCCATTTTCATGATAGTAACGCCGGTTTTTTTATCTCCAGCTAAAATTGCAGATTGAATTGGAGAGGCTCCGCGCCATCTCGGTAACAACGAGGCATGAATATTTATGCAACCGAACTGCGGAGTGTCCAAAATGTTTTGTGGCACAATTAATCCGTATGCTACAACGACAGCAACTGTGGGAGTTAACGCTTGAAATTCTTGAAATGCTTCTTCTGTTCTTAATGTTTTCGGAGTATATACAGGAATATTTTTAGACTCAGCAAACTCATGTACAACTGTTTTTTGTAACTTGTAATTTCTGCCAGCCGGTTTTGGTGCTCGTGTATATACAGCAACGACATTAAAACCATTCGCAATAATTGCTTGTAGAATTTTCAGCGAGAACTCTGTAGTCCCCATAAATATGATACGGTTATTTTGAGGCATTTTCTTCGGCTGCCTGCTGTTGTAACTTCTGACTTTTTTGAATAGCGCGTGAACGCTTCAATCGACTTAATCTATCGATATATAATTTTCCCTGCAAGTGGTCTAATTCATGCTGTAAACAACATGCTAAGAATCCCGTTGCTTCTGTTATTTTTTGCGGTTGAAAATTTTCATCGAGATACTCTACTGTTACAGATTCATGCCGAATGACGTTTTCACGAACAAACGGAATAGAGAGACATCCTTCATTTGATTCAACGAGTTCTTTCGACTTCCATGTGATTTTTGGATTAATCATTTTGTACAAAGTCGGAGGTTCATCTCTTATATCAATAACAACTAATTTTTTGGTTATCCCTACCTGCGGTGCGGCTAAACCTGCACCGTTCCACTCATATAGCTTTTCAGCCATTTGGTTCAAAATGTCTTTTACAGACGTATCTCCGATAGCAACATCTTCACACTTTTTCGATAAAATTGGATTTGGATACGTAACTAATTCCATTGTTAATCACTTCTAAAATATAGTGTTATTGTAAGACTTTTCATAAAGAATCGCTATAGTGAAAACTGTCAAAACAAAATATCGACGATTACAGCAAGCACAGCAATAATAAGTACAACATATGCGACGTTGCAGATACACACTTTACGAATCCTGAGGGTTTTTATTTTTTTCAGGTATTCTTTACAAACAGCAAATGCACAACTTTTTGGAAACTCATTTCTAGTTGAAATTTCGAGTTTTTTATCTAACGCAATTCCGATTTTGTGCTTATATTCAGCAATAGCCCGCTGTGTATCAAGGCCTAAAAAATCAGCATAATTTTTTATAAACCCTATTGAATATACAGGCTCTGGCAACTCGTCGAATTTGTCGTTTTCAATTGCTTCAATATACCTTTGTCCGATTCTCAATACACGAGTAACGTCAGTTACGGATAATCCTTTGCTTTCCCTTACTTTTTTAAATTGCTCAGATATGTTTTCCATTCTTCGCCTTCCTTTAATGTACTTTCGCATATTTTTTATGTTACTATCAAGCGTTTTTGTGAAAACGGATAGTTGCTGTACTTCATTGTATGGAGGAAAGTCCGGACTCCTCGGAGGAAAGTGCCAGATAACGTCTGGCGGCGCGCAATCGCGTCAGGGAAAGTGCAACAGAAAACATACCGCCCTTACGGGTAAGGTTGAAATGGCGAGGTAAGAGCTCACCGCGTAGCCGGTAACGGTTGCGGCAGTGAAAACCCCACTTGGAGCAAGATCAAATAGGAACAGTTTGCCCCTCCGCATTACACTGTTCGGGTAGATCGCTAGAGGTTTGCGGCGACGTAAACACCAGATGAATAACTATCGGAAATTTATTTCTACAGAATCCGGCTTATAGTTTTCACAAAAACATTTCTGAATTTAATCGAAAATTAATTTTATTCTGATAGCCTGAACGAAGCTATATGGAGAAATGTGATGAAGAAAACATTGTTGGTAGTTTCGACTTTATTGTTTTCAGCGATATTAGTAAATGAAGACGCTACGGGTTTATCAAGGTTGAAGAACAAGATTACCAATGCAGTTAGCACTAAAGATGATTTGGGAAGAGGGCTAAACGCAGGTGTTTCAGGTATAAGTAAAAGCATTTCTAACCTGGAGAGTGTAAACAAGGAATTTAGCAAACTAATAGAGGCATCATCTTCCAGTAAAAATCCGGTGGAGGTGAATATTTTGATACCGATCAATGAGGTTATTGATACAGCGGTAGCTACGTTTAAGTTATTTTATTCGGAGCTTAACAACATATTGATAGGATATAATAATTATAAAAAGGCCGATATAGAATTAGAAAAAGCAGCGGATTCTACAAGGAAAACTGAACGGGCAGAAGGCAGACAAAGCGAAGCTATAACTAGGCTAGAAAATGGTTTCAGGAACTTGGCTAGTTCAGGCATCGAATCTCAATGTACAAATTTGAAAGGGAATATACTTGTATGCATCAGTATGATGAGGGCGAAAGACCCAACAAATTTAGATGATAAATTGAGAAAAAAAATAAGAAAACTTGTTGAGGAGCTTAGTAAATTGCGTCCGACTTTGTCGCAACTTTCAGGTATATGTAAAAAAATTGGAGATGAAACAGAACAGGAAATTAATTTAGAAAAAATAAAAAAAGCGATTGATACATTGATCATATTTGTAGACTTTATGCAAGAGATAGATGTTATTATTGAAAGCGGAGAAGAAGCAACGGCAACTGATTTTGCCGATATAGAAGACAGATGCCTTCCAGATGACACCGCTAAAAAACAGCTGAAGAAAAAAGGACAAACTACTCAACGGGCGCAAAAAAGGCAAAGGCTTGAAGATGACGATGAGTATTTAGACGATGAAGAAGAGCGTTTGCCAAGAAAAAGGAAAAAAATATCAGATGATTATGCGAATGATGATGAATATTTAGAATCAGATGAGGACGAAGATTCTCTTGAAGAAGAGTCGAGCCCAATAAAAGGAAAACAGCCTCAGCGAAATACGCAACAGAAGAGACGGAAAACATTGTTGCAAGTACGTGAAAGATGAGAATAATACAATTCTTTTAATTGCGTTAGTGTAATAAAGTTTAAATCTAAACTAATTATTAATCTTTATCACTGTATACTTAACGCTGTGTGTATTAGAGGAGGTTCTATGCTCTCTGTTATCAGTGTGTTTGTATCAATTGCATTGTTGATGTTTTTAGCGTACCGAGGATTTTCGGTATTAATTTTAGCACCGATATTAGCACTTTTTGCTGTGTTTATGAGTGGAAGTGATTATTTATTGGCACATTATACCCAGATTTTTATGGTGAAACTCGGAGATTTCGCGACGGTTTACTTCCCGCTGTTTCTGCTGAGTGCAGTGTTCGGCAAGATTATGGAAAGTTCAGGATGCGCAAGAGTTATTGCTGACTATATTTCAGATAAAATTGGCCCAAATGAAGCAATATTGGCAATTGTATTATCCTGTACTGTACTGACATATGGTGGTATATCGTTGTTTGTTGTTGCCTTTGCGGTATATCCGATTGCTGTTGAGCTTTTCAAAAAATCTGATACACCGAAAAGATTTATACCTGGCGCAGTGGCTATCGGTGCTTTTACATACACAATGACAGCTTTACCTGGTACTCCTGCAATACAAAATGCGATACCTTCACAATATTTTGGAACTAATACTTTCGCTGCTCCCGGGATAAGCATTATTGCGTCTGTATTACTGTTTGGGCTTGGAATGCTGTGGATGCAATATCAATTACGAAAAGCAAAAGCAAATCACGAAGGATATGGTGTCCATAATGATGAATTATTACCTATAGAAGATGCAAATCTACCAAATTTCTGGGTGGCGGTGGCTCCTGTATTCATTGTTATTCTCGTGAATTATACTTGTGTAAAATACGTGTTTCCGAATATCGATACGTCTTACCTGCAAGAGGAAAAATACGGCGCAATTGATATAAAAACCGTAGCCAGCAACTGGGCAATTATTGTCGCTTTATTTTTTGCATCGGTTTTTGTGTTAGTAACCAATTTTAAAAGAATTAATCTTTCGAAATGTATTAACATTGGAGCGTCAGAATCGCTTGGACCTATTTTTAATACAGCATCTGTCGTCGGATATGGCGCGGTCATAAATAGTCTGTCTGGCTTTATTATGATAAGGGAATGGATATTATCCATTTCTCCAAGCAATCCTACAATATCGAGCGCGTTTGTTACCAGTTTGTTGGCGGGAATAACTGGATCAGCATCAGGCGGTATGAGCATTGCACTTGAAACATTGGGGACGAAATATCTCGAAATGGCGAACGCAGTTGGAATGAGCCCTGAAATATTGCACAGGGTTGTGTCGATAGCATCAGGCAGCTTAGATACTCTTCCTCATAACGGCGCTGTTATAACATTACTCGCAATTTGCAAATTGACGCATAAAGAATCATACAAAGATATATTTGTTGCGGCTTTGATTTGCCCTCTTATTGTGACTGCAGTTGTGATTGTTATTAACACGTTATTTGGGACGTTCTAAATGAAAAATGTTGCGGTTTTGGGAGCGGGGCAAATGGGCTCCGGAATAGGACAGGTTTTCGCCGAAAACGGTTATCGGGTAAAGATGTATGATTTATCCGAAGACATTTTCGAGAAATCTCGAAACCGCATATATGATTCATTAAAAAAACTTGAAGCAAAATGTCTCATTGATAAAAAAGCGGAGATTATTCAAAGCCAAATTTCATATCATTTAGACATGAGCGAATTGGCAGGAGCTTCTATTTTTATTGAATCTGCTTTCGAAAATTTTAGTATAAAAACGAACTTATTGTATAAATTAGCAGATTTTCTAACGCCACAGTCTTTAGTCGCGAGTAATACATCTTCTTATTCGATTACATCTTTGTCCAGACTATTACCATGGCCTGAAAAATTCATCGGATTTCATTTTATGAATCCGCCACCGATTATGGAATTAATTGAAGTCATCAGAGGATTGTATACCAGCGATGCAACTTTCGACTTTTTTTGGGAACTTGCAAAAGAATTGAGAAAAATTCCGATTGCTTCTAAAAATTCGCCCGGATTTGTGTTGAACAGAATTTTAATTCCGATGATAAATGAAGCTATTTTTGCGTTGTACGAAAGAGTATCTACACCAGAACAAATTGACGCAGCAATGAAGCTCGGTGCTAATCATCCGATGGGGCCATTGGCGTTGGCGGATTTAATTGGATTGGATACAGTGCTATCAATTCTTAAAACTTTGCAAAAAGAACTTGGAGAAAATAAATATGCACCATGTCCACTGCTGGAAGACTATGTGCGTAAAGGATGGCTCGGCAAGAAATCCAAAAAAGGGTTTTATGAATATTTCGAATAAAATAAATCCCGTCAAATCTGGCGTTATAGAAATCTGCGTTGTATAATTGCGTGTTTTTCGAAAGAGATTAATTTGGAACCGATAGCGGAAAAGTCAGAAGACCAAAAAATGCGTGTTTTGCCTCATAACACGGAGGCTGAACAGTCGCTACTCGGCGCAATTATGCTGAACAACGATTGCTTTGAAAGTATTTCTGAAATTTTATTACCTGTTCATTTCGCAACTCCGATTAACGGAAAGATTTATGAAGCGATTTGCACTTTGATAAGGCAAGGACAGGTTGCTGACCCGATTACGCTAAAGGCATATTTTGAAAAAAACGACGAACTGAAAAATATCGGCGGTGGCGATTATCTGGTGCAATTGGTAAACGCAGTTATCTCAATTGCCGGTGTCGAGGATTACGCAAAACTTATTTATGAATTGTATTTACGGCGACAACTGATTCTTATCGGCGAGGATATGTCATATAAGGCCGGTACATTTGAGCTGACATCAGATGCGACAGATCAAATAGAGAGTGCAGAAGCGAAACTGTATAACTTGTCTCTCTCAGGCAATCGCGGAGGATTCGTTTCATTTTCAAACGCATCCGTAAACGCTTTAAATGTAGTGGAGAAAGCGTATAAGAGCGACAGCAGTATTACGGGGATTACAACTGGCTTTATCGACTTAAATAAATGGCTCGGTGGTTTAAACCGTTCGGATTTGATTATTCTTGCGGGACGTCCTTCTATGGGAAAAACCGCTCTTGCTACGAATATCGCTTTCAATGCCGCAATGGCTTATAAGCAACAGACCGAAGGTGCGGGAAAGGTAGCGTTCTTTTCTCTCGAAATGTCATCGGAACAATTGGTCACTAGAATTTTAGCGCAAGAATCAATGATTCCATCCGAAAGAATTCGTCGCGGAGAAATAAAAGAAGAAGACTTTGCGAACATAGTTGAGGCTAACAAAAAATTAGCAGAACTACCTCTGTACATCGACGATACTCCTGCATTGACGGTGTCTGCAGTGAGAACGCGCGCACGAAAATTAAAACGTCAGCACGGACTGGATTTAATAGTTATCGATTATCTGCAATTACTTCAGGGAACTGCAGACAAGCATAATGAAAATCGCGTGCAGGAAATCTCAGAAATAACTCGTTCTTTGAAGTCGTTAGCAAAAGAATTGGACGTTCCTGTTTTGGCTTTGTCTCAATTGTCTCGCGCAGTTGAAGCCAGAGATGATAAACGTCCACAATTGGCAGATTTGAGAGAATCAGGTTCTATTGAACAAGACGCCGATGTCGTCATGTTTGTTTATCGAGAAGAGTACTACGAGGCACGTCGAGAGCCGTCTCCGGGCACTGATAAGCACGTTCAATGGTTGGATAGAATGTCGAAAGTGTACAACTTGGCTGAGGTAATTTTGGCTAAACAGCGTCACGGCCCTATTGGTACAGTCAGGTTGTTCTTCGACGGAAGGTATACAAAATTTGATAATTTATCGGATAGCAGAAAGAATGGTTATGAATAAAGAAGTTACGGATATTTTGGATAAAACGCCTCCTCATATTTTGGCAGTGTCCGTCATAAATCTTGATAATGTCGCAAAGAATTACGCGCAAATCAAAGCAGGATTAACTGAGAAAACTCAGGTCGCCGGTGTTATAAAAGCAAACTCATACGGATTCGGCGCAGTTCCTGTTGCAAAGCGTTTGTATAAAGAAGGTTGCAGAATGTTTTTCGTTGCCACTATTGAAGAGGGCATGGAAGCGAGAAATGTTTTAGCTGATGACGCCCAGATTTTTGTACTGAGCGGATTGCTCGCAGGTACGGAAAATACGTTGGTAAATTACAAATTGATTCCTGTTTTAAACAATCCGTATCAGGCGGATTTGTGGATAGCTCATGCGATAAAAATCGGTCAGAAGCTCGACACGGTTGTACACGTGGACACAGGCATGTTCAGAAACGGTTTTTCACAGGAAGATGCAGAACTTTACAGTGAAAGAATCACTCAGAATCTGAATTTAAATTTCGTAATGAGTCACTTGGCGTGTGCGGATATTCTCGGACACCCGATGAATGAGATGCAGTTAAAAAGATTCAAGACGGCGTTAAAAACTTTCGGTAATCCGAAAGGCAGTCTATCAGCGACAAACGGTATGTTTCTTGGTTCCGAATATGATTTCGATGTTGTTCGCCCTGGGAAGTCGCTTTATGGTTTTTCTATTCGTGAAGATAAAATCGGATCATTTTTACCTGTGATAGATGTATTCTCCAGAATTGTACAAATAAATAAATTGAAGGCAGGTGATACTATCGGTTACGGTGCGACATTTGTTGCGGAACAAGATATGACAACAGTAACGATAGGATTAGGTTATGCAGACGGCTTCATGCGAAAATTCGCAGGTTATGGGCATGGGTTCCTTGGTGGAAAAAGAATACCGATAGTCGGAAGAATTTCAATGGATTATATGACGTTAGATGCATCTGATGTCGATGAAAAATATTTGAAAATGGGTAACTGGGTTGCGTTAACTCAATCTCCAGATTATACATTGGAAAAGTGGGCACTTGAATTGAATACGCTTCCGCATGAGGTAGCGTGTCGTTTTGGCCCGAGAGTAAAAAAAGTGTACATTGGCGAGGCATAAAAATGAATCCGATAGCAACTCTTGGACATTATACGTTAGAAACGTTGCGTGAAATTGGACGGGTGGCTATTTTTGCCGCTAAAGGTTTAAAGAGTTGTTTCGTACCGCCGTTTTTTTGGCGAGAAATTTTCCGTCAGATTATGCAGATAGGGTTCTATTCGTTGCCGATAGTCGGATTGACTGCATTCTTTGCAGGTGTTGTTATTGCTTTGCAAACTTATGTCGGTTTTACGCGCTTCAATGCTGAAGGAGCTGTCGCGACTGTTGTTCTCATCACAATCACAAGAGAGCTCGGACCTGTTTTCGCAGGTCTTATGGTCGCGGGACGTGTAAGTTCGTCGATAGCAGCGGAGTTAGGAGCGATGAAAGTTTCCGAACAAATAGATGCTCTTATGACACTGCGTGTTGATCCATACAAGTTTTTGGTTGCGCCACGAATTATTGCAGGCACGTTGATGTTGCCGATTCTGGTTTTGATTTGCGATATTATCGGAATTATGGGCGGTTTCTTAATTTCAGTTACACGATTGGAATTTTCTATTGGCACTTATCTTGCTCAGACAATGAATAACTTTGTAATGATGGATTTGGTTTCGGGATTGGTGAAAGCTGCCTTTTTCGGATTTACGTTGGTTGTATTCGGATGTTATTACGGTTTTAACAGCGAATTAGGAGCACGAGGCGTTGGTAATGCGACAACAAATGCCGTGGTATTTGCGTGTATTTGTATTTTTATTTTGAATAGTTTATTAACAGCGTTGTTTTTCGGAATATGAGTAATATAGTTTTTGATAACGTAAAAAAGTCATTTGATAGCGGCCTACAGGTTCTGAGAGGAATTTCGCTCACTGTTGATAAAGGTGAATCGCATATAATTCTCGGCCGTTCCGGTTGCGGAAAGTCAGTCCTATTGAAATGTCTGCTGAGTATTTTTGAGTTAACAGACGGAGATATTTTCGTCGATGGTATAAGTGTTAAAGACAAAAAACGTCGCGGTGAGTATATGCGCAAGTTCAGCATATTATTTCAAGGAAACGCGCTGTTTGATTCCATGACTATTCTGGAAAACGCCATGTTTGGTGTGAAACAACTTGGTAAAAAAAATGCCGAATGCAAACGCATAGCGGTTGAAAAATTAGAGGCAGTCGGACTTGATGAAAGTGTATTTGATTTATATCCGGCAGAAATTTCCGGTGGTATGCAAAAAAGAGCGGCGCTCGCCAGAGCAATTGCCATAGAACCTGAAATACTTCTTTTCGATGAACCCACTTCGGGATTGGATCCGATTACCGGAGGTATGATTTGCAATTTACTTCGCGATACTGTCAGAAAACTTAACGTTACGGCTTTGACAATTACGCATGATTTAAAAGTTGCAGAATTTTTGGCAGATAGAGCGTCAGTTCTGAACGATGGAAATATAGTTTGGACAGGTCACACCAAAGACATGAAAAACTGTGGCAACGAGTTCGTCGAAGATTTCTATCGCGCATCCAACGTCATACTCGATAACAAATTGCGCTAATTTTTTCCCGCTCTTTAAAGTCGACTTTTGTCGATTTTCAGTATGACTATATCTTTAAATTTCGGTGGAAATTTTACTACGTTCATACCTGCCGGGATGATATTCGAAGCAATCATATGTGGTAAATCATGGCGATTTTTATCTGGTTTCGGCTTTTTTATTAAAATATATGCTGCATCAGTGTTAAGCAAATTTCTTTTTACCGTATCTCGATTGTAATCAGCTTCCATTACTTCATAGCTTGATATTATGCCTTGATATTGTCTATGGTAAGGTGCTCCGACAGCCCTGTGTTTTGTAAAATACAATATTTCTGGACCGTCGTTTGAATGCGCCATTATCACCACCGGTGTTGAGCTTAATTTATCGATTTCAGTAAATAATTCTTCTCTGGAGTATTCTTCTTTAGGCTTTTTAGTCGAATCAGGATTTCTGTCTAAACATGCAGAGAAAAATACGAATAATATCGTAAATAAAAATGATAATCCTATTCGCCAATATCGGTGAAGATTAACGAAACCCCGCCCCTCCATGCAGACATTCACTATTATCGGGAGGCTAAACAAAATGGAATACGGCATCATGCGATATGAAAAACCGGCACAAATTGTATAGCAAATCGACAATGTTATAATCATCCACCACAAAACACATGAAGAAAATATTTTTGAACTTAGCTCTTCCAGTTTAATGAAAATCATAAATGCTACTATTCCACAATAAGATACAAACGAAATATATTCTCCGTGCTCAAATGGAGAGCGCATTTCAGAAACTTTGCTCAGCCAAATCGTTTTTACATAATTACTTACGTCTCCACTCATTCCATATAAGAAACGAGGATAAGTAATGAGGAATAATACTCCGATAAGACATAATGATAGAGCGTAGTACAACGTTCTGTACGTAATCTTCAGATTCTGAAACTGTAAATTAATGCCGAAAAATACAACGCTTGCTAAATACAAAGATACGTGTACAACTGATATTTTGTCGTATTCTATCGTAAAGTACGCGCCGTAAACTCTAATTAGCAATAATGCGCATAAAAATCCGAGTACACTGAGATGTTTGTTTTTTAAAATTAAGAAACATGTCGTTATTAATGCAAGCGCCGCAATAATATCCTTTAATTGTAGTTGTGCGAAAACAAAGACTATAATTCCGAGGAATACCGCGGTCAATAAATTTTTGGTGATGAGTCCCTCTGCCTGATGCTTATCAAAAAAAGTAGAAACAAAGAAGACAGCATCTGTTGCAATTAAAGGAATCAGCGTTTCAGGCGATATCCATATACATAGAGCAGCAGTTATGGAAGCGAGAATTATTGCAATTTTATCAGCAAATTTTGTTTCAATAACCGCACTTAAATTGCACATGTATATAACCATAAACAACATAATGAATGCATGATGATCTGGCCGTCCGAACGAAGCGACAGAAAGCAGTAAAGGATATGCGATAAACAGCATCGTTGCTAAAAACGCATTTTCCTCTTTCATTAATTTTTGGAAAAAGCGTAATAGAAATACCACTGTCACTAATTTTACTATCGGAGATATAACAAATCCGACATACTTAATTGCAAGATGCGAAGAGCCAACAAACAGCTTTATGATATATGCGGGAATAATGAGAAAGAAATCATAAAAACGCGTCCAATGTAAATCACAACCGAATGGATAATTCCCTCTTTCAATAATGTGGTCTGCGAGGTTCTGATTATTATCAAAAAAATCTTGTATACGTACTAAACGCATGTAATCGTCAGTGTCCAGAAAAGTAATAGCACTTCCGTGTAAATTCAAATATGTCGCAACACTTATTAACAAACTTGTCAGCAGTAATATTATGATTTCCACAGCATAATTACGTATCCATGTTTTCAAGATTTGCCTCATACATACAATTACAATAATTAAAACACGCATTTATTAATAAAAAATTAATAAAGTAACTGTGCGTATTAATGAAACCATCCAAGCCTGTTGCTGTTGATTAAATTTGCTGTTATCGTAGAAGTTGTAGTGGGAGAATTGCAAATGTTAGATTACTGCATAATAGTTGCCTATCTGTTAGCCACGCTATGTATAGGATATTTTTCAGGCAAAAATGTAAATACCGTAAAGGATTACACCGTTTCTGATAGAAAATTTTCAAATATAACGATGCTTGCGACGATTTTCGCGTCATGGTTAGGAGGTGCGGAAATTTTCGGCACAGCAGAAAAAACTTACAGATACGGAACAATATTTTTACTGGCTGTTTCAGGATATTCCGTCAATATGTTAATAGTCTCGAAATGGATGACTAAAAGAATTGTCGCTTTCAAAAATGCCATGTCTCTCGGGGATATTATGTATGAATTGTATGGAAAAACAGGACGCATTCTTACAGGATTAACTTTGTTAACGTGCGTTGGCGTTGTCGGAGCACAAGTAGCGGTTATCGGGAATGTCTGCAATATGTTTCTCGGATTGGATGCAAAAACCGGAGTTATCGTCGGTTGTGTCGTAATTATGCTTTATTCTGGCTTCGGAGGAATAAGAGCTGTTACATTCACTGACCTTTTGCAGTTTATTATTTTGGTGGTTGCGATCCCTATCATGATAAGTGTTATGCTGAGCAAGGCCGGAGGGTTTGAACATTTATTCGCCTCTATACCTGATTCTATTTTATATATTTCGAAAACAAATCAATCATATTGGGACTTCTTTATGCTGTTCTTAGTAATAGCGCTACCTGTTTTTGATCCTCCGTTTATTCAAAGAATGTTGATGTCCAAAAATACAACACAGGCAACAGATACATTGTTTATAGCTGCGTGCATGCATTTCCCGTTCATGTTGTTGGTAGGAATAGCAGGCTTTTCAGCATTGGTAGTTTTACCGAATATAGATCCTGATATGGCCTTCTCAAGTATGATAAATTTAGCATTACCTTCAGGTTTGAAAGGATTAGCAGTTGCAGGAATTCTGGCCATCGTAATGTCTTCAGCGGATTCGTATTTAAATGTAATAGGCATTTCGTTCGCCAGAGACATTGTTAAGACGATTTATCCGAAACCGATTTCCGACAAAACAGAATTACGTTTAATCCGAACATCAACGGTATGTTTCGGAGCATTATCAATGTTCGCTGCAACTTCTTTCACCAGCATTATGGATATTTTGCTTTTTACAACTAACTTCTGGGTTCCGTTTATTTGCGCACCTATGTTCTTTGGAGTAACTCACCGAGTGAGTACAAGATCATGTCTTATCGGCGTCATCTCTGGGTGTGCGTTCACAGTTTATTGGCTGACTTGCGTGCACGATGAAACACTATACGGCGGCGTTATCCCAGGATTACTTCTCAGTTTAACTACTACTTACATCAGTGATAGAGTCGAAAAATTATTTCCTCACAAGACAGTAGAATGGAACGCTGAGCAAGAACATCAGGAAGCAGATGCACATTAGTTCTGTTCCCGAGCCGAAAATAGCGGCAAACGTATAAATCACGGATATTATTCCGACAATTGGCAGGAATATTTTCTCAGTTCGAGAAAGTTCCTGCTTTTTTGTTACCGCTAAATAGCAGAACGCGATTGCCGAGTAAAAGTAAGGCAATAACATCGCAAGCACTGCAACGTTAATCAGCAATTCAATATGCTTTATCAGAGATGGTTGATAGGTTAAAATAAACAAAAGCGTCATAAGTACGCTTCCGATTACCACTCCGCTTGGTGCACCGTGTTTATTCAATTTCAAAAAGTATTTCGGGAAAAGGTTTTCCTGAGCTGCCGCGTAAGGCACTTGTCCCTGCAACAGTATCCAACCGTTAAGCGAACCTATAATACCTATGATACCCGTTATTATCATAAATAAAGCTCCGCCGTTGCCAAACACTTTCATTCCGGCATCAACATAAGGTGCTTTTGACGCTAACAATTCCGCATGAGGAATTAATCCCGTGATAACAATCGCTCCCATAATATAAACCGCAGCTGTAATCAAAACACCCGCAATTGTCGCCGTTGGAATTGTCTTCTTCGGATTTTTAACTTGATCAGATGGAATTGTCGCCGACTCCAATCCTATAAACGACCACAACAGAATATTGAACATCGGCCCCATCGATGCAAAATCACATTTCTTTAAATCTTCTGCACAAAATACTGTACTGAAATCCACGAAATATATTCCTACTAAAGCAATCAATACAAGCGGAACGATTTTAATCGCGACAATGATTACTTCAATAAAAGTTGCTTCTTTAATACCTCTTGTATTAAACCAAGTGAACAGCCAAATCATTGCACAGCCGAAACCGATTGAAAAAATTGGATTAGCGACTAAATCAGGACAGAATATCGACATATACTGCAACGTTCCCGCCAAAAGTGAGACACTTCCGCACCATGCGCTTATCCAATATCCCCATGCCATTTGGAAACCGACGAAATCTCCGAAAACATGTTTTGCGTAAGTATATGGTCCTCCGGAACGTGGAATCCATGAACTCAGTTTTGCGAACACTAACGCAAGCGCCAATGCACCTAATGTTGTTACAATCCATCCGACAATTGATAGCGAACCATACGGTGCTAACAACGCCGGAGCCAACAACACTCCCGAGCCTATCATATTTCCAGCGACCAAAGATGTCGCCTTTACTACGCCTATCTTGTGCATATCTTACTTTCTGTTTTTGTTCAGTGATTCAATTGTCCATCCGCCACCGAGAGCTTTACACAAATCGACCGTTGCATTCAATTGATTCTGCAAAGCCTTAACCAACTCCATTTCCGCCGAAAGCAATCCTCTCTCGACATCGAGCAAATCTATCAGTCCGATTAACCCCGCTTCCTTTTGTTTGCGAGCAATGGAATATCCTTTTTTCAAAGCGTTTACCTGACGAGTTGTTGATCTTACGATTTCTCGACAATGTCTATTTGAAACCAAAGCGTCTAGCGTATCTTTAAAAGCCACTTGTATGGATTTTTCGTACGCCGCTAACATTTTGCGATACGACGCTTCCGCTTTTTCATTTTCCGATGAAATCTTTCCGCCCATAAAAATAGGAAGAGAAATTCCGCCGTTAAAGCTCCACATATCAGAACCGGTTCTGAACAATTGTCCCAACGACTGACTTTCAAAACCATACATTCCCGTTAACGAAATAGACGGAAAATATCTCGTCCTTGCTACGCCGATTTTTGCGTTAGCTGCTATTAACGCACCTTCAGCCTGCAAAATATCAGGACGTCGCACTAATATATCAGACGGTATCCCGTTTGGAATATTTACAGGGATTTTCAACTCATTGATAGCCTGACTTTTTGCGGTTTTTCTTTTAACCATTTCACGAGGACTGCATCCGATTAACACGCTCAACGCGTTTTCAGCTTTTTCCTGCGATGCCGCTAAACTGCTGACAGTAGATTCAACCGACGCCATTTCCGCTTCGATACGCAAGTAATCAAATTCCGTGCAGTATCCATTTTTCAATCTGCTCTTGTAAATATTGTACGTTTCCTGACGAGTTTTCAGTGTACGTCTTGCAATTGCCAACTGAGCATCCAGCGCTCTCAGTAAGAAATACGCCTTTGCCGTTTCCGATGTCACGGTCAATAACACAGATTCCTTGGCAGCTCTTGTAGACAGCAGCATAGCTCTTGCTGCTTCGTTCGCCCTTCTATACTTTCCGAAGAAATCCAACTCATAAGATGCAACTACAGAGCTCGTATAATCCAAAGAATGTCTGCTTGGCGCAAGCTTTGCAAATTTACCTCTTTTTGATGAGAAATCTTTTTCTCCTGAGCCTTTCAAATTTACCGAAGGCAACAAATCAGCGAAGGCAATTCCCGCTTCTGCCTTAGCTATGTCGATATTGGCAATGGCTTGCTTCAAATCCGCATTGTTCTTTATCGCTGCATCTTCCAACGCGTCTAATACGGAATCATGAAAAACATTCCACCATTTATCTGCCGTAAATTCTTTTATATCTTCTTTACTCAGTGTAGGCATATCAATATCCGGACGTTCATAGTCAGGACCAACCTCACAGGCAGTTAACAACGCCACAGGCAGAACTAAACCAATAAGATTCTTTAATTTACGCATGTTCTTCTCCCTTATTCCTGACTTTTTCACTTACCTTAGTAATCAAAACATAAAACAACGGCACAAATAACGGAGCCAAAATCGTGGCACCTAACATTCCGCCGATTACTCCTGTTCCTAAAGAATGCCTGCTCGCCGAACCTGCTCCCGTACTTATTGCCAGAGGCAAACATCCAAGGACGAAAGCGAGAGAGGTCATAATAATCGGTCTGAAACGCAACTGTGCCGCTTGTACTGCCGCCTCAAACAAAGATTTTCCGTTCTTTCGCGACATAACAGCGAACTCCACGATAAGAATCGCGTTTTTAGCCGATAATCCGATTAACGTCACCAGCGCAATTTGGAAATAAATATCGTTGCTGAAACCTCTCAATGTAACAGCTAAAATCGCACCGAATAACGCAAAAGGAACAGCCAAAATAACAGCGAACGGAAGAGTCCATCTTTCATATTGTGCTGCCAAAATCAAGAATACGACCAATAATCCCAACAACAACGCCGTATGAGATGTTCCACCTGTTTCTTTTTCCTGATAAGCAGA
>CAMNGH010000015.1 GCA_946538065.1 uncultured Holosporaceae bacterium
CATTTTTAAGAGATTTATTACAGAATTTGTTTCGAATGATTTATCTATCATATCCAAAACTAGAGAAAATAAAATTCCCTCATGAGTTTGTGCAAAATTCTCTCCTATTGAGCTGTCCGCGACGATATTCCATTTTCGCAGATAAGATTTTATCTGGCGAGTTAGGTTTTTGTCTGGAGAAATTATCATTATATTTCGTCTCTCTGAGAGAGTTTTTCGTGCAATTAATGCTATTGCTTGTGCTTCCTCTGTTCTCGATACAAAAGAACATTGTTGTATGTTCGATGTAAATGTTTCACGTGGAACATTTATAAAACTTGTTGATTCAATAAGAGCTTTTTGCGCGACTCGCTTATTTGATGAATCACGCTCCATTCCGCAGACGATAATTACTCCGTCGTTCGATTGCTGAACGAATTTTATTAACTCTTCAGCATAATAATGAGAAGGGTTTATCCCCACTAATGCTGCGTGTGAAGTCTGTTTAATAAAAGAAACGAATTTTTGTTTTGCAACGTTGATGATGCTTTTGATTTTCGGATTTTTCAGGATTTCTTGAAATAAAATTTCGGTAATTTCCCAATGTTTTGTAAACTCTGTCGGAACATGTTTTTGTAAAACAGAACAGTCTGAATTGTTTAGAATAAAATTTCGAACTAGGTTCGCAAGACTGACGGCTAAGTCATACAAAATATTTATCGGCAGTTGCAAATATCGATTTTTTAAAATATTGGTGATTTCAAACGTTATATGGAGTTCATCAACGTCTATACAGTCGGATAATGCTAAGATTTTAGGTAAAAATGAAGTCGTTTTTTTTGCAAGTAAACGCTTTTTCAATTCGCGACAGCTTCTTTTGTTGGGTAATACTATTGTGCGAACGGAGGAGTTTTGGTGGATAATTTCTGCGGCGGTTTTCAGAAAATCTTCGCCTAATTCTATATTGAATATTGTGGACATTTATTCCGCTCACCAATGTCGCTTACAACTATAATATTGCCAGTTTTATCTGTTCTGCTTGGATATATTTGATATTGGAAATCAAAGAAATGCTGAGCCTCTTCCAGTTCATTTGATAATTTTAAACCTTTTAGAAATACGCCAACTTGCCCTCTTTGAAGTGTTATTTCTAGTAGTTTTTTTAAACTCGAAAAGCCTCTTGCGCAAACCGTGTCAAAATTAGATTCTCGTATTTTTTCAATTCTATCGTTTATAAGGTTAACTTGTGTATTGGTTTGTCTCGCGACTTCAGATAAAAAGGCCATTTTTCGCGAATCAGAGTCGACACAAGTTACATCGAATTTCCCCGTCATTGCTAACACCATCCCGGGAAAACCTCCGCCGGAACCGACATCTAGCACTTTGTTTCCATAAATATACGGCACAATTTGCAAACTATCGGATATGTGCCTATTCCAAAAATCTCCAAGACTATTATTTGAAACCAAATTAACAGCCTTCTGCCATTTGAACAGTAAAGTCTTGTAAATCTCGAACTTATCACGCAATTCCGACGATATTTGAAGATCGTCGTTTTGTTCCACGTGAAACATTATTGATGTGACTTTATCCAATCAATAATTCGGGCTTTCGACGCCGCTCCTACATTTACGGATATTTTTTCGCCCTTCTTAAAAATAGCCAAGGTAGGTATACTCATTACTCCGTATTTAGACGCAATATTTGGGCTTTCATCGATGTTTACTTTGAAAATTTCGATGTTCATTTCATTCTGAATTTCCTCGAGAAAAGGTGAAATCATCCTACAAGGTCCGCACCAATCGGCAAAAAAATCCACTAAAACAAAATCTTTCTCAAGAACATCCGCAGAAAAACTATTTTCGTTCGCTAATTTCATTACAACCTCTCTTTGTTAAAACCTTTCTATGATAACACCACACTCGGCGAACTTTTCTTTAACGCAACAGTACCCTCTATCTAAATGATAAACTCTATCAATGATAGTATCTCCTTTTGCTGCTAATGCCGCCAAAACTAAACCAAATGACGCACGCAAATCAGTCGCCATTACAGGGGCGCCTTTTAACATTGGGACTCCAATAATATGCGCATGTGAACCATTGATGGAAATATTGGCACCCATTCTCATGAATTCAGCAACGTGCATAAATCTGTTTTCCCAAATGTTTTCTCGAATTTCCGATTCTCCATTTGCAACAGCAAGCAGAGCCATACTCTGCGCTTGAAGATCAGTCGGAAATCCCGGGAACGGCTCTGTGCTTATGTTCGTGGGAGCTATTTCTCCGCAAGATTCCACCCGCAACCCGTTTTCGATATCTGTGAATTTCATACCCGTTTCTTCCATTTTTTCTATAAAAGTCGGAAGTAATTCTCTGAAATTCCCGCCAAGTAAGTCAATTTTTCCTTTAGTAATTCCTGCAGCAATAGCATAAGTTCCCGCTTCAATGCGATCAGGAAGAATGCTGTATTCCGCGCTATGCAATCCAGTAACGCCTTCAATAGTAATAGTGCTCGTGCCTTGACCATAGATTTTTGCCCCCATAGCGTTAAGGCAATTTGCTAAATCCACGATTTCTGGTTCCCGAGCGGCATTTTTTAAGACTGTTGTACCTTCAGCTAAAGTCGCCGCCATTAAGATGTTTTCTGTTCCCGTGACAGTTACAACAGGAAACTCAAAAGTCGCGCCTCTCAATCCATCAAGTGCCGAGGCGTGAACGTATCCATCTTTTAGTTCAACCTTCGCTCCTAATGCTTCAAGTCCTTTTAAATGCAAATCGATTGGGCGAACACCTATTGCACAACCTCCGGGAAGGGATACTTTACAGCGCCCGAAACGCGCCAACAACGGCCCGAGAACTAAAATAGACGCGCGCATTTTCTTTACAACATCATATGGTGCTGTGAAACTACTGATAGCGTCAGTTTTAAATTTTACTGTACCTTCATAAATAGAATTCTGTTTGGAAACACATACAACACCGAGCTTTTCTAACAGCTCAGTCATTGTCGCGATATCAGCTAAAGGCGGTACATTCTTCAAAAGCATGCCGTTATCTGAGAGAAGCGTAGCCGCGAATAAAGGTAACGCAGCATTCTTGGCTCCCGAAATTCGAACAGAGCCATTCACTGTTTGACGCCCGTAAACTTTTATCTTTTCCATAACGATATCCTAAAAATATCTATCTATGACGATACCTTAAAAAACTTTCTATTTCAATGCGGAAGTTATTTCTTCAAGAACTCGGCAGTCTTCTTTTTTTTATCCTCCGAAGAAAATAAGGAGCGAAACATTTGCCTTTCTATTTTTGTCCCAGCGCTTACACCTATATTTTGAGAGAGCAGAAGGGCTTCTTTTATCATTTTTAAGGCTACAGGTGACATTGTTGCGATTTTTTCTGCCAGGGCATTCGCTTCCTTCATTAACTCTGTATCTTTAACAACTTTATTTACAATTCCAAAACTCAGAGCTTTTTCTGCCGAAATAAAATCTCCTGTCATTATGAGTTCAGAAGCGATTTTAGTTCCGATTATTTTGGTCAGCATTTGAGTTCCCCCCAAACCTGGCATTAAACCCAGTTTAATTTCCGGAAAACCAAAAACCGCATTTTCAGAAGCAATTATCATATCGCACATTAAGGCTAACTCGAATCCTCCTCCGAGAGCATATCCTCTAACAGCGGCAATAACAGGTATTTTTATGTTTTTAACGATTTCCCACCGCTCATTTATAAAATTTGTCCGTACAGCCTCATCAAATGATAACGCGTAAATTTCATTTACATCGACACCTGCCGCAAAAGCTTTCTGACATCCGGAAATAATCAATACACGTGCGGATTGCTCAATTTCTGAGAGCTTTTCACTGATTTCTTCCATTAACCCCGAAGACAATGCGTTTAATTTTTTCGGGTTATCAATTGTCAATACTGCTATTGAATTTTTGATTGCTAAACTAACTGGCATGGTTCAGTCTCATTTTGTTTCTGATGCGTCCTTCAATTGCTCGAATCTTTTGTTTGATTTCTTCTTCTGAAATATTGATATTTGCAGATTTAAAATCAGCCATAATCTTCTCAATCATTTTCCTATCATTCGGAACAATTAAATATGCAAATATTATGCTTCTTACATATTGAGTAAGTTGAGCTCCTGTGTAATTCATACGACCTGCAGCCCATTTCGCTAGTATTTTATTTCGCCGAGCGGTCATAAAAAACTTATCTTGTAACACATTGATCATCTTGGATTCATATGAAGATTTGTTAAATGAAAACATCGGCATAACAGTACTCCATTATTGTTATTATAAGAATATTATAATTTTATACGAAAACAAACTAATTTTTCCCATAGCTAATCAGAATATTAACCTTAAATTTACGAACTGCATGCTAATTTCGGAATGCGAGTAAGGAAAACATTGTGATAATTTGGGCTTGTTTCATTATTATTTTAATTCTTATCAGCTTAAATGATTTTCTGTTTTTTCGCATAGAAAATGAGTATGTCTTAGCTTTGTTGATATTATATATATTGTCGTACATATGCGGAACTTCCGGGAGCAATATTATTGAGAGCATTGCTGTTGCAATCGGTGCGACAGTTGTTTCAATCATTTTAAATCATTACAATTTGTTGGGCGGAGGAGATGTAAAATTGCTATTTCCGCTTATATTATTTGCTGAAAATAATTTTTTCGCCTTTGTCTGCGGAACATCTGTCGGTGGATTAATTCTGGCGACGGTTTATTTTTTTGCAGGACGGAAGCTCTTCTTTTTCAGAAGAAAAATAATAATTTCTTTGAATAATTTATATAAAAATCGAAATAAGTCGGTTTTGTTAAACTTTACTTTACTTTCGTTGAATAGAATGAAGGTGAAAGATATCGAGTTGGACCAAACGTTGTTCAATTCGGTTAGGCAAGAAATTCCATATGGGATAGCGTTGTCTTGTGGAGGTTTTTGCGTGGTAGTTGAAAATTTGGTGGCTAGGGTGACGACATGAACAATAAAAAGGACATTCTTCCGATAGTAATAGCATCTATTATAGCTTTGGTTATTACGGTATTGGTAAGATTTTTGTTGCCGGGGGGATCTGTAATAAAACAGGATGATTCCTTACAAAAGGAAATTTCCATGCCGAAAATTCCGTTGATGGTAAAAGAAACCAAGAAAAAAGAAGTACAGGTATTGTTTGTATCTACAAAAATTCAGAAAAATCAGAAGGTTCAGGAAAGTTCTTTATCTTGGAAAAAGTGGCCTGAGGATGCTTTGCAACCATATTTTATTGCAAAAACAGCGACTGGGGTGGCATTAAATAACGGAGCTGATTACAGTAATGCGCTTCGCATGTGGGCGAAGGATGATATTCCAAGTGGCGTTCCTCTCACGATACAAATGCTAACCAATGAAGACCCCGTAAAGAAAGCTGAAGCTGAGCGCAAAAAGCAAGAAGAGAAGAAAGCTGAAGCTGAAGCGAAGAAAAAAGAAGAGCAGGTGAAGAAAAGTAAGTCTGCCATAGGAAAGGGAATGCGAGCTGTAACATTCTCTGTCAATCAACAATCTGCTGTTTCAACAAATATGATGAATATCGGAGATTATGTCGATATTTTAATTATGCAACAAAGGGGCAATAAAAATGTCATGCACAAGTATACCGCATTAAAAATTCTTGCGATTGATGGCGTTGCAGAAAAGAAAGAGGAAGATAAAAAAAGCTTGGGGATTAATTTAGGTGCGGTAAGTAATTTATTGTCTCCGAGAAATTTAACGTTGGAAGTTCGCGAAGATTTAGTCGACACAATGCTGGAGCAAGCTGGTAACAATGGCATTATCGTGTCCCTTAGAAATCAAAGTGAAGAAGTTGCTCGTCGCGGGGATGAGGCTATATCTACTGAAGATGAGAAAACCAGAGATGCGTTGTTGGAAGGCATCACTCATATGAACAGAATGTCTTCTGTCGCTGCAATGAAAAAAGATCAAATGGAAAAAGAAGTCGAAGAACGTAATTTAGACGCATTGATAACAAATATGAATGCAATAAGCGGAAGGAGCTTTAGCTTTCAGAGAAATAAAAATGGACAATTGTTGAATTCCGGAAAATCCATGGCGTCTGGTGCAACAACGGCAGGCGGAAAAATTGAGTTTGTTAGCGGGAAAACCGTCGGAGAAGAGCAAGGGCAGGAGAAAAAATCTGTAACTATTTATCGAGAAATGAAGACGGAAACAATTAAGTTCAACGACGATGGAACAAAAGAGTCAACGACGGGAAGCAAAACGCAGTCACCGTCATTGTCTGCCGCTATGCGGAATTAAGGGGAAGTGCGTATTAATTGGAGGTATAGTATGAAAAAGAGTGGTTTGGTAGTTTCGGGAGTTATCGCCTTAATGTTTTTATCGACTGGCGCTGTTCTTGCGAATGAAACAGCGAAAAGCGAAAATCAAGAAGCAACGGTCGAGCAGGAACAAACAGCAAAGGAAGTCGAGTCTCAAGTCGATAATTATATGGATTTTTTGCACGGCACAAGAGAGAACGTCAGTGTTGAAAAAGTAATTGAGGTCAATTCTGTTAATTTTATAAAATTAAGAACCAAGCCTACGGAAATTTTTATTCCTGATCCAAAAATAGCAGATGTGGATATGTTGGATGATAATTCCCTTTATCTTTTGGGAAAAACTCCGGGGGTAACATCTTTAATAGCGAGTGATAAAACTGGAAATGTCATAGCGGATTACTTAGTAAAAGTTACGCATCCAATTTCATTAATTAAAAAGGCAATAGCGGATGTTTATCCTGATATTGATTTGCAATTGGCTTCTCTAGACAAGTCATTATTAGTAAAAGGAAAAGTGCCTTCACCTGAAATGGCCGCTGACATATTAGATATAGTCGGTCGATTTGTTGAACAAACGAAGATTATCAATAAGATGTCGATTGAGACAGCGACCCAAGTTATGTTGAAAGTGAAGATAGCTGAAGTTTATCGTGAGTTAACGAAGAGCTTAGGTATAGATTGGAGAGCTTTATCTATCGGTAAGGGAATTAGCAGCATGACATATGGATTCTCCGGCAACACAGGTACAAATGCAAGTGGTACGTTACCGGAATTCGGCGATATTGCAGCATTAAGAACAGCATTATCTAATAAGGAAAATCCTATATTTTCAAAAGTCGCTGGCGAGTGGCTTGTTACTAGCAATGGTAATTCGGGGGGATTATCGGCATTGATTTCTGCTATGGCTACAGAGTCATTTGCAAGCGTTTTGGCAGAGCCGACGTTGGTAACGTTATCGGGCAAAAAAGCGGTATTCAAGTCAGGCGGTGAACAACCTTACACTGTCAGACAGTCGGGAACTAATGACTCTAACACAACTGAATTCAAAGAATGGGGAACATCGTTGGAGTTCACGCCAGTTGTATTGTCTGAAGACAGAATTAAAGTTACTGTAAAACCAATTGTCAGTACCCTTGTAGTTTCGGGAGAGTCAGAAGATCGTACACCGTCTCTTTCTAAAAAAGAAGCAGAGACAACGGTGGAGCTCGGCAGTGGTCAGAGTTTCGCGATTGCTGGTTTGTTGCAATCCGATAAGAACTCTATTTCAGAGGAAACTCCATTTTTAGCTGACCTTCCGCTTGTCGGAGCTCTGTTCAGAAACTCTCAAGTAAAGCGAACAGAAAGAGAGCTGGTTATCATTGTAACGCCTTATGTCGTCAAACCGTCTTCGAAACAGCTAAAAACGCCAATAGACATGATGCCTAGAATGTATTCACCTCTGGAATCGATAATCACAAGAAAATTCCATAAGAATGCAAAGAAGAATAAGCAAAGCTTCAGGTTATCTGCAGGGTATTCATTGAGGTAGGAGTATGGACATGAAAAAATACATATTTGGATTGACAGTATTATCACTTGTAACTACAGGCTGTGAAAAGCAATATTTGCCGGATGACGGATATATTCCGGAATCGTATAAGATAGATATAGAAGAGAAGAAGAATATTAATTTCTTTGAGACTTCCGGTAATTTTAATCTAACGGATAATGTCGTTGGGCAAATCAGTAGTTTATTGAAGGAAACACGAAGCAAAGGAATTGAAAATATCAGCTTTATGTTGGTGTCCAATAAAACTGTTCCTGTCTCTCTTTATCAAGAGGTTAAGGATAAAATTTTCAGTCTAATACGCAAACATGGTTTTTTGGAAAGCAGAGTTATCGACGCGGGCATGTGCGTTTACAGCGATGCAAAATGCGGAATCCGTATAGATGTTTTGCAATATAATATTACCGAACCTGATTGTGGCGAATGGACGGAGTACATCGGGGATACCGATACAAATAAAAACCTTCCAAAATACGGCGTTGCAGACATCTATAATCTGAAACAAATGATAGCTAATCCAGCGGATCTAAAGCGTCCAAGAACCTATAAGGGACAGGATGCAAAGTCAGCTATAGCTGCGATGAACAGTGTCTCTAATTCGGCAGGAGGCGGGGCGACATCTACTCCTACATCTTCCGGCGGAACATCAACAAGTAGTGTAAAGACTAAGTAAGGAAAAACACCATGGCAAAAGAAAATACAGATTTACCTCATAACTTGGTCGCCTTTGTAAATGATCCTGTGTCGGAACAGGTGATTGCGAAGGTTATACAAGAAAAAACGATAGCTTATGCTGAGGCGAAGCAAGGCTCGTGTCAGGACGCGGTTAACTTTTTAAAAGAAAATCGTTCACCTAAGGTTTTGATAATTGATATTTCAGATTCAGAGCTTCCTCTTGGAGATATCGCGAAACTTAAAGAGCACTCTACGCCAAATATGAATATTATAGTTGTTGGTAGCAGAAACGATGTTGGATTGTTCAGAGATTTAATGAATATTGGAGTTTCTGATTATCTTGTAAAGCCGTTAAATACAAACATCATAAAAAAAGCTATAGATGATGCAAACGGTATAAAGGTAGGTTCAGTTGTAAAAACTGGAAAGATGATACAATTTATCAGTTCGGTTGGAGGCGCTGGTGCAACAACAGCTGTCTCGAATGTCGGATGGATATTAGCAAATAAGCATTTCAAGCGTTCACTTGTAATGGATATCGATTTTTTGTACGGAACAGCGAACTTAATGCTTGATATGAAAACGGAAAATGCTTACCTAGATATTCTCGAATCTCCGGATAAAATAGATGATTATTTCGTTGAAACGGTTTTAAGAAAACATGGAAATCGGCTTTATTACCTCGGTGGTTTGGTCGACTTGGTAAGAGGTGTAAATGTTGATATCGACGCATTTGAAGCGATGCTTGATATTATTAAACGCCAATTCAACTATATATTAATAGACTCGCAACGTGAAATAAGCTCGATTAACAGATTATGTATGGATAAAGTCGACGCGTTTATAATAATGATTGAAATGAGCGTTGCTTCTGCTCAAAATACGGCAAGATTGCTGGAGTATTTAAACACAACTCAAGCAAAGAAAAAGGTTCTTATAGTTGCAAACAAGGTCGGATTCTCTAGTAGCGGCGCATTACCGAAGGAATCATTTGAACAAGTTATCGACAGAAAAATAGATTACATAATGCCGGTAGATGAAAATATAGCATTGGCTGCGGCGAATATAGGACAGCCGGTTGCTGCATCCGGTGGTTCTTTAGCCATGGCGTTGGAAGATATTACCGATGACATTCTCGGGAAAAGAGATAACGCCAGTATTATGAAAGAGCTTGAAGAGCGACAGGGCTGGACACTAGATAGAATTCAAGATGAAGCTGGCAATATATTGCAGAAAATCAAAAACGTACTTGGCGATTAACGAAACGGAGATAGGTGATGGCCGAAACAAATGACAATGCCTTAAATAAAAATTATACTAATGTCGAAGAATCTCCGCTGTTAACCGTCTTCCGAAAAGAAGCGCATGATACCATGCTTAACCGAATCAACTTGGCATCAGCGTTCAAGTTGAGTCCACAAGAGTTACGAGTAGAAATCGAAAACTTCATCTTTGATTATGCGCAAGAACGACGAGCTCAAATTACTAAACGTGAGCAAATTGCGATAGCAAGAGAACTCGTCGATGATATGATAGGACTTGGTCCTCTCGAAGTTTTGATAGCTGACGACAGTATTTCTGATATCGTGGTAAATGGGCCACACCAAATATATGTAGAACGTAACGGTGTTATGCAACTTACAAATATTAAGTTCAGAGATGATGCTCACTTGTTGCAAATAGCGCAGCGTATTGCTCACAGAGTTGGACGTCGAGTTGATACTTCCAGTCCTCTTTGCGATGCGCGTTTACCTGATGGAAGCCGTGTTAACATTGTTGTTCCACCAATTGCTCTTGATGGTGTATCTATTTCCATTCGTAAATTTTCCAAAAAAGCATTGACGTTAGAGGGGTTGGCTGAGCATGGCAGTTTAACGGAAGAAATGGTTCGAGTTTTGCAAATTGCGTCTACTTGCGGGCTAAACATTATCGTTTCAGGTGGAACGGGTTCAGGAAAAACGACTTTGTTGAACGCGTTATCACAATTAATTGACCCGCGCGAACGTATCGTAACTTGCGAAGACGCGGCTGAGTTGAAGTTGCAACAGCCTCATGTCGTCAGACTTGAAAGCCGTCCTGCAAACATTGAAGGAAAAGGTGAGGTTACTATTCGTGATCTTGTTAAAAACGCACTTCGTATGCGTCCTGATCGTATTGTTATCGGAGAGGTTCGTGGTGAAGAGTGTATCGACATGTTACAAGCTATGAACACAGGTCACGATGGTTCTATGTCAACTGTTCACGCCAACAGAGCGCGTGAAGCTTTTATTCGTCTTGAAAACATGGTCGCCATGTCCGGATTCGATTTACCTAGCGAGATAGTGAGAGCTCAAATTGCCGGTGCTATCAATATGGTTGTTCAAACAGAACGTCTACATGATGGAACCAGAAAAATTACGGAAATCGTTGAAGTAACCGGGATGACGGAAAGAGGAGATGTAGGTTATCAGCACTTGTTCAAGTTCGTTCCGATGGGAGAGACACCGGAACATAAGGTCATAGGAAGATTTTCTGCAGAAACAGAACAACCGTTGTTCCTTGAAAAAGCAATTGTCTATGGCCTTGATAAAGAATTGCTAACCATAATGAAGGAAGCTATCGGTAAAAACGGTGGCTCGGAGACACACGATGACTATTATTGATATTCTTTTCTTTTTTATTTTAGCGCTTGTAACGTTTATGACTATATTTAGTCTTATGCAACACAATGAGCGTGAAGATGAATTTGAAAAGAGACTGCAAACAAAAGTCGCAATATTGTCTCATCAGCAGGATGAGTTGTTGGAGGAATCGATTAACAGAGCGGCGACTTTCTCCAAGGAACAGGGAAAACTGAGTGAAAAAATAGTTGCAAAAAAAGGAATAATCGCAACTATTCGCCAAATTATGTTGAGAGGCGGATTAACAGATATGTCGGTCAGTTCTTTCATCATGATTTGTTTTATCGGAGGAGCGATTTTTTCTGCTGTAATTATATATTTTAATTTCCTAAATATGTTAACCGGTGTTCCTATCGGAATGTGCATAGGGGCGTATTTGGCATATAGTGCGTTGGTGATGCGTGTAAATTCCAAACGTATGGCATTCCTGCGACAATTTCCTGATGCAATAGATATGATGATTCGAGGTGTTAAAGCAGGCTTGAATATCAATCGTATTATGAAATTAGTTAGTATGGAATCAAAAGATCCAATAGCAAGTGAATTCAGAATCATGAGTCAGAAACTGGAGTTGGGCGTTGAATCTGAAAAAGTATTCGTTGATGCTGCAGATAAAATTGGAGTAGAAGAATTCAGGTTTTTGGTCGTCGCACTTGTTTTGCAGATGGAAAACGGCGGTATGTTGGGAGAAATTTTGCAGAACCTGTCTTCTATGGTTCGTAAGAGGCTTGAATTAGGCTTAAAATTAAAAGCAATGTCAGCAGAAGCAAGAATGTCTGCTATAGTTATTAGCGCATTGCCTTTCGTTTTCGCTGGAATTATGGCAATCATAAATCCGAGCCATTTGAAAGAATTTACAACGTCGAGTTCCGGAAAATTCTTACTGAGATTAATGATAGTGCTCTTCGTTTTAGGGGTTTTCTTTATGTTAAAGGCGACGAAAATAAAGGTGTAATATGGTAGTTGAAACTATATCAAGTTTTATGTGCTTTATTGTCGCTATATGCGCTTTTTTGTTAGTAAAACCATATTCAGAAAGGTTAGCTGTAAGAATTTTAAGCGAGTATCGCATGAGAACTCGCATAAGAAAAGTTTCAGGAAAAGAACGTGATGATTCTGAAGACGGGCCAAGTGAAGATATCGGTTTGTCTAATAAGGGGCCGATATTCGATAGCAGTCTTCTTAATTTAATTGCGAATAAAAACCAAGATTTAATAGAAGAGATGCATGAATTGCTGCTACAAGCAGGCAGGCGACATGATGCTGCTCTTGAAGAATTCATGAAAACAAAAGTAACTTCATGTATCGCTTTGTTTTTCATTATGTTTTTGGTGTTAACTACGAACGATTTTGGGTTGCCATTTTATGCAAGCTTGTTGCTTTCTGTTATTATAGGAATTTATGGAGGACATAAATTAACAAATTTAAATATGAAAATGTTGGCAGACAAGCGCAAAGATGCCATAGAACATGGCGTTCCAGACCTTGTCGACCTTTTGGTGATTTGTGCTGAATCGGGTTTGGATTTAAATCGTTCTATACAAAGAATTGCTCGAGAAATGAGGACCTCTAACCCGACATTAGCGGACGAGTTAACATTAACATCTATTGAGTTGGAAATGATTCCTGATCATCGTGTTGCGTTTGAAAACTTAGAAAATCGTACGAATAGTTTGCAGATAAAAACTATTTCAAAAACATTAAGTCAATCTATTGAATACGGTTCTTCATTAGCGGTGTCGTTGCGTGATTTGGCTGTTGAGTCTCGTCAAAAAAGAATGCTGGAAGCAGAAGGAAAAGCAGCACAAGCACCAACGTTGTTGACCTTGCCTATGATGTTTTTCATTTTGCCATGCTTATTTATTGTTATGTTGGGGCCTGTAATAATCGGAGTTATTAATTCGTTCTCGACTATATCAGGCTAAATGCTCTTGCATCGAGGAATACAATCCGATAAAATGACTCACCATAGGTTCGAATGAGGGAAAAATGGCTCGTATAACTGTCGAAGATTGCGAAGAGGTTGTGAAAAACAGATTCGATTTGGTTGTTTTGGCCGCGCAACGTACTCGTCAGATTCTTGCTGGAGACAAGATTACCGTAGAAGACAAGGACGAGAAAAAACCGGTTGTTGCATTGCGCGAAATTGCTGCGCAGACTGTCTCGGTGGAAGATTTGAAAGACGCAGTTGTTAAGAACTTCCGTACATTCTCACCTGAAGAAGATTTGCAGGAAGATATTGAAGACATTTCTGAAGAAGAGGATACTTACAATCCATATATTGGCGTGGAGATGAAAGCTCTTGAAGCTGACAATAGCATTCCTGTAGTTGATGAATCGGAGTTAGATTCTGAAACAGTCGAAGACGAAACGGCAAAGGAAAAAGAGTAAATTCCCTGTAGGAATATAGATTTTATATTAACGGAAAATTAATAGTTTTCTGATACCCTGGCGGTGTACGTACAGGGTAGAAGGATGTTTTTATTTAATCGACTTCGCAAATTTTGTGCACATTTTTTAAGAAAAATGAAGTCACCTCGTGGCTATGTTGCGGTGATGGCCACTGCATTTATTCCACTGGTGTTGCTTGGATTGCGGTATTTTCTCGATTTAAGAGCTTTTAAAATTTATAACTTATACCAAACCGGAGATTCCACTATCTTATTTAAAAGATGTGCGGCAGAAGCGGCGTTGGAAGTGGCAAAACACTGGAATCCCGGGCTTACCATGTCTCAACAAGAACCTTCTGTATATCGTATTGCCGATAAAATTTACAACGAAAGTCCGACTTACCACGCTGGGACAATGGGAGAGGCAATTGGGGCAGAAACAGACGGTATCAGCACCGCCCCAAGCATGAAACAGATCGCAATGACTACGGTTACGCCGAAATATCCGAGATTCCGAATACTATCGCAAGCATATGATAGTAATCTGCCTTTGTACGCATTTTACAGTAAAGTTTATAATCTTCCACCAGATCCAAACAGTACATTACTAAATTACGAACCAGATCCTATAGGAGTATTGTATCCTAATGACCCAGAAGGTTCTGCAGATGATCCAACAACTATCTCTATATGTACTATATCGTCGGTGACGAGTACTGATGCTGTACGTGTAAATATGCGAGGGGAATATCTAGCAGCCAGACAGCCTATGGTTGATGGTACTGTTGGTGGTCGCTATGGTAACAACACCTCATCTGCAGATGGACAACCTTATTTAACGCGCACTGATCCAGATGATCCGAAATTGGAGATACTCCCTTTGACCGGAGACGATATGATAAAGGTGATAACGGACACTGATGTCGATAAGCGGTATCAGGATATCGGATGTGCCAAACCTGCTACTTGCAATGTGAATATTATTTTAACGATACCGACCAATATGGCGGCGAATAACATCAATAATCTTGACTCGAATACTCCGACAGCGGGAACCGCATTAAACTCCAGTACAATAACTTGTTTTACTCCGGAATTTAAAGCTACGCCGATATACGAAATAAGTCGAGCGTATCATAAGTTTCTCAGAAAATTCATGTTTACACGGGGAGTCGGAGTTGGATTAATTCCGTATGACGGGAATATCGGCATTCCTGAGGCGAGGGTTAATGATTGGACTATCGCTCCCCCTGCATTTGTAGCAGATGGTTGGCCGTTATCTCCGTATTTCAGAAGAGCATTTTTATACGGTACTCACGCGGGAACTTTTGAGTTTCAGTCATCAAGTATAGCTGATCATCACGGACCAAATGCTTATTCAATGAATGCGATTTTCAGTCGAGCAGGAGAAACAACGACGGAAGACTTATACGGCGGAAATACATTGTTTAAAGGGGATATTCTTTCAAACGATGCGCCTACTTCTGCTTCGAAGAAATTCATCAGACAATTCTGTGTGCCGGCGCAATTTATTAATCTATTGAGCATGAAATCAGAAGTGACGCAGGAACGTCTGGCAATGCATCCGTTTCATATCGCGGAAATTACGAACAACGTCGATAAGATTTTCAATCTGTTGAGCGTAATGGGACCACACAACGGAGGCAGAAAGAACGTCAGCAATTTTGTATTCCTTCCGATAGTATGGGCGAACAATTTACTTCAATCATGGACTGCAGATAAATATGATAGCGGATGGGATCACGTAACAGAAAGTGGTCATGCGGATTATGCTTTATCCACTCCACACAAAAGCGAAGGTAAACACGCGGTGATTTTGCTCGTAAACAAACCTGACTTTTTTAAAGAAAACGAATTGACTTACCTTGGTTATAGTGATGATTTTTCGGAAGTGCCAATGGTCGAGTCCGACAAAATCTGCTTCGATGTTAATTATAGTGACGCAAACCTGAAATTTGCAGACGGAACAGCTTATAACGGCACGATACAGGGACCAAAAAAAATACTGAAATATGAAACAACAGACGGTACAATAGAATACGATACAGATAGAGGATATTATCAGCAAACCTCAGATAGCGCGTCAGGTATATTGACTTTTCCACGCAAGCATTTAGTGAAACTCGTTGTGGCCCCTAAATTTGTCGGAGAAAATTCTGGAAAGCATAAGATTACAACGGCAACGACGTATACGTTCAAAGGAACAGCAGATGAAGGTGGACCTATTCTTCCGGAAGATGGCACATATGGATTTGGAAGAGTAACGAACGGAACACAAGGTCCTTTTGAACACAATTTATCACCGTATAAAGTTAAGTATGCACTGGAAAATGCAACTATTACGGCGTGCAATTTGCGTCGTCAGGTTTTAAGAGATTATGTTGGCCAATATGGAAGAAGTCTAACAGACGTAAAACGATTGATATTACGTTCAGGACAACTTGCTGGGGTTCGATCATCTACAAGTAATGCCTTCACAGTACGTGAGACTTATGGGATAACGACTTCAGACATAGCGTTTAATGTGGCTCAATTTAGAATAAATGCTATAAATAATTTTATGGATCCCTGTGTACATCTAATAGCATTTGAAAATTATGACAATGGATCTGCACGAGCAGAATATAACAATGGATATAAAACTGGAGGAGATATAAAACCACTGAAATATGTAATATCAGGGCTGATTAAAGATACCGTCAGAGCATACTTGACTAGTAGAGGCAGTGTTAACATGACCAGAGGGAATAACACCAGAAGTTGCTCGTTTGGAACTAGTAACATTGCTTGGTATTATCTTCATTTCGATTATAACAGTTCCTGGAGTGATATCGAAAATAATACATTTTCGTTTACCTCAACTTTGCCGATGTTGGAAATGTATCTAGGTAATTTTAGTACTTCAACGCTAAATGATATCGAAAAAAATCTTTGTGCTAACACTAATCCTTTTGATAATGAAGGAGTGTATCTGTTAAATGATTGGATTTGTTTTAATGGAGATGCGAAACTTGAGGTAACTGTTACACCCGAAGCTGGTGGCGGATATGTTACATTCTATGACGACAATAGAGAAAATTATGACGATAGTATAGGAGAAAACAGGACAAATATAACGGTAAACGGTACAAATTATACCGGAATAACAGAGGAAAAAGAAATCTACGTTGAAGCGGATGATATATCGGGGAGTTCTTCTCCGTATTCTATTGCACTGACGAATATGAAGAATATTCGTTTGGTATCAGCTGAAATAACAAACCGTGCTTATGAAACTAAAATACCGGCCTGTTCACTTTCAGGCACCACTCGGGGTTCAGGCACAGTGTATCTTACAACAAATGTAAAAAAGCCGATGACGTTAAAAACGAGGCTTAACTGGCAGGACCAATCCGACTCCATAAGCTTTGCGACGGATCAAGGAAGTACGGTAAGTAGCGCTTCTGGAGACTTGGTTTATACCACAACGTCTGGAACCATGGCCTATGACAATAATTGGGAATGTTACGTAACTAAGCAATCTGACGGTACAGCGAAGGGCAAGTTGTCGTTTACATATGGAAAATTGTTAAAAGTCGTCGTCGAACCGGAAATAAAATGGGAGACTGCTTGGACTAATCTTAAAAGTGACGCGGACGGATGGTCTAAGATTGAAAATACTTATTGGTATAATATGGGACGACTGGGAACGACCAACAACAAAATACAAGCAATATCTCAAACCGGTACAGTCGCGGAATCTGAAGACGGTGTTCATTTTACGAAAGTATATAATATCGCTACGCCATCAATGCGTATATCCAAATTTGGCTTAGGATTATTAGAGCTTGAAACCGGAGGTCCGATGATAACAACATCGTCCGGTTGGTTTATAAACGGAATATATAACATGTTTATAAACAAAGCATATACATATGACGATAGCGCTTTTGACTGTAACGATTTCAGAAGAATAATAGGCGGACAGGTTTGTTGCATTTCTCCAATGACATTACCTAATGCTTCAGGTGTGCAAGAATATACGAATACTAAACATATTTGGAATCAATCGACTTGCGTTCAAGCAAATGGGATATGTATGACATATTCTGATCCTAGCAGTCGGCATCCGAAAGCATTGTGGACTGCAGATGGTTCTACATCGTATACGCAATGGATTAAGCAAGCGACATTATCGTTCAACCATACGAGAGTTTTAGGATATGGAAACGGAAGATGGATAATAGGTAACGCACCGATATCATACTCTACGACAGGTAAATCAGACTGGACAGCTATAGATGATAGCACATTGGGAGATATTTATGGAGGCAATTCTACAGTTGAATGGTATAGTGGAATATTTGTAAACGACAGATTTTATGCTATATCCGGAGAGGGACATGTCGCCACTTCACCTGATGGCTCTAATTGGAAAAAAATTGTTCCATCCACAAATATAACAAGCGCATTGGGTGGTAGTGGATATCGTAACATAACTTACTGGAAGGATCATTTGTGGGTCTACAGACAAGATGGTTGTTATTTTAAGGGAACGTTCGGGACAATCAAATTTACAAATATCACATCTTCTGATTTAACTAAGACAGATGAATATTTGATAACCGGCAGAAAGACTTTCTATATAGATGTAACGGGTAAATCGGATGTCACATTCGATATGACCAATATTCGATTGATTTCTGCTGAAGTAACTAATAAAAATTATATCAAAAAGACACCGACATGTTCTCTTTCAGTCCCGACAAGTGGTACTGGAGCTTGCACTATTACAACTAATGTAAAACAACCAATGACTTTGAAGGTAAATGCTCCAGATTCTGCTACTACAATTATAAATTCTCCAACTTCTTCAGAATTAAAGAGTATTTGCTATGGTGGAGGTAAATATGTAGTAGCGTCAAGGAAAACGGAAACTGATGACATAGGACTGTATGTGGGAACAAGTTTGGATTCTTTATCGAGAGTAACGGTTGATTATAATGGATATTCACCTGATAAAAGCGAGTATAAAGTTGTATATGGTAACGGAACATTTGTCGTATTTGGAAGTGGGGATATTATAACAGATTGCGGAACATCAACATGGAAAATGGTTGATAGAACGTCGGGTGCTAATAACTGGATGCGAGGATGTTTTGGGAATAATAAATTCGTTGCAATTGGTCATTCAAAAATAGGAATAAGCAATGATGGTATCAATTGGACCGTTGAAGAGTATGATGGCCTTTACACTCCGCAGGGACAAGATATATGTTACGCAGACGGTAAATTTGTTTCTGTTGGAGCGACTCGTTATTATGAAGGCCAAAGTTATCATTCGAGAATTTATACTTCACCTACGGCGCGAAAGGGTGATTGGACGTTGCGAGAAAGTGGAACTTACAATGATTTGAATGGCGTTTGTTATGGAAACGGGCGATTTGTTGCTGTGGGGCATAACGGGACGATTTTAACTTCAACTGATGCAAAAACGTGGACAAACACCAATGAGAATGCAACAGGAAATCATTTACGTAGCGTTTGCTATACGGGGAGTCAATTTGTGGCGGTTGGAGATTCGGGAACAATGCTGACATCCTCGGACGGAGTAACTTGGAAATCTGTAGATTTGGGTATAAATAATAATCTTTCGGAAGTAAGTCTGGTGAATAATGAACTGATAGCCGTTGGAAGTTCAGGAAAGATAATTAAACCTCCAAAGGAAAGAAGTTATATTTCATATTACAATCCGATGCATGGTAGTACCATTTATAACGGTTACCTGGATGATCAAACGATAACAATTGATCCGTATATGTATGATTATGTCAAATCCGGTGACAATTATATAATCACATTAACATTGAAAAATGCTGAAGTTTCAGATTTGCAATTGATTGATGATCA
>CAMNGH010000016.1 GCA_946538065.1 uncultured Holosporaceae bacterium
AAAGCTGATGTTATTAATCTGGAATTATGGTTAAGAAAAAAAGAAGCCGTACCACCGATTTTTACAGAAGCGATAAAGCTTACCGACGACAAATTTCAACCGGCAAAAAGCATTTTATCTTTTGCAGATAATTTGTTAAAAATCAATATATTGGACGCCTCCCGCTCATTTTCTGAATGGCTGGATTTTTGTCTGCAGCATGTTGAATTAGTCGATACAAATGTCATTCCGAGCATTAAGGAAATTACCAGATCTTTTTATAAAAATTCAGACAAGCTTCCATTAATGAACTTTTCTGAATTTGCCATATTTTTCAAAACATATGTATCAAAACAAAGTTACACAAAATCCATAGGTTTTACGCCCAATGTTATTATTTTGGGTGCACTTGAAGCTCAGTTACTACATGCAGATAAGATTGTTATAGCAGAAGCAAACGAGCAAGCCTGGCACACTAAAAGCACGCAGGATTGCTGGATTACAGGAATGATGCGTCAAAAGCTAAATATTCCATCAGCCGATATTGAAAACGAATTTTTGCAATGCATATTCGAACGTTTGATTAGCAAACCGGACGTTTTCATCACTCGCGCAGATATCGTTGATGGAGCAAAGCAGCAACCATATAAGTTCTACGAAAAACTCGCGGCAGAAAAGCAAATCAAAAGCACTAATGAACTTCCACAATTGTTACAAACATTAAAGCGAAATCAGCCTCGAAAACGCATAAAATTTCAATCGCCATGCCCGCCATTGCAAACACGCCCGACACAAATTTATGTGACAGAACTTGAGTCGTTATTTAATAACCCCTATGCATTTTACGCAAAAAAAATCCTTAAGCTACGAGAATGTGCGCACATTAATGAATACGAAAATATTCGCGGAAGATATCTTCACGACGTGTTAAATGATTTTATAAAGGAATCACGCGATAAAAGTGATACCGACAAGCTTGTAGATATCGCTCAAAAAAACTTGCAAAACAAGTGGTTAACTCCTATCCATTTCGAGCTTTGGTATTTTCGTTTAAAAAAGATTTTTGCATTTGTTACGGCGAATACACGCAACGACGTTACATCATATCCTGAGCATAAGGGAAGTTGCCGTATAAATATAACTCCTGATTATGCCATAGAAATCGCTGCACGCGCAGACCGAATTGACGTTAATCCAAACGGAGAATTATCAATAATAGATTATAAAACCGGCGTTGTACCAAATAAAAAAGAAGTTTTATCAGGAGATAAACCTCAGTTACCAATGGAAGCTTTGATAGGGCTTTTTAACGGATTTGATGTAAGAGCGAATAACGTTACAAAATTAAGTTTTTGGAAGTTAGACGGAAAAAACAATGGAGGAACAATAACCGATATTGTTACCAATCGAGAAGAAGTCGAATCTATTGTTGCAACAGTAAAAGAAAGACTTTCCGAAACTCTCTTCGAATATAATATTCAGGGAATTGCGTATAATATCAATCCAAATTCAAAATATGATGATGCGTATAAACACCTTGCACGAGTGAAGGAGTGGCGCAATGCTGAATGAAATAAAAGATGTACACGCTTCAATGTGGATTTCAGCATCGGCTGGTACAGGAAAAACGAAAAGCTTAATAGACCGCATTTTAGCATTATTACTAAACGGCGCGCGGCCCTCAGGTATACTATGCTTAACGTATACAAAAGCCGCAGCAACAGAGATGTCGACAAGATTGTCACGATATCTTCAAAAATGGAATCTTATGCCGGACGAGGAACTGTCTGCAGAATTACAAGAACTCGGATTCGACGATTCCCTCAAAGAAATTGCACGTAATTTGTACGCAAAAACGACAAGTACTGAATGGGTAACCATTCAAACCATTCATAGTTTCTGTCTGGGATTACTCGAAAAATTTCCTCTGGAAACCGGTTTGTTTCCGAACATGGAAATCTGCAATGATTATCAATATGATCAATTAATAACAGAGGCTATAAACTCGGTGTTAGCGGACGTTGCCTACCAGAATGAGTTTGAAAACATATCCGAATATGAATGCAATTTAAGCGAGCTTATCAAAGCGTTTGGTATGAACATCAAAAGATTTATTGATACGCAAGAGGACTTTTATAGTTTATACAGTCAGTATTTTGATGCAAAAATTGTCTCTTCTGAAGATGAAAATTCAACGGTATTTGAAAAAATTTTCGATAACAATCACTGCGAGATTTTCAAAGAACTCGCAGAAGAACTCTCAAAAGGGGGGAAACAAGATAACGATAAAGCCGCAATTTTACTGGCTAACGCGCAAAATCCAACTGACACTTTCGTTGAAGCATTTCTTAATCAAAAAGGCGAGATTTTCAAAACATTATGTTCTAAAAATTTAGCTGCATTACATCCTCGCATGAAAGAAATTGCTGTTAAAGCGCAATTATTTCTCGCTGAAAAAGCAAAATTAACAGCGACTCGAGTTAATGCATCGTTGTTTACTGTGATAAAAGCAGTGTTCCGAAAATTTGAAGAATTGAAGAGATTACATCATTGCTCTGACTATAACGATATAATTATTAACGCCCTAATGTTGCTGGAAAATATCGATTGGGTTATGTACAAAACAGACGGAGGATTGGATCATATTTTAATTGATGAAGCACAAGACACCAGCCCCGAACAATGGGAATTAATTAAAAAAATTACGGAAGAATTTTTCTGCAATTATCAAACAGGGAAAACAGTATTTATCGTCGGCGATGAGAAACAATCTATCTATTCGTTTCAAGGTGCAGATATCCGATTATTCAAAAAAATGCATGAATATTTCAAAACTGTTGTCGAACGAAGTGGTCAAAAATTCTATGACGTCGAGCTGAAAAAATCCTATCGTTCTTTAGGAAATATCTTATCCTTTGTCGATGATGTTTTCCGAGGGACCTTCAATACTCAGCATGAGACAAACAGAGCTCTCCAAAAAGGCGTTGTTGATATTGTCGAGCCATTTCAAGAAGATGAAGAATCTGAAACTACAGACGATATAATCACTGCAGATAAAAAAATCGCAACATACATTGCAAATTACATTAAGCATGCAATTGCGATAGGAGCTGAAGTCGGAGAAGAAAAACGCGCAGCTCAACCATCTGACTTCTTAATTCTGTTTCAAAGAAGAAAAAGTGAGCTGATTTATCCCATTATTAACGCACTAAAAGCCGAAAATATTCCTGTTTCCGGAATAGACAGGGTTCGGTTGAAGGAAGAACTTATAGTTGAAGATTTAATTGCGTTAGCAGAATTTGCTGTTTTTCCAGCAGATGATTTAATGTGTGCTCGTGTTCTTAAATCGCCTGTAATAGGCATAACAGAAGATGATTTAATGTCCGCTTGTTTGAATCGTGGAGACGCTTATTTATGGGATTATTTGTTACAAAGCGAGTGGAAAGAAAAATATAATCTAAATAGTCTAAATGGTTATGTTGAACTAGCACACTCCATGTCAGCATATGATTTTTTTATGATGGTACTAACTGACGGAGTTCTAGAGAAATTCTTCTCACGATTAGGCGAGAAAATTTCGGAAACATTACATGAATTTCTGGAGATAGTTCTGCAGTACGAAAAGAGCAACACAGCATCTTTATCTAGTTTCCTGGCTTGGTTTCGTTCATTCGACCACGAGATGAAGAAAGAATCGTTTGGAAACGATAACGTCGTGAGGTTAATGACGGTTCACGCGTCTAAAGGACTTCAAGCACCGTTTGTTATCTTAGCTGACGCGCAATTTGTAAAAAGCCCTCAGCAAACCGATAAAATTTTAAAAGATGAAGAAACAGGCATTCTTTTCTGGAATTTTAGCACAAAATCTCAACCGAAAAACGTTTCGGATTTGTATGAAAAAAAACGAACAGCAGATAATGAAGAATCTGACAGATTAATGTACGTTGCACTCACTAGAGCTGAAAATTATCTCTGTATCATAGGTAAACAAGGGAAAAGCAAAAATTTAAGCGAAAAAAGTTGGCTAAGTAAAATGCAAGCTATTAGCTCTCAATTTTCCGAATGTAATGAATGTGGGCAACCCGCAAAACGTTTCGGAATTTTTGAGCACGGACAAATTACGCAAACGGCAGAAAAATCTCAAGAAATTGATGAAATTCCGTCTTGGTTTAATGAAAAATTACCGTTAGCGCCGACTGAGGAACCGGCGAAGCACATTGAAACTCCACAAATAGTCTATGGCAATTATGTCCACTTACTCCTAAGTGAATTGCCGAAATATCCATCGGAAATTGCAAATGATATCGCGATAGAATTAAGCTCTGACTTCGAGTTATCTCAAGAGCAAATTACCAAAGCAATTGCAGAAACAAAAAATGTGCAAAATAAATACGAATTTTTATTCGGAAAAAATTCAGAAACAGAAGTTCCATTTGTTTTCGAAGGCAAAGAGGGGCGTATCGATCGATTAATCGAAGAAAACGAAATCGTTTGGATAATAGACTTTAAAACAGGTGTCCAACCAAATACACCACCTCAAGAATACATCGAGCAATTGCGAACTTATAAACAAGCGGTTGGGGCAATTAAAAACATTGATTTTTCAAAAATAAAAACAGCCATTTTATGGACTGCAAATGCTGAACTTCAAGAAATTTCTTGCTGAATCAAATAGTAAAATTTTATCGAATTTTTAATTTGATAACTCCGTCATTGTTGGATAACATCTTATAGTTTGTTTAGGAGATAGATAATGAGCATGATAGTAAATGTTTTAGGTAGAGAAATCCTTGATTCCAGAGGCAATCCTACAGTGGAAGTAGATGTAGAGTTAGAGAGCGGAATAACCGCAACTGCTGCCGTTCCAAGCGGGGCATCTACGGGCTCTTTTGAGGCAGTGGAGTTACGTGACGGTGACAAATCCAGATACATGGGCAAAGGCGTTTTGAAAGCCGTTGAAAATGTAAACGGAGATATTGCCGAGGCTATTATCGGTTACAATTCTTCTAACCAAATAGAGGTAGATGAAGAATTAATAGAGCTTGATGGCACTGAAAATAAAGGAAAATTAGGAGCAAATGCGACCTTAGCCGTCAGTTTGGCGATAGCTAAAGCTGCCGCGGCGTATCACGAGTTGCCTTTGTATAGATATATCGGGGGAGCAGGCGCTTGCACATTGCCGTTACCAATGATGAATATTTTAAACGGCGGAGCTCATGCGGACAACTCTCTTGACGTTCAGGAATTTATGATTATTCCTGTAGGAGCGGAAAGCTTCTCTCATGCCTTGAGGATGGGCGCAGAAATTTATCATACGTTAAAGAAAGAATTGCACTCTGCAGGATATGTAACAAACGTCGGAGATGAAGGCGGTTTTGCGCCAAGTTTAAAAACTTCAAAAGACGCATTAGAGCATATCATTAAGGCCATTGAAGGCGCACATTATAAGCCGGGAAAAGATGTCATGATAGGCCTGGATGTCGCTGCGACAGAGCTTTATAAAGATGGAAAGTATCATATCGAAGGAAAAACTTTCTCTAGCAATGAAATGGTCAAATATTTTGAGAATTTAGTTTCCGAATATCCTATCATTTCTATTGAAGATGGAATGAGCGAAGAAGATTGGGATGGATGGAAGCAACTTACAGATAAACTCGGTAAGAAAATTCAATTGGTCGGAGATGATTTGTTCGTAACCAATCCATCTCGTATAGCGCGCGGTATTCAAGAGGGAGTCACGAATGCTGTTTTGATAAAGTTAAATCAAATTGGAACTCTCACAGAAACTTTGCGCGCTGTTGAAATGACACAAAAGGCCGGGATGAACGCCGTTATTTCACATCGCTCTGGAGAAACCGAAGATACCTCTATCGCTGATATAGCAGTTGCATTAAATGCCGGTCAAATTAAGACAGGTGCTCCTGCGCGGTCGGATCGTGTGGCGAAATATAATCAGCTTTTGAGAATCGAAGAAGAACTCGGCTCACAAGCAAGATTTTTAGGTGGCGCGGTTTTTAATAAGTAATTTGGTATAGCAGGAGAGTATGATGGCAAAAAGACCATTGGTATTGTGTATCTTGGATGGAATGGGTTTTTCAAAAAATGAAGAGTTCAACGCTGTAAAAACAGCTAAAACGCCAATATTCGATGAAATGTGTAAAACTTACCCTCATACTCTCCTACATGCGGCTGGTGAACACGTTGGTTTACCCGCTAATCAAATGGGAAATTCAGAAGTCGGACATACTGCAATTGGTCTCGGGCGCGTGGTATTTCAAGACTTACCGAAAATTTCAAAAGCAATAGAAAATGACACTTTAAAAGATATTCCTGAACTGCAAGAAGTAATAAAAACGCTAAAACAGAGCGGAAACACCTGCCATTTATGGGGATTATTATCAGATGGAGGCATTCATTCGCATAAGGATCACTTATATGCGCTAATTGATATTTTGTTGCAAAACGGCATAAAAGTTCGAGTGCATGCATGCCTGGACGGTCGAGATACTCCACCAAAAAATGCCTTAAAATACGTTGTTGAATTTGAAAAAAAATACAAAAATACAAATGCGAAATTAGCGACTATCGGCGGACGTTATTTCGGAATGGACAGAGACAAACGCTGGGATAGGATAGAAGTTGCCTATAACGTGATTACATGTCCGACACAGTTCTGTAAAGTAGCGAAAAAATATATTTCCGAATGCTATGAAAAAGATATTCTAGATGAATTCATTCCGCCTGTTGCAATAGAAGGCTATAACGGCGTTCTCAAAGGTGATGCATTTATTGTGTTTAATTTTCGTGCAGACAGAGTACGACAAATGATGACGGCTCTTGTCGAAGATAATTTTAAAGGCTTTAATCGCAGATATCGTCCGGAATTTTCCCATATTCTCGGAATGACAGAATATTCCGCGGATTTAAAAGATAAAGTCGGTGTTATGTTTAAAAAAGAAGAAAGCGTTAACTCTTTAGGAGAAGTGCTATCGAAAGCCGGGCTTACTCAAGTGCGCGCTGCAGAAACTGAAAAATATCCGCACGTTACGTTTTTCTTCAACGGAGGCAAGGAAGAACCGTTTAAAAACGAAGAAAGAATCTTAGTCGGCTCTCCCAAAGTCGCAACATATGATTTAAAACCGGAAATGTCCGCAAAAAAGTTAACTAACATCATCCTTGATAATATTAACGACAACAATTACGACGTATATATAATCAATTTTGCAAATCCTGATATGGTAGGACATACAGGAAATTTTAAGGCCGTTGTGAAAGCAATTGAAGTCGTGGATAAATGCTTAGGGCAAATTTCAGAAGCAGTCAGCGCAAAAAATGGACATTTGTTGGTTACTGCAGACCATGGTAATGCAGAAGAAATGTTTGATAAACAAATGAAACAACCCCATACGGCACATACTATAAACGATGTGCTTTTCGTTTTATGTTCAGATGAGTACAAAAATGTGCAATTAAACGTTGATAGAGGGCTAAAAGATATCGCTCCAACGATATTAGATATACTAAAAATAACCAAACCTAAAGAAATGACCGGAGAAACATTGATTTTATAGGCTCAACAAGCCCATATTTTTTCGTGAAATCAACATTTTTTTAACCTGCTTCTAATAACATTACCCTTGGAGTAGGGCTAATGTTGTTTGGTTGTTTGCACAATTTTATTCGCAATTCTGCATTGATATTCTTTGCTTGCTCCTGCTTTAACTCCTACTCAATTCATCAAAACAACGGAGAAATAAGGAATAACGGTGAAATTGCAATAACTGCAGGCAATACATTACAAAACAACGGAGCCATTTATAACTTCAATCGGATAGTAGGGGAAGGGACTATACTCCATTCCCCTCAAGGGAGAATCTATAACCACGCGAGTTTCGAACAATATCTCCCTCCCGACGCATGGCAGCAATATGAAGTACCTCCAGGTAGCACTGTTCCAGAAGAAGTAGCCAGAAGATATGGTCAAGCCGCATACATCGAATTAGTCAATCGATCTCAATGCGGAATACGAACGTTTTGCAGATGGCAATCGTCTTTTGTTTCAGATGATTTGAATATCCCTGACAGAGGTGTTCATATCGAGCTACTTACGGATACGAGTGCATTGTATGATCCAGCACGTGAACAAACTGCTATACTGCACAGAGATCATTCAACTGTTCACATCGACTCAGCAGCAAGTGATGTTAACATATATCCGTCATTTTTCTCATTGGATGGTTATACGGGAACCCACCCTTACGTAATACCTAATCCCGACAGAGAAGTTGTTATTCGGAAAACAGGCGATCATCATGCGACATTCCATGGAGATAACTCATGGTTCAACGGCGCATTTAACCTTGAAGAAGGAACTGCTTCCGTGCTAGATACCGGTAAAATGTTCGGCGGAGATGTTAATTTATCATCTGGAACAACGCTTGTTTGGCATGGCGGTGCGAAAGATGAGTACAACTGTCCAAAGATTGAAATAGCTCCAAGTGCTACCCTTGACTTCGTTCTACCTGATGGGCAAAACTCCATTTTCAGCTTATATGGTTCAATTTCTGGTGCTCCTGATGTTACAGATCCTACCAATGTTCCTAATGTCGTCTTCTCCCAAGGAACCGTATATGTCAAAGGAGATTGCTCTGGTTTTACCGGCGACGTAACAGTTAAACATGGTTCTCAATTCGTTATCAAGAAGAGTGACGCAGGTAGCACTACTGAATACGAAGGAAAAATGTTCGGTGGAAAATTGATTATACTGGATGAGCATGGTAATCCAGGACAAATCAGTATTAAATCCAATAGTGGCCTTACTCCTATGCATCTTATAGATGGTACTGTTGACATACTCGATGATGATACCCCTAACTTACCGGATGGAAGTCAAACAATAGATACATTGGAAATCGACCAAGGCGCAAAGGTAAATCTTGCGAAAGAGGCGCAATCTCTTATGAAAGACTCAGTCATTCAGGGAGAATTAGAAGTATCAGCAGGTAATAACTTAATTTTACAAGACGTTCAATTAAATGGAGGTGTGTTGAATTTAACTGGAACAGATTTAAAGAACATTATAATTCAAGGAACATTAAAGGTTGGCTCGACAATAACCGCACTAAATAACACTTGTCCTCATATAGGAACGCCTGGTTTAGCTGGAGCACTCATACAATTTGATTCTCAGGGAGCTGATGCTCTTCATATATATTGTTGTGCGGACCCTCAAAAGGGAGATTCCTTCCGAATGGAATTTGCTAATACAACTGGAGGAGATGTTCCAAATAATAAAATAATTATGGAACACATCCGTTTACTATCTCCGATGACAGAAGAACAATTTGTTCTTCAAGTATTGCACTTAACTGACATAAACGCTGTTTATCCTCAAATGGAAGCTTCAGAGAATTTGATAATAGAAGGCGCTCCAGGCGTAGACGTAACTGGAATTATGGGAACTATCGTAGGAGATGGACGAAACGGGTTATTCAGGCTTTATCGTACAGGTGATGACGAATGGGAGTACGTAGACGGACTTACACCTGAACAATTAAGCGCATTAAATGTTGCACTTATTCCCCTCGAACGCATGCATGCAGTCGGAATGAGTACCGCCAATAATTTGATTGACGCTATTGATTCAAGAGACATGGATTACGATGATATAGACTTTGGAAGTGACGATTTTGGAGGTAGTCATTTCGGAGACAGTGGCTTTGGGGGTGGAGACTCCGGCAACAGCAGTTTCGGAGACAGCGGCTTCGGTGGCGGTAGTTCTGGAAGCGGCGGTAGCTTTGGAAGTGGTGATTCAGGAAGTAGTAGTTCAAAAAGTAATAATTATGGCAATAATGGTTCCGGAAGTAATAATGCAAAAAACAGTAATTCCAAAAATAATGCTTCTAAAGGTATTAATTCCAGACGCATCAAGAATACTAGACATTTCTGGAACATCATATCGGCAGATTCTTCTACCTTCAAAATGAACAATCGCAAAAACTTAGATTCGAATTTATATTCGCACGTTATGGGATATGATTTTAGTAAAATACAAACTTCGAATGGTGTAGCCGTACGACCTATGGTATACGGAGGCTATTCAATCAGTAATATGGATATGCCAAAGGACAAAACTGCAAATCAAACTAACTTATTATTTGGAGGCGGCGTAAATCTCAACAAAAATAATACTAATTTCAGATTAACATCGACTTACAATGTATTGAAAAGCACGAACCATCACCCGACATATGAGAAAACTGAAATCAAAAGTCATATGTTGTGTTTCAATGGAAAAGCTAAACATACATTTAAATTCTCAAATGGTGTTTGGGTATCAACAGAAATGAAAGTGTGTTCCTCGACTGTTCAAACTCACTCATCTGACAAAACTCATCTGAATGCTGAACACGCAACAGCCAATGTTATTACGGCCAGCCCTTCCGTTGCGGTATCCTACAGAGACAAAGCATGCGTGGCTGAAGTAAAAGTTACTCATCACAAAACAGTTGGCGCAAAAATAAAAACAACTATTTTGAATCAAAACCTCAAAATAGTAGATGGGAACAAAAATTTCACAGACTTTAGCGTACAGTTCAAAACTCAAATCGCTTCTTTCGTTAATGTCGGTTGCAGTGTTACTAAATCAGTAGGCGACAAAAACGGCCTGCAAGGAGAAGTACTCGTCTCCATTCCGATATAAAATATTGACTTTTATATTGTCTTAATTAAAAAAAGTATTATATATAATAGCGAACAGATAGTGAGATTTGGGATTCTGCATTTATTTGTGGAATCCTTTACTGATAGGACGAAAAATATGAAGAAAGAAGCAGAAGAGTTTCTGCCGGAGAGCGTTAATCTCTTCAAAGGAAACTACTCTATACAGAATTTAATTAAAGACGCAAAAGCAGGAACGCTATTGTCGGTGTTGTCGTTTCCGTTGGTAATGGCGTACGCTACGGCTTCGGGATTAACTCCTGAAATCGGACTGACTACGGCGATAATTACGGGTATCATATCTTGCTTGTTGGGCGGTGGAAAATTCCACGTTATTTGCCCAACCGGAGCATTTATTGTTATCGTAAATGATATTGTTACTTCTCACGGGTACGATTTTTTAATTCACGCTACTGTTTTGGCGGGCGTGCTTTTGTTTATCGCGGCATTGTTTCGATTAGGTCGATTTTCAAAATACATTCCTTTATCGGTTTTACGAGGATTTCTGACTGGTATCGGTATCATGTTGGTTGTACAACAAGCCGCCAATATTCTGGGATTTTCGTGTGGCGGTAACTTATTTCAGCGCGTGGGATTTTATCTTTCTCATTTGCGTGAAGTTAATCTGAATTCTTTTACCGTCGGCGTGTATTTCATTTCGACGTTTTTCATTATTCGTCGATGCTTTCCGAAATTACCCGTTTACCTTACGATTTTATTTTTGGGAATTTTATATTCGTGTTTCTTTCCGAACACACTTGAAACCATTAACTCCAGATTCCATATTGAAAATTGCGCGATACATCTTTCGCCTGTGACTTTGTCGTACAATATTCATAACATTTTGGAAATTTTACCTTACGCAGCGATAATTGCATTTTTAGCGGGAATCGAAACGTTGCTCGGAGCGGTTATGGTGGATGATTTATGCGGAACAAAACACAAAACGAACGCCGAATTAATCAGCGTCGGTATGACGAACTTTGTAACGGGATTACTATGCATGATGCCTTCCACCTGCGCAATATCTATGACATCAGTCAACGCAAAAAACGCTCAAAGCAACGTCTCTTTGCTGTTCCACGTGTTTGCTCTTTTCATGCTTATGACGGTATTGTCGCCACTTGTGTCCAACGTTTCTATGTGCTGCTTTGCGTCTATGGTTATACCGTTTGGTCTTGGAATGATAGACTACAAAAGTTATATGTCTTTTAAAGGATACAATAAAGCGACATTTATCTTGACGGCGTTAACGACAGTTGCTTCAAACGTTGTGTATGCGGTAATCGTAGGATTAGCGTTTCATTACTTTGCATCATTGAAACAGCAAAAAACAGCGACATCAACGGCAACAACAGAAGCCAAAACCGCCGAAAAACATGCGATATAGGACACCTCAGATACTTAACAACGTAAAAGACCGATTTTAGATCGGTCTTTTTGAGATAAATTGTGCAATGTAACATCTACTTTGAACTTGCCGTAGAACTTGCTTCACCTTCTTCATGTTGAGCGGACTGTTGCGTTGTATCGCCATTCATTTCGTCATCATCAGTATTCTTCTGAGCTGGAACAGCGGGACTGGACTCATTTTCAGAAGTACCGGCTCCCACCTGCAAGAATTTTCCCAGTCCACAAAGCGCTGGACCTACTGCATTTAATACTGCGGACGCAATCGACATATGGTAGCTGGCATTTATTCCATTTATCGTTCTGCTCTCTAAATTTTTGCAAGTTGAGTCTATTCTTGCGCAGTACCCAACATTGCTCCCATTAGCGCAATCTTGCAAAGATTTAGAACATAATGCGACTTCCTGCTCAAATGGACTCCAAAAAGCGTCAAAACCTGCCAAAGCCGTCCCAACTACCATACAACACGCTCCCATCCCCGTAAAAACCTTGGAAGCTATGTTCAAGTAATACCCTCTAGAATGCCAACCTCGACAACAGCACTGCTTATCAGGGATAAAACATCCACAACGACATCCTTCGCCATTATGACAGCCTTTCTTGTCGGCCCCCTTATTTTCTGCTCTCACAATTTCGGCTATCATAGAATGAGGTCCATAACAACAGCAACAATCCTCATCAGCCATCTCTTCTGCCATTCTATGCTCCACTCCTGCGTGGAATAGCGTTCTACTTTCTTCTAATTCAGTTTTTGTCTCCTTACCTTCCCGTAGAACGCTATATCCCTGAGGAAAAGAGCCCTCTATCTCATCTGCTTTCTCTAGAATTGCTTTCACAGTTACAGTAGGAGGATTTTTCCGTTTCATCTCCTCGCCCTTATCCATGCCGCCCATCGCATAACAACAATCATTGGTGTTCATGACTAATGCAATAATTCCGACATACAAAATTTTCAGATTAAATTTCAGTTTCATTTCTTCGCCTCCTGACTAGTAGTTTCGGCCTGAGCATTAGAATCTTCATTGGCGTCTTTCTTTTCTTGATAAGACTTGATTGCCCCCTTTATTGTTTGCAACACACTACCAGCGATCAAAAATCCGAATCCGACTTTTTCAAAAGCGCTTCTTCCGATAACATCGGGTGTTGCAACTTTGCCACATGCAGTATCGATAGCATAAGAAAGATTTCCACATTGTTCCGAATAATTTGAGAAAATAGGATCAGAGCAATTTTGTTCATACTGCTCGAATTTACTACACTCGGAATCTGACAACTTATCTCGCCAAAAACCCGTACCAAGCGAAATAAACGTTGCTCCAAGAGCACTAAAAATCATTCCAGCTTTACCTAATATTTTTGATAAACTTAAGTTTCTAAATGTTTCAGGCCAGCAATACCAATGGCATCGTCTATGGCACATATAATCGGATTGCTCCTGATCGATTTCTACAAAAAGACGATCGACGTCTGCCGCTTCTTGCAAAACCAAAGCTTTCTGAGAACAATCCATCGATCTCACAGAAGTACTCATCGCCTCTTTCATAGCATCTTCTGGAGGGACTGAGGCATTTACTTCACATAAACAAAAAAGCGATAAACCAATGGTTAACACTCCTACGTTTCTTGTTCTTGCCCAAGAAAACACTTTGTCCTCATATTTTTCAGATACTACAAACCGTTCATAGCACCCCTTGTCTGGTTCTTCCATTTGACACCTCACTAAATAACCACAATCTCTGAGTAGCATATTTGCGTTTTTGCCGTCAACCCTAAGTTGTGCATTTTTATAAATAGTTATGTAACTCTTGCTAGAAGATTGCGTAACAGCAGAGCATAATGTTTGTTTTCAGAACAATTTCAATACGATGCTGATGGCATTACCCCAGCATCCACACGCCGGTTAGCGCAAAGACTATCAACGCGATGTTATAGTGCAAAAATGTCGGGATACAGGTATCGAAAATGTGATTATGTTGACCGTCAATGTTTAATCCTGCTGTCGGGCCAAGTGTTGTGTCTGAAGCGGGTGAACCTGCGTCTCCGAGAGCCGAAGCCGCTGTTAGTAGCACCACCATTTGTGGGGTGTTAAAGCCCGTCTTTACACAAATCGGTACGAACAAAACCGCCAGTATCGGCACAGTGCCGAAAGAAGTTCCGATGCCTATCGTTATAAATAATCCCACTAATAAAATCGCAAAAGCTGTAATATACAGATTGGAGGAAAGAAGCGGAAGTACACTTTTTACAAGAGTTTCAATTGAACCCGTTTCTTTCAAAACATTAGCAAACCCCGCCGCGACTAACATAACAAACGCGATGTATCCCATGAGGTAAATGCCCTCGTTCATCATGTGATCCATTTTACTTTGCGGAATTACTCTGAACGAAAAAATAATACCTAATCCTATAAGCGCGCCCAATGGAAGAGATTTCGTAATGAGTTGCACTGCAAAAGTTGCGATTGCCGCAATAACAACAATCCAATGTTTTGGCAGAAAATCATTTGAAACTTTAGTCGTGAGCACAACGCTATCTTTGTATTTTCTCGGTTTTCTGTAAGAAATGAAAAGGGCGACCAGCAAACCAACTGTCATTCCGAGTCCGAGAATCAATGCATATCGCCAAACATCGTCTCTCGCGACTTCTACTCCGTTTTGCGCTAAGTTATCTGCGATTAAATTTTGGAATATCAACCCGAAACCCGCGGGAATGGCAATGTACGGCATTTTCAATCCGAAGGCAAGAGCGCAAGCAACTGCGCGGCGGTCGATTTTCAGGTGATTCATAATCTTGATAAGAGGCGGAATTATAATAGGAATAAACGCAATGTGGATAGGAACGATGTTTTGCGATGCCATAGACATTAACACCAGAACTCCAAGCAACACGTATTTTTTCCCGGATACGATGCGAGTAATTTTTGCGGAAATAACGTCTGTAAAGCCCGAATGTGCCATAGTCGCTGCAAAGGTACCCAATAATATGTAACTTAACGCAGTTTCACTGTTTTCTCCCATACCTGAGATAAAAGTGCTCATGATATGCGACAAACCAAGTCCGGAGATAACTCCCGCGACAAGAGCCGACGTGATTATCGCAAGTAACACATTTACATTCTTAACGCATAAAATGCACAACACTACGACAGAAACGAGAGCGGCATTTGAACATAACTGCAACAAGGTGTTCATCGTTTGTGTTCCTTAACATGTTAACAACGAACTTCAGAAAAGCAGATCCCGAATCGTCCGCAAAGACATCACATTCTGAAATTATCAAATTCTTCCTATCAGATATCACAAGGATTTTAGGAAAGCAAGCTACTCCAATGATTGTATCCCGTCATTTTGAACTACTTTTATTTGCGAAAATATCGGCGATTGCAGAAACGAGTTTACCGCGTTCAGAATGCGCATGGATTCGTGCAGAATTTGCAAAGCATATCCTTTTTTGGCTTTGATGATGAGGATTTTCGGATTATTTCCAGTGATTTTATACGGAACAGTTAAATCCGCGAAAGGGTGTCCGACGATTTCCTGCCAGCGGGAAAAAAGCTCCATGTATTTCGATTCTTTTACGGAGTTTTTTATCAGGTTGGTCGCAATATCGCTGACTTTTAACGTCGATTCTTTGTAAAACATTTTTTCGCCTCAATTGAACAGAGTATAACTCTTATTGCGCATGCCGTTCAATGCGGCGGGAGTCGGTGTTACCAGAATGTGCTCCGAGCTTTTCTGCCAGACTTTTATATCGTCTTTGGAGTTTCCGGCGTATATAAATCCTTTTTCTCCGAATATTAGCACCAGCGTGTTGGCCTTTGCTTCAGCTCGCAAATTGTGAGTTTCGTCGCTCGCGAATACACCGTCGAAAATTTGCAAATAATCCGCAACAGCGTCGGCGTATTTTTTATTGCACGCCGTAGCCAAAAATAATTTATGCCCCTGCTGTTTTTTTTCGGTCAGATAATTCAAAAATTCACGATTATATTTTAATTCCGCAACGTTGAGATTTATACGCTGCGCCAGTTGGTATTTTAAATATGCGCGTCCTCTTAACAGCCAACTTATAATGGCAAACACACGAAAGATATTTTCTCTCAGAAAGAGTTTCAACGCCTGAATTGTAACGTCTTCACGAATTAACGTGCCGTCTAAATCAACGCAAATCGGGAGGAGCGATGTCATGATTTTTTGGAAACGCTGACCATCGCCGGACGCAGTAATCTGTCGTGATGAGTGTATCCCGACTGAAATACTTTTATTATCGAACCCGCCGGATGATCTTTGTCTTCCAGTTCGCACATTGCCTGATGATACTGATGATCGAAAGCATCGCCTTCAGCAACGACGACTTTCTCAATGCCGTGCTTTTTGAAAACCGAAAGCAGTTCTTTCTCGCACAACATTACGCCTTCAACGAAACCTTTCAATTGAGTATCAGTGTCACCTTGTTTCTGCAAAGCCAAAGAATTTTCACGAACTCGCTCGAAGTTATCCAATACTGGGAGCAAATCCTTCGCGAAACGAGAGCTGGCGTATTTTATCGATTCGTCCTTTTCTTTTTCCAAACGCTTTCTGAGATTTTCCGATTCTGCCGCCTGTCTCAAAATCGTATCTTTGAGTTTTTGAACTTCTTCTCGCAACAATTCAGTTTCATCTACAGCAACTTCCTCGGCGACTTTTTCTTCATTTGCCGGAGTTTCGTTTTCCGATTGTTCATTTTTATGATGCTTGCTCATTCAGACTTCTCCTTCTGCCCGGGTAAAGTAACGTTATTTTATGCAAGAAGTTAGGCTGATGCAACCTCATCGGCCTTTTCGGCGTCGGTCCATTTTTCTCTGACAGGGCGTGGACGTCTGTTTTCGTTCAGCGCGACCATAATAAATTTGCCTTTAACCGCGTGCAATTCCTCGTCTTGCCCTTTTCTTTTGATAGTAACGTATATGTTTAATGTCATAGACGTATTTCCGATTTTCTCGACTTCAGCGTAAACGGAAACTTCATCTCCAACGAAAATCGGCGTATCAAAGGTTACATCATTAATAGCTTTTGTCGCTATACTTCCTTTGGCTAATCTCGCCGCAATGCTTCCCGCCGCGATATCCATGAGCGAAAGAATCCATCCGCCGAATATGTCTCCCCATGGGTTCGTATCCGCAGGAACGGCGATTGTTCTTGAAACCAACACTCTTTCTTTAATCGACATCGTACATCTCTTCAACGTTAACTAATATCTATATATTGTCTTTTAATCAAAAAGTCAACTAAAAAGCCGACAATTTTTTAAAGTATTCTCTTCATATCGATTTGTAAAGACTTTATTAACTATTTCTATATTACAGTACTTGGAGGAGGCGAAACGTGAAAATATTGCTGAAAAAAATTCGCGGAGCAATGTTGCTTGAAGCAGCGTTAACGTTGCCGGTAGTTTGCTATATGATTTTTTTTACGTTGGAGTTGATTCATATGAATCACACGCAGGTCGCACTAAATGCCATCGCAGAAGAATGCACGATGGATTATATTTTCCACAAAGATTCGACACGATTTTCGTCGATTATTGCTAAACACGACATGGGAAATGATTTAAGCAACGGCTCATTACAATACGACTTTAAAGTGTATGATAGCTTAGCTAATGTAATGTCCTCATCACCATATGGCGGAATGGATATAATCGCATGGAACGGCTCGAATGTAGATGATTATTTGCCAACAACTAATAATAGCTCTCCGATAAAACCGACTACGACGTATTATTCCGGAAAAACGCCAGAATCCTCCGAGAGTATGCCAGGTCATCCATTTATTCTTTCTTTTGTGTATAAATACCAATTTTCAAGTTCGTTTGTTGGGAAGCTATTCAACGGAGGAACCAATACAAAAGACAAAAAGATGTATTTGCTTTGGGCACGTGGAGCAGGCATTTGTGAGGGCATTTAATCATTTGATGAGGCTTAATTTGAGAAAATACAAGGACATTAGAAAAAGCACCAAGGGCGCAATACTCATTGAGTTTGCTTTTACAGTTCCTATAATCTGCTGGATGATTTTTTTCATTTTAGAATCTATGATGATTAATAAGATACAAGCATCATTGGAAGCAATAACGACAGAATGCACTTTTGATTTTATCGTTTCTAAAAAGACTGATAATTTCTCAACAATAATTAACAGGCACCTCGAAGGCTCACAGAAAAACCACGTATCATGGTCATTCGTTGTATATGAAGATTTAGCGACGATGTGTAGTAGTAAGTCAACATCAAAAGGCGGAGAAGACGTCATCTTATACCAAAATAACGCAGAAGTCTCTAGAATCCGTTTTCTGAACAAAAATACATCGCATAATAACTCATTGACTATTAGCAATGTAGCTAAACCTGAGACATCGTTTTCTGCTGGAAATTCAGATGCCAAATTACGAAATCTACGCGGAAAAGCTTTTATGCTGACATTTGTGTACGATTATAATTTTTCAAGCGCCTTTGTTCAGAAATTATTCGCAGGCGGTCATAATACATTAGATGGAAAGAAATTTTTGCTTTGGGCCAGAGGCTTTGGCGTATGTAATTAAACCATAACGGGAAACTTAACATTTATTTATTATGGATAAGTAGATGAAGCATCCGCAAAAAGATTCGCGTTACTCAAGACGTTTTTAAGTTATCAACAAAAACTGTGGATAACTTTGTTGATAACAGGAGAGCTTTCTAATAAAAATCACCTGTTTTCATATAGTTACAACAAACTGCTCGTTTTTTAAGCACTCCCAAAAACTCCTGATATTTCAATACTTTTCAGACTACAACAATAAATTGCACCGCATTTTCTTCGTTTTCACTTCATTAATGAGAAAAGCTGTGCATTAACTAAATTTATAGTCATATTGTTTGCAAATTTTTGTGCCAAATTCTGGAGTTTTGCAAGTATATTATTGACACCACTGCG
>CAMNGH010000017.1 GCA_946538065.1 uncultured Holosporaceae bacterium
GATATATATTGATCGGTAGTTTCAAGATGAGTTAAATATGAAAAACAAGTTATCTGTTACTAAAATAATGTTATGGATATTTTGTGTAACCTTTTTCGTCTATCAATACGGAGTTCGTTCCGCCGTACCAAACGTATTAAATGAAGACTTGCGCGAATATTTTTCAATAAACGCGACCGGAATGGGAACGTTGATAAGCTTGTTTTATTGTGCTTACACAATCATGCAAATTCCAGTTGGATTAATAATAGACAAATTCAGCGCTAAAATGATTTCGATTTTAGCTTTTGTGTGCGTGGCTCTGGGAATAATGATGTTTATTTCAACCAATAATTATGCTATTGCATCTGTTTCGCAATTATTTTTAGGAATTGGCTGTTCTTTTGCCTTTGTGCTCGTGATGAAAATCACAAATGATGTCTTTCCGAAACCAAAAGTAGCATTTTTTTCAAGTATTGCTATTTCATTAGGCAGCTTAGGGCCGGTTCTGATGGGGCCGTTGCTCGCGTATTTATCACAGGTGTATTACTGGAAAAATGTTGTTTTGGCTTTCGGTGGACTGGGATTCTTGTTTTCTCTACTTGGATGTGTCATGCTTAAAGGCGGTAAGAATGAATCATTAGCTGAAAATTCACAGTTAGATATTTCAGGGACATTAGAAGAAATTTTTTCAAACTCGCAGTATTTTTTTATCGGAATTTTTTCCATGTGCATGCTAGGTCCCGTATCTGCTTTCTGTGATGCTTGGGGACTGACGTTTATAAAAAACGTATATAATTTAAGCAGAGTAGAAGCTGCATCAATTGTCAGTATGGTGTACGCAGGAACTATTATCGGGGGACCGATAGTTGCCCTTATCGCAGAAAAATGTAACAGCTATAAAAAAGTTATGTTTGGCGGAAGTCTCTCGCTTTTCATATTGATATTAATACTGATTTTTGTAACGCTAGATATATATGCGCTATATGTATTGCTATTCTTGATTGGTTGTGTAGCGACAAGCCAATTCCTGTCGTTTCCTGCTGCAATCAGCATGGTAGATAAGAAGGTCGGCGGAACACTTACAGGCGTTGTCAATACAATAACGATGCTCGGTTGTACAATTGTTGCCCCATTAGTCGGATGGAGTATAGATTTCTTTGGTACCGACGGAGCGTATTCAGCTACTGATTACAGAAATGGCATGATGATATTGCTCGTATCTGTTGCAATAGCAATAATATCTACTCTTTTCATAAAGAACAAAAGGATATCCTCACATTAACAATTGTAAGTGTGAAGTGATTCATCCCTTCTCTCGTTTTAAAAGTTAAAAAAATTTTCCAAAAACGCAATTTATTAACTTTTTGTTAACTCTTTTTGCCCTAAAATATTGACAACAACAAAAGGAGAAAACATGAAAACATTAAACGCAGTTGTTGGAATAATATTCGGCAGTTTAATCGCGAACTGCTCTGCTATGCCGGTAGTAGAGGAAGCATCATTTATGGAGCCATCACGACCTGAATTCCGAACAGTTTTATTTCAAAATCCTTGTTATCCGCATTATTCACCATTAAGGGAGTTAGGTATTCCGAATGGAAGTATGTTGAATTTTGCTTCTGCAGGACTCGTTGGAAAAACGATAAGAGCAGCTTCCGCAATGAATGCCGTCCCCAATCCCCTCGGATTAACCCATTCTGGAATAGTATTTAATGAAAGTCCGCAGGAATTATATAATCTCGTGTTGTCTTTAACTCCAAGCTCTGACCATAAAGTCGCGAGCATGTTATCCTTTGAAGAAGGTAGCGCGATTTTAAGTGAGTTAAATGATACATATCACGAAGATATAACTGCGACCTATTCTGTAACAAAACTATTTGCATCTTTTTCCTTAGAGTCTGATGGTTCTGCCTCTGAGGTTTTAAAAGGAATAATGCCTCATGTTCATATTCATGATTTAGGGAACAGATTAAGAGAATACGATGGTAACGTTTATATAAGGCCAATTAATATTGAAATAACAGCAAACTATACAAAAACATTCCTAGCTTCACATTTAGGCCGCCCATATGAAAGCGTAACCAAATTAACTGAACTGATTAATTCCGTTCGCGGGGGCAATACAAAAGAAGGTCAGGACAAAGTATTTTGTAGCGAATTGGCAGGTTACTTCTACAAAGGAGTCGGTGCCATTCCACAGATAAATGCGAGCAATATTATTCCTGAACTTTTCAGCTCATCCGCCGGAGAATATGATTTACTCCGAGGGAATGCAGAAGATGACGTCTTATTAAAGAGAATGTATGATTTTTCCGAAAGCGATTTAGACGGAACTTCTTGTTTCGGCAGAGGCGTACAAAGATTTTTTAAATTCTTTCATGAAGGTTGCTGCTGTTGTGGCAAGAAATAAAAGAATTCCTCCTCTTCGATAAGAAAGTTGTATTCAAAATCTTCCGAAAAGCTCCCCCACCAGTTTAGCTGGTGGGGTGTTTTTTGAAAAAATTTGTTTAATTTATTTGTTAACTTACAGGTGCATTACAGAAACAATTGCCCCCAGTCATCGAGTCGCTTGCTTGTTGCATTTCAATATTAAATGAACGACCATCAATATTTCATTTTTTCCAAAATTGTGGAAGAAAGTCGTTCATCTTTATCCTTACTTCCTCTCGATGATCCGAACTCAAAGCTATACGCATCTTTTAAACATGCGCCGAAAATTCCTGATACGGTGGAAATTATACCGACGACCTCTCCAGGAAGATCTCCTTTATATGAAGTCAAAATCAGCAAGCAAAAAATCAATCCGACAGCCGCTCCAATTACCATTATATTTAAACGTTTATTTCTGTTGTAAGCGTTAATAATTCCGATTTGATTGTTATTCCCTTCCGATTTTTGAACAGTTGATATTTGCGATTGTTTCACTGTTTTCGGTGCGATATCCGTTAAAACTTCATCCTTGATTGATTTCATTGAATCCAATACTATTTTTTCTACTGTCATTTTTTCTTTTCCTTTAAGCTATAAAAATAATGCGAACCAAAAACTCTTTTCGGCTCTAAATACATTGCCCACACAGGTTTTACGGCCTTGTGATGATAATGGTCGCAGCCATCTGTTAAATCAGGCCACTTGCCGGATAAAACATTTATTGCGACTTCTGTACAGGTTCTGAAAACGCTGCAATCTTCTGTTACATTTTTGATTTTTTTATAATTTACATCATTTTCGTTCCAGCATGAAAATTGATACGGAGCAACGCAGACATCCGTTATTGTCGACGCAAAATTCTTTTTTACTCTGTTTACTACTACATTTGCGATTGCTATAAGCGTCGCAATTCCATATTTAAACAATTCTCCGCGAGCCTCTCCATAAATCGTTCTCGCAAGAATATCCACATCTTGTTCCGAAAAACTCATATTTATTCCTTTATAAAATTAATTGTGATTATGTTTGTGCCACTAATACTCGACACCATATTACTGACATACGTCGTATTTTCATGTGTCATTGTATTTTCAATCTTAATCGAGCATGCGCCATTTTTAAGTTCGTCATACAATGACATCTTCTGTGACGCAGAAAAATTACTAACGCCGATAAACTTTTTACCGTTATATGAGATATGTTCTTTGAAGATATCAATACCTGACGACAGCAATTCGCTTATCGGAGAAATACGTAACGACATCTCTCGCCCATCCTGAACAATTCTGCAAACGCAAGCTTCCATTTGTTTCGGATGCACTCCGTATTTAAAAAAACCACCGTATGCATAAAACCGCCCTTGTACAAAAGCGCCCTTGTATTCCATGCAAATATCTTTTGTTATTGAATATTTTTCGATAATATCTGCTGTTTCCGTCAGAAAATCCTTTTCAAAAATATATTCCGACGGCAATTGCGCTTCAAAATGCCCAAACTTTCGCCCAACAAAATTTTGTTTTTCGTTATTCATACTGAAAGAACCTGCATTTTCAAATTTTATTTTCAGTTTTTCACAACAAAAATTAGCTTCTTTCACTGACGATTTTGTATCGATTTTCGGATTTCGATAAAAATTCATTCTTCCAAGAGTACAACCGTTATCTATACGTTCTGCACTTACGATTGAAGAAATCATATCCGCCGATAAAGAAGCCTCCAACGCCACACTATCAGGCCACTCATCGACTGTTTCTGCCATTGCAGATTCACCATTAGACTCTAGCATTACGCAACTCGAAAGATTTTCCTCCGTATCCGACAATTGCAAAAAGTTTTGCGTATACCCTTGAGATAAACTTCTCATTCCTCTGATAATCATTTTTCCTCCTTTTGAATTGTGAAATCAGGAAGATTAATTTCCGACACTATCTCTCGTACCGTATTCTGCGGATGCAATGTCAATTTAATTTTTGTTGCATGTTTATTAAGAACGTCTTTCAACTCATAAATATTATTCACATCAGCATTTCCTATGACTGCGAGCTGTTCCGCAGGAGTGTTTTGAATTTCAACGTTTTTCACAATATCCGACGGCAAAATCGGAGTTTTATCTTCTGCAATTTCAATCGATAATTCTTTCAACTTTTCAAAAACATCCTGAGATATTGCGTCGCTCTGACATCCAATCGTAATTTTCAGTAATCTGTGTTCAGCATTCGCAATGAATTTCGTCTTTATAATTTTCCCAACGATATATCCGTTCTGAAAACGAGCATCTGAAATTTTTACGCAATTCGCTAATGTTGCATCTAAAAGATACTTTTCAGCGTTAACGCAAAAGTCTATCTCTACATATCTTTGCGAATAATTCATTAGTGCAATCGCGCGTTTTATCGCGTACTTAATCGCATTCTTACCTCTTATTGTGGAAAAAAACGAACGGCAGGCATCATTCGGCAACGCATCCGGCACATTTTCAATAAATGTCCATTTCGTTACATCGAAACGTTGCTCCGACACATGATTTTCCGTACACCTATAGACCTTTCCCCAGAAAATAACTTTGTCGCAATTTTCGTAATATGAATACGCCTGCCACGTCGGATATTTCTTCGGCAATTGCAAGGCATTTAACTTAAAACGCAGAGTTTTCTCTCGACCTGTTTCAGCGTAATCGTTTACAATTCTTACAGACACGTGTTCCGTTCGTTTTTGCTTATACTGCCAACCGCAAATCAGCTGTCCATCAAAATAGAATCTTTTGAATCTTACTTTCTTTCCTTGAACTGAAAACTCAGGCGATATCAATGGATACTGCCCTGTTATGCCACTGGGATTTGTTTCGTAAACATCTTTAAACAACAAAGTATATCCACTACGTTCATGGAACTTACACAGATTTTCTAATGCCGGCTTAATGTTCGTAAAAGAGTTGATTTTCCCTTCATCAAAATGTGGAGCTATCATTGACAGCAAATCTATATACCCCGATTCATACTGCAACCAACTAGCAGAAATTGTTACGTTTACCGATTTATATGGTTCTCGTGACAACCTAACTTTTAGTGAATTCTGAAGAATCTCATTGCCGTTTATATTTATCGTTTCCATTCCATGATGAATATCAGATAACGACAATCGTCCGTTTTTCATATTCCAATAAAACAGTTTATTATCCGCCTCCAAAAACGCAGTCGGATTGCGTAAATCGTCATTTGAAAAGAACAAATCATCAAATTGGTAATTTTCCTGAGACTGCACATCTTGTTGCTTATACGTATTCATTGATTTTTCACAGAAATCTGACAATTGCTGATGATAATCTGAGGGCTCTGAAATCAGTTCTATTTCCGTACTTGAACTGCCGAATCCAGACGGAAAAGCGACAACACGACCTGAAAACAATACTTCCGTTCTTCCATCTGCAAATTGCACTCCAATTTTTGCATAGCGTTTTTTTATATAACTATTTGAATGCTTTGTGAAAATTACGACTTTAGCAACGGCAAAACCGCATTCTTTCTGCGAAATTTCCATTGATATCATTTGTTCATCTTTCCGCCATATGGATTTTTTTTCTCCGAAAGAATCACACCAATCGAATATTAATTTCATTTTTTTCCTTTTAACTTTTTGTTATTATTTACCGTTTTTCAGATACAGAGGTTTTTATGGATTTGTCAAAAAAGGGCTATTACCAAGGTTTATTTTTCCTATTGCTTGTAATGGTCGTAAGCTGTGCCAATGATATTATTACGAAATTTATGGGACAGCGTCTTGATCCAATGGAAGTAACCTTCTTCCGCTTTTTCTTCGGATTAGTTACGTTATTGCCTTTTGCGTTTCCAATGGGATTGAAAGTTTTTAAGACCAAACAATTAAACGCCAACATCTTAAGAGGCGTCCTCGGAGCGGTTAGTTTCTTTCTTTATACGTACTCCGTTGTGCACGTTAAACTAGTCGAAGTAGTCGCAATTTTATGGACAATTCCACTGTTTATATTAGTGCTATCTGCGCTGTTTTTGAAAGAAAACGTAACCGTTTACAGATGGATAGCAACAATTATCGGATTTATTGGATTGTCTTTCATTACATTATATGACAGCGACGCTTCATTTTCATTCAAGCTTTTGTATATTGCACCAATAGCTGCGTCGTTTTTATTCGCCGTACAAGACGTAATTATCAAAAAAATGGTCGCCGACGAAAACAGAATCACAATGCTGTTTTACTTCGCGCTTATCACCAGTTTATTCACGCTGATTCCCGCAATAATGGTCTGGCTGACACCAACTCCGTTTGAATGGACAATGCTGTTTATTCTCGGAGCAAACGGCAACATCATGCAGTATTTAATGTTTAAGGCTTATAACGCAACGGATTTGTCCGCCCTCGCACCTTACAGATACATTGAATTCTTACTGAGCGCAATATTTGCATTTGCATTCTTCCTGGAGATTCCGGGCATTAATGTTCTTATCGGAGCCATAATTTTGATTCCAAGCACATTGTACCTGGCGTACACTGAAAACAAGAAGAAAAAGAAGAAACAGCAAGCAGCATAACTTTCGCAAACGCCCCCGAATACCTTCTTACAGAAGCATCGGGGGATACAGAAACACCTTATTTAGTAAGTTTTTTTGCGCTAGAACTTTCTTCTTTAGCTTTTTCTATAGAATCCTTCGCCATTTTTTCCTGGACATCTAATGACTCATTGTTTTCATCATCTGTCCATACGCCATCATGCCAATGATCTTGTGGCTCTCCATTCTTTGAATTTACTGAATCCCCTTTTTCTGAGGAACTCGCAGGCTTTTCGTCACCCAATTTAATCTTTTCAATGGAATCCTTAGTGATTTTTTCTTGAGCGCTCAACGACTCATTGTTTTCATCATCCGTCCACACGCCGTCATGCCAGTGATCCTGAGATTCTTCTTCCTTCGAATTTTCTGAAGGCTCTTCTTCTTTTGCCTTCTTTGAAGTCGCCGCCTGAGCATCTCCCGAAGCATCTTCGTTCAGAGGATCAACTCCGATATTTTCCACATCTTCCCACTTTTTCGATTCTTGCACAGTCGAATCGGTATCTGACGACTCACGCTCACAACCCGTACATATAAAAATCACAGCTGAACACGCTAATATATATTTTTTCATCTTCCCCTCCTGCGTCTGAGATATATCACTGTAGATACTAACGCACAAAAGCTAAGTTTTTGTTAATTTACTGATATTTTTGAAAGTTAATATTGGAAGTTAATACGAAGAAACAAAGATTTTTAAGAAAACCGCGAGAGAGTGGCTATCAACCACTCTCACATTCGGCTATAAGAATTACCAACCCATGAAATCTGTAGGCCAATCCTCTATTCCTACCTCTTCAGGGCCTTTCTCTCCGATCTGTGGCCAAAGTTTAATGTCATCCTTATACTTTCTAAGAGCTTCGATACATTCTTTTGAAAGTTCATCAAAATATATGCCCCCCGCCTCCCATGATTCATTTACATATTCATATAAATGCAAACCACCAATCGTATTAATATCGTCTGTTGTTAATTCTACTCCTCTGAGATTAATATTTGTAAAAATTGCTTGTCCTTTCATCGCGGATTCTATTATTTTCTTTAAAATACCAATTATTTCTGAAGCTTCTGTGCCTTCAGGAAAACTCCCTTCGTCGGAAAACAGTAGTGCTTCCATAGCAGATTCTCTGGTTATGTTTTTTTCTTCGTCATTAATGACAAACTTAACACGTTCATTACCTGCTAATGGTTCTAACAAGCTGAAATATAAAACTCCGTCATTAAAATTTCCTTTAATATGAACCGTTACTTTTGCTTTAACATCAGCCAGAATTTTTGCTAACTCTTTCAAGTCTGTTTCGTTCCACGCTTCATCTCGGGATCTTTTATTGATCGGTAAAACAATTTCGGCTTCTGTAATGTCTTTCACAGCCTTTAAAACAGACATACCGATTTCTTTATTATCACCGTTATAACCATACCCATTATCATTAATCTCCACTTTAGTTATAACTTTTCCTTTGTACGCTTTTATTGCATCAGCTAATTCTTGAAATCTTTCTGCGTCATCATTGTCGTGAATAGTTGTCGTTATTTCCGCTGTCACATTAGGAGCATTTATTTGTGCCAATCTCTCAAGAGATTTCTTTGTCTCATCGCAAGACAACCTCGAACTAACATCTATAGAACAGCTCACCGCCCTGAGAGTTTCTAACATATTAGCATCTTTTAAAGCTTGTATCTCATCTAACGTTAGCTTATGTAATTCTTTCGCTTGAAATGGCTCAATGTATACCTTAGAAACCCATTGCTCCAATGCCAATCCTGGATACGTCACTGAAGATAGTGTTCGTTCTTTAGCTACAACCTCAAGTTCCATGCCTCCTCTTTCTGTGTGACCGTCAGGATAGTTTTCATCGCTTCTTACATCGAGCCTCCCCTTAAAATCGAATGCTCCCTGACTAAATGCGACCAAAGCATCATTAACCGCAATACTATCAGGTAACGTAATATCCACATTGTGAATCCCCTTATCGTCAAGCATTCTCGTCAATTTGCAGGTATCGTCAAATGTAAATGCCGGATTGCCAGAAAGATCAATTTTTACCTTCCCATACGAGTTAGAAAACACTCTATCTCTCAGCACGGAATATAAGTAGTCAAAACGTTCTCCGGTAAGGTCTACATCTCTTAGTCCTACACTATCAAATACAACAGGCAAAGCTCTTTCTATACTTATTATTCCTGCAGATTGTTTATTTTCCTCTGACAATGGCATAACTGTTGCAATACAGTCCATGCGAAAAAACGATAACGTAGCGAAAGTCGCTAATAGACATTTCTTCATTGTTACTCCTATAGTTTTCAATATCTAGCGTCAGATAGTATCATAAAAAAATCAAATCGGAGAGATGCTTTCTCAAAAAACATCCTTCCCCTCCTCAAGAAGGGAAAAACTCCCTCCTCGATTAAATTAAAACTATAACACTTTTTCCAAATCAGAGACCTCTGAATCATCTTTAGTTTCGTCGTACTTAATTCTTATATATGGTACGAATTTATCACATAGCTCTTTTGAATATAACACGCAAATGTCCGTCCAGTATTTGTCCCATACGGTTTGTTCTACCTTTTTCGCAAATTCAGAGGTCATTCCATTAGTACCCACAAGTATCAATCTTCCCACAATATCAGTTCCATCAATTGCTCCCGCTCCGCCAAGGAATTGACCAAAATTCGCCAGAATCCCAAACAATTCATCGTTCGCTACCAAGCCCGTATTTACCAAATTAACACGAGACAAGGATCTAGAATCATATAGTTTGCGCGTTTCATCAGGATTTAACACGATTTTCTTTATCGCTTGAGTCAATACATTCACGCCTTTATTTCCAAGTTCAGGGTTATCGCTTAAATCAATGTTGCCTTTTTCTTTTAATGTTTTTTCCAATAGTTCCGGATTTTCTCTTAATATTTTACCGAGCGTTTCAGGTGTTAGCCCTTTACCGGACAGAGATAATTCTCCTTTCTCCATCATATCACGGTCAAGGTGTCTCTGGCTTGAAACTACTCCATCCCTTCGAGCTGGCCGAAATGACGGAGCAGGCCGAAACGACGGAGCATCCCAATTAAACCCCGTATACGAAGAACCTAATGCGCCATCACAGAAAAGCATTGTCGCCGCACAAACGGCTATAGATATTTTATTCATAATTACTCCTGTGGTTAACATCTGACGGACATTATCATAAAAGAAAACGAATCGCAATCGACTTATTCTTCATTAATTCGCGACTACCTACATATCGCATCACTCGAATTGCTTTTTTGCATCAAAATGATACAACTATCGTAATTTGATGATACGATAGTACGTTCAGCTTTTAAAAATCACACTTCTTCCAGTGTCAGTTTCCAGCCGCCAGACATTCCCCACTCATCGGTTACAAGGGAGAAATCCGTAACTTGCATTGTGAGCCACGGACGAAAACACACAAACACTTTTTCGTCATAAGTTCTGTAAAGCTCGACTTCGTTATCAGACAATTTAAATTTGATTGGATCGCCGAAATTATTTACAACGCAAACTGAACCGGCAACTGCAGGACGTATTAAACGCGTCTTAAGTTCACCAATATCAATCGATTGCCAAAGGTTCTGAATACAGCCGACTGTTATTTGCGAACCGACCCAAATGCCATCAGCAAGCGGAGAATTTACATCTTTACACGAAACGACGCTTCTGTAACGTTTTCTTTCGCTTGTCTCGAGAAACAGTGAATCTCCGTTAATTGATTTTCTGAATTCACCGTTCGGAATAGGAGAAAGCTCTTGAACACAATTTCTTGCACTTTCAGGAGGAAGTCCGGCGACACCGAGTATCAAATTTGTTTCATACATGATTAATCCATCCAATCAGGGGCATTAGTCGGCATGGTTCTTGCCAAATTTTCTAGATATTGTTCGAACGCGTCGATGTTTTTATCGTCGTCTGCTTCCTGTGTCGTCATCTTCATATATCCCCACCATTTTTAAGATTCCCACAAAATTTAATATAAGGTTGTTTTTTCGGCTTTCAACGGTATTTAATTTAATTCTTGCCGTACCGAGCACAAAATCTTCCTGCGACAATGTTAATTCCTTACTGGTTAACTTCGACAGAACCCGCATAACTTCAAAGCATGCGCCGGTGACTTCTTTATCGTCGACAATTGTTATTGTAAATTCAGCACGTGATGTGAGATTTTTTCCCATAACAATATTTCTCAGCTCGAATATAAGATACGGCGTTTCTCGTTTATCTTCCGGTGGTGTAGACGGAAAAATCGCGTACTCTATCTCTCTCTTTATCGCATTGATTATGCCAAAATCCCATGGCAGCATTTTATCCTCCATTATTAAGTGATTATGTTGTATTGAAAGAAGCGAATGCTTCGATTATCAGTTGATAGTTGCATGAAACAGAATCAAGTCGTTACTCGGTTCTGTTATAGGTGATTGTGTTGGAATAAAAACCTTATCGTTCATAATAACGCGAAAATCGCGGGGAAAATCTTTTTTCCATTTTACTTCGAAAAAATAAAGGGCACCTTTTGATGAGATGTACTTAACAGAAACTGAAGCCCAAGCTTCTCCCCACGGTTTATATTCAGAAATCCACAAATTATCTGAAGATAAAGTCTTTTCCAATTTTTCTATTTTAATCTTTGTATTAAACGCATGTTTGAACATTTAAAAAATTCTCAGATTTAGAAAAGGATCTAGCAATTGTCGCACACCTTTTGAAATTACGCCGTTTTGTTTGTATGTGAAACGCTCCTGATAGGCATTTGCGACCAACATTAAATTAGCTAATTTCAATTGATACGGCACATTTTCAACGGTATCAGCAATCCCGGCTTCATAAGTAATTTGAATGTCGATTTTACGTTTTAATCCGGTTATGCTTTTACACTTAACGCATAAACAAAACTGACTACAAACCTTCTCGAGATAGTATTCATTTGTTTCGCATTCTCTTCCGTCGATTGTAACGCTCAATATGTGCATTACGGGAGGTTTTGGCAACGGAATTCTTACAATATCTCCAAAAACGCTAGGATAATTACTCTCTCCGAAATCAAATTTGCATATCGATCGATTATCTAATTGATATTCCCAAATTTGTTTCATAATCGATTTTTGAATAATAGTTTCAATTGCCTCTCGAGTAGCCTTTATAAAGTCCAGAATTAAAGCATCGTCATAGTTATGATCTACTCTGAGATAATTTTTTGTTTCTTCGAGCGTAATAATCTCGCTTGTCGGTCTTTGAATCAGTTTTAATTGCATATCTCCTCCCCTGCTATTAATTATTCAGGTTTTTCAGTAAATTTAAGAAGCTTAATTGCATCAAAATCTACGACATCTCCTCCCGTTCTCTTCGTTATATAAAATTCAACAAACGGCTTGGATGTGTACGGATCGCGCAAGATTTTTAAGCCTTGTCTATCAACAATTTGGTATCCGGCATAGAAATCTCCAAATGCCACAGATATCGACTCTTTGCCATCTTCTAACATAGGCATTGCATCATCGATAATTACCGGGTATCCAAGCAATGTTGACGGTGTAGACTCCGCAATAGAAGCGTTCCATAAGCTTACGCCGTCTTTGTTTTTTAACTTGCGAATTTCAGCTAACGCCGAGCGTGACATTATCCATTTTGCATTTTTTACATACTTCGGTTTAATCGAACACGCTATATCAATCAGAACATTAACGGCGCTGTCATTATCAATGAATTTTCCCTTCGCGCCACTGTAAAAATGTTGCAATTTTCCAAACGGTCTTTCTTCAGCATCATCTGATTCACACTGCAAAAAGCCATGAGGTTTATCTTTACCGCTTCCGTTAATAAATGCGAGATTTTCGAGAGTCGCAATTTTCTCCGCTATTTTTGACGTCAGCCATTCTTCTGCGTTTATTTGCGAATCATCAAGCAACTTCTGGCTGACCTTTGGCTTAGCGTAAATCTCATGCACGGGAATTTGAATCTTATTAATTTCAGGAGTATCTGTTTCAAGCAATTCCTCGTTTTCATCCCCACTCCATCCTACATCGGGCATTTTAGAATCAACGATTATTTCTATTGCATTAGTTGATATTGAGATAGTGCGTGCCAAACTTCGCATCGGTGACAGATATTTTATCTTTTCGTCGATTTGCATCGTAATTTCCTGTGGAATCAAATATCCGCCGTTTTCTCCCTCTACTGAATTAAGCGATTTTTTGAGAAAATCTGACGTTCCTTTTCTAACGTAATCATCGAATTCCGATTTAAGATAAACCCTATTTTCGGCATTTCCAGATAACGGCATAGCATTGCTTTTTGTTATGCTCATTTTAATATCCTCAATTTCTTTACTGTTTTGCTGAATGAGATTGTTTACATTTGCGTTTAACTCATCAATTGCGTTTTGTATTTCATCTTTCATTTTTCTGTGTATTCCTTAATTTTATTTGTGATTATTTTGAGACTTTGAATAATTTCATTTTGGGATTTTATATCGCTGACAGTTGCCGATTCGCAGGCAGGAAAGGTAACGACGGATATTTCCAGCAAATCTATATCTGTTAAATACTGATATCCGCTTTCAAAACGATGCCCTCGTATTTTATATCCAATTGAAAATCCATCTATCGCCTTATTTTTCAGCAGATGATAAATTTCTTTTGCTTTCGGAATTTCCTGCAACAATCGGCATTTTACGAACAATCCGTATTCATCTTCTGTCATTTCTTCAACAACGCCGATAGGAAAATCAACATTGTGTTGCCAGAGCAATTTCGGAATTTTCCCATTTTTGAAGTTATCAACGGCTGTTTTAAACGCACCATGCTCAATGATATCTCCGTAGCTGTCTACAACATTAAACACACTTGCGTAGCCACTGACTTCTCCGTTATTTTCTATGCTTTTTACTTGTAAGCACGGAGTAAGATATTTCATATTTTATCCTGTTCTTTCAGAGGCGGATATCCGAAAATCTTTCTCTTCTCATCAATCGTCAGAAAATCCGCACTCGATATACTGTGCCATAAGCTCTCTCTTTTCGAAGACAGGGCGTGTACGGCATCCAAATTTAGTATTATTTCGACATTCTGACGGAATTTCTCCGACAGCCATGTATTGAGCTCCAAGCGAATTAACTCCGCTAACGGTAAAACTGTATCCTCCCAAAAATGAAGACGCGCTTCTTTATAACTTGTAAACGCCGTATCTCCCTTGATACCAATCAGAACGGGCGGAACTCCGAAAGCTTGAGCTATCTCTCTTGAAGTCAAATTTTTCCCTTCATTAAAGTCCAGATCTTTTAAAGACAATCCCATCTCTTTCCATTCGAGACCGCCCTCCAAAAGCATAATTTTTCCCGAATTTGCCGTGCCTGCATATGCTTCTCTGACATCTATTCGCAACTGCTCGCGCTGTTCCGGAGTTAGATTTTCAGAATTTTTCACGATTAAACAGCCTGACGGTCGACCTCCATTCTGCAAAATCGAAACATTATGCTTCGACATCTCATTATGCTGATCAATTGCTCGTGACGCCACTTGCAAAGGGCTCAAACCATACCAATCGTTCAACGGATTAAACAGTTTCAAATGCAACATATTTGTTTTTGCAATTTGATATTTTTTTGAATCTACACTGTATATGTAATATTCAACTTCCGTTTTGTCTTGATTAGGTACGACCTGCACTCTGTCAGGACGCAAACAACGCAACTGATTTTTATTATCGCAATATATAAATGTATTTCCGGCAATCAGCAGATAATTAACTACGCTTTCAAAAAACGCATTTTTCGACTGATTTTTATTCGGTTTATGTAATATTTTCGTTATGTTTTGATTTTCTTCTTGCGAATCGCGATTTCTTACTATGAACGGAATAGATGCTATACCTCTTGCTATAAGATTAATCGCTCTGTACACGAACACATTTTTTTGAAATCCTTCATCTGCAATTGATTCGTATTTGCACGAAGTCCACTGCGGATTGCATATATTTTGATACGCCAGAAGATACTCCTGTTTCCGAGCGGTAAAATGCCGCAACAAACTTAACACGTTTGCCTCCGTTATATTGTATAGATAGTCTTTAGTTCTGAACTGGTTATATGTTCAAACTTTTTAGAAAAAAACACAAGCGCTTTTTTAAAAATCCAGCAATTACAATATACTAACCGCGTTTTTTTGTTTCAATGAGTGAATCCTCTCTTCACAAATTCACAATATTTGACAAATTCGCATAATATGCTACTATAGTTGTGTGATTTATATAGGGATATAAGAAAATGAAACGTTTTGCGAAATATCTAGCTACCGCTGTTATGATAGTGACAGTAGGAAGTGCGTGGGGAGTGGATATACCGCGTTCGGAAAGTGCCCCTCTTGAACGACGATTGATTGTTACCGGAGATAGGGAGCCGAGTATCCATAGGCGCTCTTCGGATCCAGCGACCCCAAAAGAAAAAAAAGAAGCTGCTCGTTGCATTGGAGTAAATCAGTTTCTGGGCATGACAGCAGAAGAAGCAAAGGAATATAACGATGTCACTTTTGAAGGGGTGGAGATAAATCCAGATATTGTCGAACACTTTGGAGATTTTGATAATCTATTACACAAGGTGCTTTTTAATAGATGTTCTCTCAAAAATACGCAATTTAGCGATTTGTTTTATAGAGAGTTTGTTATTCGTGAGGTAATTATCAGGGATAGTGTCATAGATAAAAATGATGCTATTAAGACGTTTGATCACATATACCCATGGATGTTAGAGAAGTTCGTTCTGCCGAAAAGTATAGAGAACGATGTTGCCAACGTTCTACGTGAGCAGTATCAGTGGCGTAACGCTTCAGCTATTGTATTATTCGAGTGATCTGTAGGGAAAAATGTTTAGCGCGCTCTAATTTTTCAGAGAATATGGGATTAGATGCCGTCTCCGTGGGGTTATCTTTTCATAAAGTAAAAGTGCAAATTTGGAGTTGTCTTAAAGCTATAGATTAAGTTAAAATTCTTCTCCGCATCAAGAGTTAGTTCCTTATTTATTTGCGTAGTCCTTCCCCAGATCGCACCTTTAAAATCGATTTCCTCAACGTCTGATAACTCCATTAATTGAGTTGTTCCTCTTTGAAGTTTTATGAACGTTTTTATAGGGGAGTCGCTTTCTGCGGCAGACAAGATATTCAGCGTATTTTTGAGATACTTTCCCCCTAAATGAGACTTATTGACCAGTATATCATCAATAGAAAGGAAGTATATGTGAAATCGTACGCCAGGGAATTTTTGAGCAATGTGAAAATAATACTCAACACAACTTATACAACCAGCATCTTCTGTCCTTTTACGACACGGAGCAGATTTTGTATACACATACAAATCACCTTTCAATTCTTGAAGGTCTTTCCAACATAAATCTACCTGACTCTGATTCCATGGTACTAAAGCCCCGGTATTTATAGCTGTCGGTAGAGAATTAGCATTTACATTTTTTAAGCTCGCATCTTCTAATGCAGTAATAATTAACTGCCTTTCCGTGTGCATATTGGACGTGTAATGAAAGAGACGTTTTTCATTCTCCTTGATATGTGTCGTTTCTTTCGTGGTAGGATTTACTACTACGTCATGTTCATCAGGATTATTATCATCCAAATAAGCACTATCGGCATATGGACGTTTTTGTGCTATATATACTGGACACGAAACGCCAAGCGCCATACTTTCAGGAACAAATACCGCGCACCCTGGCATTTCCCAATTTTTTCGTGAAGTTCTCTCTTTTGCACTTAACGATGGAAACCATGTTTCATTATTACACTGTTTATCAAATGAGCGTCCTTCTGCGAAATTGCCAACTCCATTTATAAAATCAACAAACTGCTGAGCATTCGGATCTGTTTCTGATGTCGCCTCCTTCCGTTTGGTGACAGTGATATCCGTTGAACCTACGCGTGCTTTAAACACATCTCCGTACGAGCAAAATGAATACAAAAAACTCGCGCACAATATCAATCTACCGAAAGTTCCAGATTTCATGGCAGTACGACTCCTCAATAGCCTATCATGATTCTATCATTCATTTATTAAAATTCTGCTAATGCCTCCTCTGCAACTTTTCTTCCTGTTTTTTTGTATTCGTTAACTTTTTTTTAAATTTTGGTGTTTACAATTAAATCGTTGCGTTATGGGAGAAGAGTTATGTCAGATAAAAATGTAGTCGAACAAAAAACCGTCCGGTTTGCGTTTATTGCCATCATTGTATTAATCGCTTGCGCGTTAGCAATCTCGCTTCTAAAAAGATATAAAACCGAAGTGAAACCAAATGAGCTCGGCAATATTTCCGAATTCCAAACTGAGGTAATTTACGGCGACATAAAAATCAAAACAAATGACGACGCTTTTTCCCACGACGCAATTGAAGAGGGCTCATATAACAACGCAGTCGCAGAATATTTAAAAAACAATCTGAAAAAAGGCGACACCGTCGTTCATGTAAGCCATGGAATCGGCGTTCAAACTTTGCTTATGGCGAAATTAGTCACGCAATCTGGTCGTGTATACGTCTTCAATCCAAGCCAAAAATACGTAGACGCAATAAATGAAAGCGCTAAAATAAACGGGTTTGAAAGCCGAATTTTTGCCCATGCTCTCGGAATTTCCAATCGGTCATTTTCCGGATTACTGGTGCACAAAAACAACTTCCCGGCCATTACAGGGAAAATAGAACCGGCGGATTATCAAATTCCGACGGGCTACAGCGCGACGACAGTTGATGTTTCTTCGATAGATGAACAATTACCGAATGTGCAGAATATTAACTTATTGAGAATTCATCTTCATTCTGATTGTTCAAATATTATCAGAGGAGCAAAAAACTTAATTGCAAAATCCGAAAAGATAGCTATAGTTTGCAATTTCAGCGCAGAAGATTACAAAGATTTCTCCGTTTTCAGTGAATTAGAAAACAAAGGTTTCAAAATTTATCTCATTCATTCTGACGGTACATTCTTGAAATCAGTATCAGTTGCTAAATTGAAAGACATAAAGAACGGGCATTTGCTGATAAAAAAATAAAAGAAAGGTATCATGAAACAACTA
>CAMNGH010000018.1 GCA_946538065.1 uncultured Holosporaceae bacterium
CACAAATTAATAATTGAAAATAAATACAAGTGCAAGTCAGTAATTGACAATAAATAGTAGCTACTTACCAGAAAAGCTACTTCTGCATAGCAGCTTAGCAAAATTGTTACCTGATAAAGGATGAAAAGTACTCGTCCGAAAGTTTTATTTATGATATTCCATGACTTCAAACCAAAATCTTTTATATCCATGTATCCCCTAAAGTTGCAGCAACTATGGTTAGTGTAATATAGATGCTATGCAAAATAAATCTCTCGCATTTTTTTGTATTTAAAACGCGCTAACGGCAGCGTTCACGAGTGAATATAACACTTGACAAATTGTAATTTTTGTAATACAATCGTATTACATATTGAGGAGGGATTATGTTATCTATCAGATTAGATAAGGATATTGAGCATTCTTTGAATGAAATTGCAGACGCTACGAAACAATCGAAATCCGCACTGATTCGTGAAGCGATATTGCGTTATATCGAAGACAAATCTGACTATCTCGCCGCGGTAGCTGCCATGAAAAAGACGCAAGCGACCTATTCTCTTGATGAAGTGTTAGCTGAGTTCAAAGATGAGCTATAAAATTGAAATTTCCGACATCGTCAGGAAAACTTTGCGGAAAATGGACTCAACAGCCCGCAAACAGGTATTGTCATACATCAGTGGTGTGCTGGCTCGAATTGATAATCCGCGACTACTCGGAAAAGCGCTAACAGGTAACTTCGGCGGTTTTTGGAGATACCGAACAGGCAACTTCAGGATTATATGCAAAATAGACGACGGTAAATTAGTCGTACTTGTTATCAAAATTGCACACCGTAAAGGCGCATACGAGGATTAACCCTCACTTACTTTTACTTCTTCGTTTCGGCATCGGCAATTCATCGAACATTGCTTCCAACAGTTCTCGCAAAAATTGCTTACTCTCTTTTTCATCTATTCGCAACATCGGCTTTGCTCCGTCGTACGGAGGTTCCAATTTTGCGTTCGGTAACATTGCGACAGCAGACTTCGTCGGTTTAATAAGAAAACGGTCGTCGTAAATTCCGCCGATTACCTTACCGCGATAATAGAGAATGTACTCATTCATCATAGAACGATAAGACATATCATTCAGTCCTGATAACCGCTCAAGAATGAAATCTAAGTATGTCTTACTGGATGCCATAATTCCTCCGATATAGACGCACGAATATTATATTCAAAAATTGTGATTTTATCTCTTCCTCTTCGCCCTCTCATAATAGAACATATATTGCTGAACAATACCGGCATAGTCCTTAAACCTTGAGGCGTCAAAATGCCCGTTGTAGTGGGTGTCTATAATTCGCTTTATCCAAACATCAATCGGAAACGCCTCTGTTTTGTATAAACCGAATAGAGCTATGCAATTCGCGACTTTGTCCCCTACTCCGTTTTGAGTTTTCAAGTAATCAATAGCCTGTACGTAATTCAGATTTTTCAACTTCTCCAAATCGAATTTGCCATCGCATACGTTGTGCGCAATGTCTTTTATGTATTTTGCGCGATATCCGAGCCCGCATGACTTCAGTTCTTTGTCGGAAAATTCAGCCAACTCAGTTGCTGACGGAAATTTCACAGAACCCCGACATAATTTGGAAATAGTAAGTTTTATTTTCGGAATATTGTTTCGCTGAGAAATAATGAAGCTAACCAGTGTTTCCCATAAATCCTGACGCAATATACGCAAACCATACCCGAATTTCACGGCAACAGATAAATACTTATCTCCCGTAGCGAGAATCGCCGATTTTATAGCGCCGTAATCTCGCGACATATCGAAATAATCGTACCATACTTCATCGAATTCTTCGGCAGAACAATCGAAACGTACCTCTTCCTGTTGCTGACTTATCTCCAATTCCCGATTAAACGCCCTTAACCGCCACTTACCATCGGCGACTTTATCCATACGAAAGCACTGTCCCGAATCGGCTATCTGTTCTATGTTGAAATCAGCAATATGTTTTATAAGCAAAATTTTTCCATATCATATTTAACGCCGGCGAAATACAAACCACATGCCGGAGCAGTCATACCTGCCAGAGTTCTGTCTTTAGCCTGAAATACTTTCGCAAAATCCTCTTCTGACCATTTTCCTGAACCGACATTAACAAGCGAGCCAACTATATTTCTCACCTGATGATACAAAAATGAGCGAGCTTTTACTTCAACGATTATCAACTCTCCGTTACGTGTCACGGAAATACTGTTCATTGTCTTAACCGGAGAATTTGACTGACAGCCCGCCGCGCGAAATGATGAAAAATCATGTTTTCCGACTAATATTTGCGCTGTGTTATGCATTTTTTCATTATCCAATAGAGGCACAACACGCCAAACACGATTGGCGTCAATACATGCACGCGCTCGCCTGTTCAGAATTTTATAGATATATGTTCTTTCCACGGCGCTAAAACGCGCGTCAAACTCGTTATTCACTTTTTCGACGGACAGCACGCAAATCGGTACTTCACGCAAATACGCGTTCATACATTCCTGTATACGAAAGCAATCGATGTCATTATTCAGATCGAAATGCGCAACTTGTGCCAATGCATGCACCCCTGTATCAGTTCGACCTGAGCCATAAATTGTTACGGGAATTTTACTGAGCGGAAGTAGCGCTTTTTCCAAACGCTGCTGTATAGTATCAACTCCGTCTTGCCTCTGCCAACCGCAAAACGGAGTTCCGTCATATTCAACCGTAATTTTATAACGCATTATCGTCTATGCAGTTTCCAATCCTTTGATAATGAAATTAAATCTCTCGATTTTTTCATTCATCTCTTCGACGCGCTGCTTATGTTCGTCAACAACATCGGCAGGAGCTTTACTAATGAAATCTTCATTAGACAACCTCGCAACCGAGTCATCGCGCTGTTTTTTCAATTTATTGCACTCCATCATGAGACGTTTCTTTTCATTTTCTATATCAACGGTATTAGGAATTGAAACTTTCAACGTCGCGCCACTAACTACAATAGAAACAGCTCTAGAACCGATATTCTCCGTTAGAACCACCCCGGCCATACGATTTAACAATTCTTGATTCTCTGATATAAACGCTGATATCTCTGCATCTTGTATTTCAAAGCTTACGTTTAACTTATCGCCGACTGAAATATGTAAGAACTGTCGTACAGAACGAATTGCACTGATAGCTTCTTTCATCAATTCGACTTTACGTACCGAATCGTTAAAGCTCTCAGGAATTACATCCACATCAGGCCACGACATATCCGTAACGCCTAATTCTCCGCTGAGTTTTTTCGAAATAAACGGAGATATCGGATACAAAGCTCTCACAAATTGCAAAATACACCATGCAGTAACATCGCGGATATCTTTCTTCAATAACGCCTGCTGTAGATTGTAACCTTCCTTAGTATCAGAATCCAAACTCGTCTTCTGCAAAATAGGCTTAATAAGTTCCATATACCAATCGCAGAACGAACCCCAAACGCACTGATAAATAATCTTAGTTGCTTCATCAAAACGGTAATTGTCCAGAGCAATCTCCAAATCTTTTACCATCTTCTTTACCTGCACGACAATCCACTGTGCAACCGGATGCTTAATTCCGCTAAAATCAATATCTTTGTTATACGTACAACCGTTCATTTGGGCAAAACGTAAAACGTTCCAAATTTTTGTTAAGAAATTACGCCCTGTTTCTACCAAACGACTGTTCATTTTTATATCGCGTCCCGGAGAAGCTAGCGACGCCAATGTATAACGCACTGCATCCGCACCATAGGTATTACACAAATCCAACGGATCTATGACGTTCCCCTTCGATTTGGACATTTTCTGACCTTTCTCATCGCGCACGAGAGAATGAATATAAACGTTCGGAAACGGGACTTTTTTCATATTATAAATTCCGAGCATAATCATTCGAGATACCCAGAAGAAAATAATATCAAAGCCCGTTACAACAATCATATTTGAGTAAAAACGTTCCAATTCTTTGGTCTTATCAGGCCATCCTAAAGTTATAAACGGCCACATTCCTGAAGAAAACCACGTATCTAAAACATCATCATCTTGCTTTAGTTCAACGCAATTTTTTCCGTAAAACGCCACAGCCTTTTTTTTCGCATCTTTTTCTGTTTCAGCGACAAAGATTTGTCCGTCAGGACCGTACCAAGCAGGAATTCGATGTCCCCACCATATCTGACGTGAAACGCACCACGGACGAATATTATTTAACCATTCAAAATATAGATTTTCCCAATGTTTAGGAATGAAATTTATTTTTCCTTGCTTTACCGCTTCGATAGCAGGCGCGGCTAATCTTTCAGCATTCACGAACCATTGATATGTTAAACGAGGCTCTAAAATAACGCCGGACCTATCTCCATACGGCACCTTGTGCTTTATACTTTCGACTTTTTCGATAAGCCCTTTCTTTTCCAACAACTCAACTACTTTTTGACGAGCCTCAAATCTATCCAGTTTCCTGAATATTTCAGGAACATTGTCATTTAATTCCGCTTTGGCATTCATAATATCTATTATCGGAAGATTGTGGCGCTGTCCAACTTCAAAGTCATTAAAATCATGCGCCGGTGTAATTTTCACCGCGCCTGTCCCTTTTTCAGGATCAGCGTAAGAATCAGCGATAACAGGTATACTTCTATCCGTAAGAGGCACTATAACCTCTTTACCGATTAAGTGCCGATATCTACCATCCTTAGGATTAACGGCAATTGCTGTATCACCAAACAAGGTTTCAGGTCTTGTAGTTGCAACAATGATATCGTCAGGATAGCCCTTTACTCGATACTTGATATGCCACAAACTACCTTCTATCTCCTTTTCGATGACTTCCAAATCCGAAATAGCCGAACCTATCAAGGGGTCCCAGTTGACCATCTTTTTCCCACGATAAAGATATCCATCCTCGTAAAGCTTAACGAACATTTTTGTAACAGCTTTTTTACTGCCTTCATCCATTGTAAAGCGTAAACGAGAAAAATCGCAGGAAACTCCGAGTTTTTTCATCTGATCTAGAATCTTTCCGCCGGAATTTTCCTTCCAAAACCATATTTCTTTCAAAAGTCCTTCTCTGGTAAGACTTCCTTTCTCAACTCCATTCGCATACAACTGCTTTTCGACGAGCAACTGCGTTACTATTCCAGCATGATCCAATCCGGGTTGAAACAGGACATCAAATCCCCTCATTCTTTTGTAACGCGCCAAAATATCCTGCAACGTATAGCAGAGCGCATGTCCGATATGTAATGAACCTGTAACATTTGGTGGTGGCAATAGCACCATAAAAGGCTCTGCTTTGGGTTTACGAACAGACGCTTCCATATCGAATGAAAAATTCTTTTCAAATGTTTTAGGATCAAAAGTCTTATCTAACATATCTTCCTCAACAATTACATGCACAAACTATGAGCGCTTTTCCGTTTATACCATAATACATCAAATTATTTAATATTTTCTATGTAAAAGGCATTTTTTGTTTTTTTTATCCCAATAATTTGTTACAAATTAATTAAAACTTTATTGGATGTATCGCATGGCCCATCAGCATCACGGATTAATGAACGAAGAATCTCTTAGCCCTTATATTTCCGAGATAAAAAAATTCCCTATACTAGGTCAGGATGAGGAATATCAATTAGCAACGCTATGGAAGGAAAAAGGCGATAAAAAAGCATTAGAGAAAATCGTCGGAAGTCACTTACGTCTCGTTATGAAAATCGCAAGTGGTTATTCGGGATACGGACTTTCACAAGAAGATTTAATCGCTGAGGGAAATATAGGAATAATGCATGCATTGCAACATTTCGACCCTTCTATTGGATATAGATTTTCAACATATGCTGCTTGGTGGATAAAATCAAAAATACAAGATTTCGTTTTCAATTCGTGGTCGATAGTAAAACTCAGCAACACAAAAAATAATCGCAAACTCTTTTTCGGACTGAGAAAAATGAAGAACTCTCTCGGTATTGATAAAGTAACAGATGAAAATGCTTCTAAAATAGCTAAAAAAATGAATGTCTCCGAAAAGGAAGTAATGATTTCCGACAGCAGGTTTACACATAAGGATTTTTCAGCCAATGCCCCTGTAGGAGATGAAGATACATCTTCTTGGCAGGACTTTCTGGCGGATACGAAAGAGAATCTCGAAAGTAAAACGATAAGAGAACAAGAATTCAAATATCGCAAGAAAGTGTTACACGATGCGTTAAATACCCTTTCTAAAAGAGAATACGATATTTTGTGCGCTTACAGACTAAACAATCCGACAAAGACGTTAAAAGAAATAGGTCAAGAGATGAATCTATCATCAGAAAGAGTTAGACAAATTGAAAAGAAAGCTTTCTTAAAAATGCAGAAATATGTACGTTCTGTTGAATTCAAAACACCCGATACCAACTCATACAAGAAACTCGCGATGTTTTTTATGAACATCTCTATCTGTTGAGAATAATGCTTATTCCAAAATAAACACTGCGTTGTTATCGGAAAACGAGCAAATTCCCCCTTTAACATTTATTGAAATAGGTCTATCGCTGTCGGGCCGAAATATGCAAATGCGCCCTGCTCCCAGTGAAGTCACAATTGATATGTGATTCGGTAGCAGGCACATTTCGCCTTCAACGGCAGGCACGAGCACTTTCAGTGCCTCGCCGTCATAAAGTTTCTTATCGAGTTCCAGAACTTTTACTTTCAAACTGCAACTCCCATATTCGTTGCTTTCTCATACACATCTTCTATTGTTCCAACCATAAAGAACGCCATTTCAGGAAGATGATCACATTCACCTGAGATAATCGCCTTAAAGCCTTTAATCGTATCGGCTAAACTTACGAATTTACCCGGCATTCCGGTAAACACCTCTGCAACATGGAACGGCTGCGACAAGAACCTCTGAATTTTTCTTGCTCTTGCAACTGTGAGCTTATCCTCTTCTGATAATTCATCCATACCGAGAATCGCGATTATATCCTGCAAAGATTTATAGCTTTGAAGTACTCTTTGGACTTCTCGCGCAACTTGATAATGCTCTTCACCAATTATGTGAGGCGATAGCATTCTTGAATTCGAATCCAACGGATCAACAGCAGGATAAATACCCAACTCTGCAATTTTTCTGCTTAACACGGTCGTTGCATCCAAATGCGAGAATGATGTCGCAGGTGCAGGGTCAGTTAAGTCATCGGCAGGAACATAAATAGCCTGCACACTGGTGATAGAGCCTTTTACCGTACTTGTAATACGCTCTTGCAACTCACCCATATCAGTTGCCAATGTCGGCTGATATCCGACCGCTGAAGGAGTTCTACCGAGCAACGCGGAAACCTCAGAACCTGCCTGAGTAAACCTGAAAATGTTATCGATAAACAGCAGAACGTCCTGATGTTCAACATCTCTGAAATACTCTGCAAGAGTCAATCCGGTTAATGCAACCCTCGCCCTTGCTCCAGGAGGTTCATTCATTTGTCCATAAACCAGTGCTGCTTTTGAGCCCTGTCCTTTTACATCGATAACTCCGGCCTCCATCATTTCATGATAGAGATCGTTTCCTTCTCTTGTTCTTTCACCGACACCAGCGAAAACAGAATACCCGCCGTGTGCTTTTGCAATGTTATTTATTAACTCTTCAATTAAAACGGTTTTTCCAACGCCTGCACCACCGAACAGTCCTACCTTTCCACCTTTTGCATAAGGAGCGAGCAAGTCAACAACTTTAATTCCGGTTACCAGGATTTCGGTTTCAGTAGCTTGTTCCACAAAAGGAGGAGCACTTTTATGTATCGGAGACATAAGCTTTGTTTTTATTTCTCCCCTGTTATCAATAGGTTCACCGATAACATTGATAATACGCCCCAAAAGTTCCTTTCCGACAGGAACTTCTATCATTTTACCCGTATCAATAACTTCCTGACCACGGCGCAAACCGTCAGTAACATCCATTGCGATTGTCCTAACGACGTTCTCACCAAGTTGCTGTGCAACTTCAAGAACAACTTTTTTACCGTTATTCATTACTTCCAACGCGTTCAAAATATCAGGAACTTTTTCTTCGAAAACAACGTCTACAACAACACCCAAAACCTGAGATATATGTCCTTTGTTTACCTTTTCCATTTTTATCCTTCCTCTATAGCTTTAGCACCGGAAATAACTTCAACCAATTCCTGCGTAATCCCGTATTGCCTCATTCTGTTGTATTTTACACTTAACCCAGACAACATTTCATCTGCATTTCTCGTAGCATTATCCATTGACGTCATTCGAGAACTCTGCTCACTCGCAACGCTGTCTAATGCAGCTTGATATATTTGAATTCCGATATTGTAAGAAAGCGCATTCTGCAAAACTTCATCCATATTCGGCTCAAAAATAGTTTCCGTCTTATCTTCGCAGTTTTTACCAACAACAGGTATAAGACTCCGCTGTTCTATCTTATGCTTCATAGCAGAATAATATGCAGTATAAACAACAGATACTCTATCTACGGTTTTGTCAGTAAAACGCTTTATAGCATCACTTGCCAATTTCCGAGAATTTTCGAACATATTATCGCCCTTATAAAAATTCTCGACGGAAATGATTTCATCTTCCTCATTCAGCATACGTTTGAAAATATCAAACAGTTTAGTCCCGACACAAATTAAACGAACTCTTTTGCCTTCATGATGTAAATCATAAAGAAGTCGTTGAACTTCTTTATTAATCATATAGTTGAAGTTTCCGCAAAGTCCTCTGTCAGAAGAAAACACTATCAACAACTCCGTCTTTATCTGTTCTCTTCCCGTGAACAATTCGTTATTCACATCCGCGCATTTATTCTTGAGCTCAGATAATATTCGCTCCAATTCAGAAGAATATTCTCTAGAAGCAAAGGCTTTCTGCTCAGCCTTACGCAACTTCACACCAGCGACCAATTTCATCGCAGAAGTTACCTTCCTTATAGACTGAACAACGCCGATTTTATTTCTGAGTTCCTTTAAGTTCGCCATTTCAGACTACGCTTCCTGATCTTTCTTAAAATCTCTAAGGCATTTTTCAGCAAATGTCTTTAATTTTTCATCTGTTTGTTCTGATATTTGCCCGTTCTTCCTTATGTCAGCTAAAACATCTGAGGCTTCTTTATTCATGCGCTCCAAGACATATTTAGCAAAAGGCGTCACTTCAGAAACTTTTAAACCATCTAGATAGCCATGAACCCCGAGATAAATTTCTGCAACTTGCTCTTCGACTTTCATCGGAGAATATTGCGGTTGCTTTAAAAGTTCAGTTAAACGCTCTCCTCTGGATATCAACTGTTTACTAGAAGCATCCAAATCGGAAGCGAACTGTGCGAAACTCGCCATTTCTCGATACTGAGCTAATTCCAGCTTAATCCTTCCAGCGACTTGCTTCATACACTTTGTTTGCGCGGCCGAACCAACACGGCTAACCGATTGTCCAACGTTAATAGCAGGTCTGATACCTTTATAAAACAATTCATTTTCCAAGAATATCTGTCCATCCGTTATCGAAATAACGTTCGTCGGAATATATGCAGACAAATCTCCGGCTTGAGTCTCAATAATCGGAAGTGCGGTTAACGAACCCCCGCCTCTTTTCTCATCCATTTTTGCCGCTCTTTCCAACAATCTGGAATGCAAATAGAAAACATCACCAGGATATGCTTCTCGTCCTGGAGGTCTTCTCAATAATAACGACATTTGCCTGTATGATACCGCATGCTTGGACAAATCATCATAGATTATCAAAGCGTGCATACCGTTGTCTCTGAAATATTCTCCCATTGCACAACCTGTGTACGGAGCCAAATACTGCATAGTTGCAGCATCTGACGCTGTAGCAGCGACAACAATTGTATAATCCATTGCTCCCGCATCAGTTAATGTCTTAACAATCTGAGCAACCGAAGATCTTTTTTGACCGATAACGACGTATATGCAATACAATTTTTCGTTTTCTATGTCATGCTCAAATGCATATTTCTGATTAATAATCGTATCAATTGCAATTGCAGTTTTACCAGTCTGTCTGTCACCAATAATAAGCTCTCTTTGTCCTCTTCCAATAGGAACTAAGGCATCAATAGCTTTCAAACCTGTCTGAACTGGTTCATGCACAGACCTTCTTTCGATAATGCCCGGAGCCTTAATATCTACTGCTCTGTGTTCTTTCGCTTTTATTGCACCTTTTCCATCGATAGGCTCACCCAATGCATTCACGACTCTTCCGAGGAGTTCTTTTCCGACAGGAGTTTCCATAATTTTGCGAGTCCTACGAACTTCCATTCCTTCATGAACCGTTCTGTCTTCTCCAAACAAAACGACATCGACAGTATCCTCGCTCAGGTTTAAAGCCATACCATTGACACCGGATTCGAAAACAACCATTTCTCCCATCGAAACGTCATCCAAACCGTATACTCTTGCAACGCCATCCCCAATAGACAAAACGCGTCCAACCTCAATGAGTTCAGGTCCGGAATCAAAATTTTCGATACGTTCTTTTAATATCGAAGTAATTTCGGAAGGTTTAATTTTCATAATTATCTCCTCTAATCGCGCTATGCAAACGCTCTAACCTTGATTTCACGGAATAATCCAAAATTTTTGAACGATACTGGACCGTCATTCCGTCTATAAGCGATTCATCTTTTTCTGCTATACATTTAATATTCGAACCAAACATACTCTTGAGGTTCTTCAACAATTTTGCTTCATCAGATTTTGTAAAGCTTTTAGCATAAGTAACGTGAAAAACTTTCTCCCCGTTTACTTCACTGATAAACTTTTCATATCCGTTGCAAATATCAGCAATGAAAGTAAATCTTCTGTTTTTCAATAACAGCTTCAAAAAGTTTTCGACTTCAGCAGACAGCTTCAGTGTACTGACTAAATCTTTTATAAAACTCATTCCGAAAGAATGCACAAGCGCGGCTTTTTTAACGAACTTATCAAAATTCTCTATCTGAGATATCGCTTCTTTTACGCTTGCTATTTGTTTTTCAATTTCCTTTTCCTTTTTCAGAGAAACTGCGACCTCATATAAAGATTTCACGTATCTGTTCACAACAGAATCACTCTTTATAAAACTCCAATCGGTCAAAGCAAATTCCTCCAAACGATACCGCTTACTGTATACCATAAAATATAGTGGCGAAGATAGAGAAAACAAGCCGATTTTGTCAATTTTTTTTCTTATTAAGTATTCTATGCCAAACTATTTCCGCTGCCATTTTTATATGAATATTTTTTGTCGGTTTATGAACTCCAAACGATACCGCACTTGCATCATCCATATTTTTTACCAATCTGCACGGCAACGTTTTCCCGTCTTCAAGTACAGCAATAATTATCTTTCCTTCTAATTCAGATAATTTTTCTACTATTCCCGCAACACAATCACCTTTCCTGAAACGTGCATTCATAAAGTCTTCTTCCATAAAGTGAAAGATAGCATTCTTATGCAAGCTCAGGAAAAAACTTAATTCTCGCCTTATCGATTCATCTATAAAAGCCGGAAACTTATTTCCTTCCGCTCTTTTTATTTCATTCTGCGGTGTTTTTTCTGATTTTTCTTCTGAAAATATAGATTTTTCAACATCGTCCATCATACGTGGTGGACTGCCTGTTCCGGTTAACAGCCAATCAGGAGAACAATATACACCGACTTTTCTAAAGGCTTCACAAACTCTATCTGCGCTTTTGTTAGTTAATTCGACACGCCCACTTTCCCATGTGTCTATAGTAGATGTCGCAATTCCGATTCTTCCGTATATCTCCTGACGTGAAAACCCGGTTAACGCCCGCACCATTCGCAAACGCCGTCCTTTCAATTGCGCAACAGTATGCACTATATCTGTTTGATTAGTTCTTTCTTTGTCGTTTTTTTCCATATATACCCCTAGGTTATTTCCTTATAAAACATTTAGAATAAAAACTCAATATTGTGTATTTTGCACAATATCTATTAACAGTTCGTTACTTTTTTGGTAAAGTTAATGTCGGTTGTTTTGGTTCTTTTGGTAGAAAAATTGTTTTTAAGGAAAAGCTATGATGAAAAAAGATTTTGCAAACAACCTCAATCCCCTGATAGATGAATTAAATATTTCTTCTTTTTCAGACGATGACAAGCAGTTATCGGAAAATGATATCGCCGTTTTGCATTTACAATTACAAGCCGCGCAAATAATACTGAATGATGCTGCCATATTAAAACAAGAACAGCCTAACCGAAATTTAAACAAAATAATTTCAGAGCTTTCAGAAACATGGAAAGAAAATATCTATGATTTGGCTTTGGCTTTATCAGAAAAAAGGTAATTTTCAAATAATCTAATGTAATCGGATACGGAAATTTCTTCCGCACGAACTTTGCAATCATATCCAATTGATAAAAGTGTTTTCTCTGGCTCTGCAAAAAAGTTCTTTAAAAACTTTGAAACCATTTTGCGTCTGTGCACAAAAACATCTGATAATAACGCAGAAAACTCGTCATAATGCTCAATGCCAACGATTGACTCCTTCTTAAAAGGTTCAAATTTTATGACTGTTGATTTAACCTTCGGCGGAGGGAAAAAACTACCGGCATCTAAATCGAAAGCCTTTGAAACTTTAGCCTTCCATTGTGCCAGCACTGACAGTCGACCATATTCTTTTGTTCTTGGTGCCGCGCACAATCTGTCTGCGACTTCTTTTTGAAACATCAACACATAACGTTCGCACAAATGAAATTCCGGCAACCATTTTTGCAATAATTCAGTAGAAATATTGTACGGCAAATTTGAAATCACCATATCAGGAGAGACGCTTTTTAAATCAAAATTCAATGCATCGCACTCTATTACTTCTAACTTCTCATTAAATCGAGGTTGAAGTGTTCTCCAAACTTGGGCCCAACGAGCATCAAATTCTACTACGTATAACTTTTTTATATTCTGTTTTAAAATTTCAAGAGTAATTCCGCCCGGCCCGGGGCCAATTTCCACAACGTTTTTTCCATCTAACGTTCCGGCTACAGAAACTATCTTACGATTTATTTTCTCATCAAACAAAAAATTCTGACCGAATTTTTTATCTGCTTTATTGAGGAAAGTGTCGTAAATTCCCTTTGCAGATAATTCGTCCACAATTATCTCGTCTGAATATTTGAATACTGTTCATAATCGATAATTTCAGCACGTTCCCGCGCATCTTGCAACTCTTTAGCCGCCAAAGTAGCTAACCTGTCACCTATTATTCGATTTTTCAGTTCATCTGAAGTAGGTTCTCTAATTGTTTTATTTTTTCTATCCAACATACAAATAGTGATGATACCTTGTGGCGTAACTATAGGATTACCGATCCCACCTGCCGGTATATTTTCTATTAATCTGCGCATTTCAGGTTGAACAGCTTCCAAAACCACAGTTGTTGGGTCTAATATTGCGCAAATACCAGAATCTTTTGCTTTCTTAATAAACTCAGAGCTATTACGTGAAGAGGCTCGCATTTCTTTCGCATAATCTGTTAACTGCGTAACTGCTTCCTGACTTGGCTGTTCGTTAAAAGGAATAACAGCCTGAACAAAGCGCAACTCTGTAAACGAGTTTTGTCCGCCACGACGTCTGTCTTTCAATAAAAGAATTGAATATCCACGATTGTTTTTTACAGTACGATATTCACCGATGCTCATACTCTTCAATGCAGTATTTTCTTCCTGTGACAATTGTCCGTCAACTATCCATCCAATATCACTGTCTTTACTCGAAACGCCACTACCCGAAAATTGACGAGCAACGTTTGCAAAGTTCGCGCCACTTTTCAACAGTCTGATAACATTATTAACTTTTGAAGCAACGTATTCTTCCTCCTTTTTATCCATGACAGGAAAAAACATCTTGCTAACGTAAAATGCCTCAAGGCTTCTCTTTTCTTTCATATCTTTCACAAGAGCACGCAACTCCGATTCTGAAACATTTATCGAACGCATATAACGTGCTTTGATATACTCCATCCATGAAAGATTTATCTTTATCTGTTCTTTCAAGAGCCCAGGCTCAATTCCTTTGCTTTTCAACAGGTTTATAAAACCTTGCACCGACATATTGTTACTCGCAGCGATAGACTTAAAAGTATCGTCTATAGCCTCTGATGAAACCCAGCCTCCTTTAGGCTCGAATTTCTGCACAGTGCTTCCTTTTACACATAAAGAAACAAGTTCTGACTTTGCCATTTCTTTCATCTCTTTGTATGGCAAATCTCTGCCCATAGACAATGATAGCAGTTTACATTCTTTTTCTACATCCGACTCTGTTTTAATCTGCTCATTTACTTTAATTACGATTCCGTCGTACTCTTTTTCATAACTCGACTTTTTATAATTTGATTCACTTTTAATCGGTCCATTTATTTTAACTGCCGCCCTACTGTACTCTTTTTCATCTACTCGACTACAGGAACAGCTGACGAATAAAACCAAAACAGCAGAACAAATACGTAAGTTTTTTTTCACACGAGCCTCTTTATCTACCGCCAAAATATCTTCGAAAATACTATAATGAAAAAAGATAGAAATCAAACCAAATGATATGTATACTTTGCGACGAAAGGTTTTAAATTGCGCAGTTTAGTTAGTATTATTTTTTTCAGAATTTTTCGTACTACCGTGTATTCAACGGCAGCTTTAACTTTTTGTGCCTGGATTGTGCAATCATCTCGATATCTTGACATGCTGAACTCTCACAATTTAAGCCTTGCCAGATTTTTTAAATTTACATCCTACCTATCGGTGGACATTATTGCGATAATTCTCCCGATTTCTCTCGCTGTATCCGCCGCCTTCGTTTATCAACGCTTTAAGGAATCAAATCAGTTAATCGCATTACAAGCAGCAGGAATCTCTCCGCGCAAAATGTTTGCTCCGCTAATGGCACTTTCAGCAATTATGCTTTGCTATCTTTATGTAAGCAATTTTTATATATCCCCATATTCATGGAAATCATTTCGTCATTTGGAATTTGAAATCAAAAATAACATTGAGCCACCAGAAAATGCCGGAATTATTTTTTCGAATGATAAATTCTCAATCTATGCACAGCATTACTCAGGAAATTTAAATTTTCAAAACATCTTTATCGTTGATTCAAGAATATCGAATAAAAAATCAGCTTATTTTGCGAAATCATGTTTGATAAAGAACAACACGTTATATCTCAATAACGGAGAACGCATAGAAATAGATTCTGTATCTCAACGTAGTTCGACTATGAGTTTTGCATCCTATAACTACGACTTAAAGCAAATTTTCAATTCAGAAAAAAGGCCTTCTCAGCCAAATGAAAAATTTGCAAGCGAACTTTTGAACAACTCCGGTAGTATGGAAAATATTCATACGTTGCACGCGTTATTCCATCAAAAAATGACATCTCCATTACTGACTTTGATTTTTTCTATGCTTGCGTTCTGGCTTATTTTGCTCGCGCCTTACAGTAGAAAACTAACTTACTCAAGAATGGGAGCACTTATATTTTTAATTGCATCGTTTCAAGGAATATATTTTTGGGTAGTCAATGCTGCAGCGAGAACACCACGTTTTACTTTCTTTAATTATTTTATGGTTTTGAGCGGTCTCATTGTTTCAACTTTTTTGATTTTACGAAAGCCGGGTATCAAATAATGACCAGAACTTTCTTTAAATATATTTTTAAAATGCAATTGAAATCGATGACTTTCGTCGGCATTTCGGTTTTTTGCTTAATTTTGCTGTTCGATTTTGCAGAAATGGCTCGCAAATATCCGATTTCTAATTTTTCCGAAACATGGTTTGCTATAAAACTTGCGTTATTAAGATCGCCGTCAACATTTTGTGAAGTTCTTCATTATGTTTATTTTATCACGGCGACATTCAGTTTATGGAATTTATGTGCTTCACAACAATTGACCATACTAAAATCAACAGGTCAATCTCCGCGACAGATTTTACGTCCGTTCATAAGTTTCGCGATGTTTATGTCAGCTATATGGCTATTCGTTTTTCACCCGTTAGGACTATTTACGCAACAGCGATACGATCAACTTGCCAATCATTCTTCTATTACAAAAGCGAATAATGATATTTGGATAGATTATACGAAAAAAAATCAAGTAATCTTCATTAAAAACATTACCAAAGATACTATCTCAGATTTGTATATTTTCAATACGAAAGATAGAAGCAAATTATTCGCTCAACATGCAAAAGCAAATAAAAACAAATGGATATTAAATAACGTAACAACCATTAATGACGGCAAAACTACGTACTCGAAAAATCAAGTAATCAACTATAACCTTCTTTCACCGGAACTGTTAAGTATACTTTCAGCATCACCGAGACATCAGAACATATATAATCTGTGTAAAGTTTATTCTATTGAAAAAAATAATGGCGTTTCTTTGAAATTATATGAATTAACTTTTCACAACTTATTAGCAAACGGAATGAGTTTTATTTTGTTTGCATTAATCGCTGCAATTATCTGTTTTCCAATAAACAGATATAAAACAAAGACAAATATTGCTATCAAAGTAATCTTCGCTTCTATTATGTTGCGTTTCTGCAATAATATGTTTGAGTCGCTTGCATATAGCGGAATAGTCCCTGTATGGTTGGCATGTTGGGCAACGGTTTTGATACTATTGTGTATATCGATAGCGATATTGATTTGGAAAGAAGCATGAAAAAGCTGTTATTTTTTATCGGATTGTGTTCTTTGTGCCTACAGGCGAGATGCGAAGATATTACTTTTATAAATTCAGATCATACCAAATACACTGAAAATTCTGTCTAATGCACCGGAAATGTAATTATCGTATATTGCGGACGCATAATATCCGCCGATTATGTTTCTTATGATAAAAACAAAAGAAGCGTCACAGCTAACGGACATGTAATAATAAAAGATGAACTACTGAACACCTACTTTCTCGACTCACTTTATGTAGAAAAAGATTTTGTTTCAGGAAAGGTGAAAAACATAAAAATAATCTCAAATGATAAATCGAGATTAGCAGCGACAGATGGAGAAATTAAAGACGGAAAGTTTCAGCTGAACAACACAATATTCACACCATGTTACATTTGTTCGGATTCTGATGAAGTCACTTGGCAATTAAAATCATCATCTGTAATTTTCGATCCACAAGAATATACGCAATATAAAGATGCTGTTTTTGAGGCATTTGGAGTGCCTGTAGTTTACACTCCTTATTTTACTCATGTCAGCCCAACTGTAAAAAGAAAAAGCGGATTTTTAGTTCCTAAAGTTTCGCTATCCAGCAGTAGTGGCTTTAGTATTCTTCCGCAATATTTGTTTTCGATTTCCGAGTCTCAAGAACTTATTTTAAAACCGATTGTTACATCTAAAATAGGGCAAGTCGGCTGGGCATATTATGCGATGAGATTTCCTCATGGAGAATTTAATGTAGATGCAAGTATCACCGGAACACAATCTGTTACCAATCAAACAGCTGTCAATTCACTCGCTCAATCAGATATAAATAAAATAAAATCATCTGGTTACAGAGGACACATTTTTTCAGCCGGAAAATATGAAATAAACGACATTTGGAGAAGTTCTTTTAATCTAAATTTAGTATCCGATAACTTCTATATGAAACGTTTTCCGTTCTTCAAAGAAATCGACAGAACTTTAGAAAGTAATGTAAAACTTGAAGGTTTCGATGGAGATAATTACACACTCGTAAAGACAGCAATGTTTCAGGGAGAAACTTGCGAAACTGCTCCAAAAATTCTACCGGTTATCGAACGTAATTATCTGCATGATTTTCTTGGCGGAACATTCGGTTTGGATTCTATGTTTATGAATTTAGATTTTCGTCATGGCAGATCTGCAAGAAAATTTGTTTCATCTCC
>CAMNGH010000019.1 GCA_946538065.1 uncultured Holosporaceae bacterium
TAAGAAGCCAATTTATTCTGGCTTAATCCCAGCGCCATTCTTCTTGATTTTACTCTGCTTCCGATGTAGCGATCCAGCCCATCGTCAACAACATCGTAATCATCCTTTCTATTCTCTGAATACTTAGCCATAGTTCCTTCATATACACAAACTATTTTAATAATAATCGGGAAAAATCAGTTTTTCAACTTGAAAAAAACAAATAAATTAAATCACATTTTAAACACGCTGCTATATGAGCATTTTCTAACTTTACCATTTCCCGAAAAATGAAAAACTTGTTGCAACCTTTGATTGAGACAGAATTCTGGATTGTCAAAAAAGATGTTGCACATTTTGTTGAAAAACAACTCTGCTAATGTGTATCACTGATTGTATTTGGCATGTTGTTCACAACCAAACAATCTACAGAGATTTTAAATATGTATGACGCGAATATAAAAACGGCCCTCAAAAAAATCTTTGAAGGCCGCAATAAAAGAGATATTAATTTGTTAAATTAAAGATCTCTTGCTACGTTAAAGCTACTCTTTCTATATGCTCTGATACCATTCGGTGACAAGCTTGTACCGAAGTAGAAGCGCTGTCTATTCGAATGACGATCTGTAGTAAGAGCCTCTTTATCTGCATAAGTATTGGCAATAGCTTCGTCAACTTTAACATTGAAGAACTCATTGTCATACTTAACCGTAAAGATAGGATTGCTCAATCCAGGCCTGCTGGTTCTTTCTGCAGAAATCTCAAGCCCTTTTATCTCTTCAGGAGTATAAGTTATTAAGCAATAGGTCTTTCTCTTCTCATTCTCGTAGAATGAATATGTACCTTTTACAGTCAATTCACTGTTGATATCCCAACAGCAAGCAGCCGTCAAACGCCTATCCGGAGAACGTTGGTTTCTTCCCTTAGATGGGTCGTCATAGGTCAAACCAGCACTTACGATTACGTTAAAGCACTCGAACAACTTCGTCGATAAACTCAGAGTATATTCACGCAATCTCTGAGTCTTGCTCCATGCTCCGTTGAATATGAAGGCCGGAGTAACTCCGAAAACCGAATCTGAATACAAACGAGCCGTGATATTACGAGACGAAGAAGCAACTCCTGTATTCAAAAGCTTATCCAGCAAAGGCTGATTATCTGAGAAGTACTTATTCAAGAAATCGTTATAAGCATCTTCGATATCCGCTTCTATACTGAGTCCACCGAAATTTTTCTCCAAAGCGGCTACGAAAACCTCAAGGTGAATTCCCATATCGTTGTTTGGTAACGCATAGTACAAACCACCTCCTAAAGTATGACTGGCTTCGTTTGTCGTGCTTAACGCGACATTAGGCGCAATCTTACCAGCTTCGGTATTGAATATAGTAACGAAATCAAAGACCGCCGCATTTTCTTCAGCTTGAACTCCAGCAGCAAGCGTTACATCATCGGTGTAACCATATCTGTAGTTCGCGCTATAACGAGGCTTCGTCTGATATCTCATTCTATGCTGACTTTCCAAATCCCACTTATGCGCACAAGCGACAGTGATATCGAAATCGTCTTTTCCTGCTGCCGGCATTTCGTATCCGCTGAAGTAATTTACAGCCAATGTTTCTGATCTGCCAAGCTGATCGCTGATTTTAATGGTTACGCCAGGAATCTTCGCTTCCGGAAGTAAATCATTAACGGTATAAAGTCCAGGAGTTAAGATTTGGACATTCAGAATTTCATCTCCTAATCTGCACTCAACTTTACTCAGTCTTGTAATAACGATTGGCAATCCACCGTTGATTTCACTGCCGTTACCACCTTGTCTGAAAATACTGATACCAGCACCTGACAACACTTGCTGGAAACCAATAGTATTTCTCACTGCAGTATCACCTAAAACAATCCTATAATCATGTTTTTTGTTTACATAAGTAATACGAGAATAATTTCTATAGAAATGAGCTTTATTCAAGTCATTTGCAGTAGCTTCACCAATCTCCGTTTTCATATCACCAAAAGCATCGAAAAATGCAGGCAAATTACTAGTAATCTTAGAACAATTTGTTAGGCTTCTCATAAAATTTACGTAACTAAATTGACGTCCATAATAAAAGTCGCTTTCAAACTGCAAAGCACCGATTTTAAACACCGGAGTAAAACCAACTGCAGATGTATTTTTCGGCCCGAAAGGATACTGATTGTCCCTTTCGTGTGCTGCTTTAATATTTAAAAATCCGTCAAAAAAGAGAGATTTACCATCTGTTTCCGTTTGAACTGATGTATCCTCTCCATTTTGCGCCTCTGATGTTGCATTGTCTGCATAGACTGAAACAACAAAAAGAGAACACAATGCTGAACAAAGTATTTTCTTTACCATAAAAACTCCATAACAAAACCGTTGGCATGCTAGCACAACTGTTTATGTCATTCATGCGTAGCATGCATTAAAAACCGTCAAACTGTGGCTAAAAAGTCACAAGCGACACTAAAACCTGACGTTATATGCAAACATAACGCGCAAATTCAGGCTACCGCCTCGCTCAAGTTTATACGTATCGTTCTTCTTCTCTTTTTTGAATACGTATTCAATATCGAAACGAGTTGTATATTTACGGCAAATTGATTTTTCAATACCAAAAGCAATGGTTGGAGCGAATTTACCAACAGATAATTTTCCACCGGTATAATCCAATGAACTCTTAACTCTAGTTAATGAGAACTTCGCAAAGAACAGCATATCCATATCAGGCTTTGTATAACCAAGTCTTAATCCAAAAGAAGGAATAACACCGTTATTCGTAATTGTCATATTCTGATTGTTAAGCGTAAATGTTTCCTTTTTTGCTTTCGAAAGATCAACTATGATTTCTCCACCGAAGTATAGAGGAGCAGAGTTCATTGCTTTTCCTGAACCTAAGAATAAAGAACCAAGGAAACGATTAATATTCTTCGAAACATCAGAGCCTGTAGCTTCAATCTTCGCGGTATCTTCACCAAAGCCGAACATAGCTCCGGCGCCGAAATACAAACCATCAAATACACTATCACCATTGGCAGATAACGCCACAGCGAGAGCGGACATCACAACAACTTTTTTCATGATAACTCCTTAAAAACACACAGATAAAAGTATCTAAAATTTTAAGGAAAATCAACCCAAGTTATCCACGTAATTCCTATTCGAAAAATTGTTTCAACTGAATGACATATCTTTTATCGGAGCAAATGTTTTTCTATGATGTTCTGTGATTCCAAATTTTAAAATTGCTTCAATATGCTCTTTAGAACCGTAACCTACATTCGTCGCCCATCCGTAATACGGATAATCCAACGAGAGTTTTCTCATAAGATCATCCCTGTATTCTTTTGCAATAATCGACGCAAGTGAAATTGATAACACTTTATTGTCGCCTCCAACTATAGGAATTACCTTATCTGCCTTTATATCCGGAACTTTATTTCCATCGATTAGTACACATTCTTTTTGCACGCCGAGACTTTCATAGGCTCTTTTCATCGCAAGCATAGCAGCATTCAATATATTTAACTCATCTATTTCCTTTACAGTTGCGTGTCCTATCGAATAGCGAATTAAATCATAATGCTGATTATCTACCCATTCTATAACTTTCGCCCGCTGTCTTGCCGTCATTTTCTTTGAATCTCTAACAACAAGCCTTCCGCGCTCAAGTTCTGACGCTAATTTATCGCTAATCCATACAGCTGCAGCAATCACTGGTCCCGCAAGAGGACCTCGTCCTACTTCGTCAATACCAATGCTCTCTTCCGGAGTTATGCTATTTTCTTCGTACCAAACCATTTTTCTTTTCTTTTATTTTCCCGATAACTTTACTTGATCTATCATAAATGAAAGAATACATCCCGATGCTTATACCTTTTAAAAACAAAAATATTCGGTACATTTTTATTATTTCATGTCTGCTAACAACAGTAAGTAATTCCCATGATGACATTGCGACTGTTCTGGTTAAAGAACGGCATCTTTCAGCAAAAACAAGCCAAAGTGGGCTAAGAAATAAACTTAAGGCTGTTAAGCTTATAAGAAATCTTACCCCCTCGTCATCTATTAAATCGACTTTACTAGCAGCGTACGCCAACATAAAAGAAAACTCCCCGATATGCCCAAGCAACACACTTATAACAAATGAGTCTTTTGTCGAGAAACGACAAATGCGAAGCACAATCACATTTATGACCGTCTTTCCAAGAGTAACGAATAACAATGCAGATAAAATCATCAGAATGTGATTCCAAATAAACTGCAAATCGACTAGCAATCCGACGCTGAGGAAAAATGTCATTAATAAAATATCTTCTATCGGATAGGCGGTTCTTTTCACTACCTCTTTTAAATTCGAGTTCCCTAGAGCAACTCCGGCGACAAATGCGCCAAATGGAGCTGATACCCCTGCAAGTTCAGCGATAACCCCACTTCCCAAACATATGCCGAAAACTGTCATTGTCATCATACTATCGTGTTTGCTAAGAAAATTGGTTAATTTATGTATATGATGATAATAACGAGAGAAGCCTATAAATAAAGCGCAGGTAAACAAAACAATTCCCGCCAATCTGTATAGCCTATATTCGTCGGAAGATTGATTATTCCCCAAGAAATTAATAACAAGGACCATAGCCAATGCAATAATATCCTGTGCCACCAATATACCGAATGTATTTTCTTTTATTCTGTCATTTTGTTCTTTTAATGTAGCCAATGATTTAACTGTTACGGCAGTTGAAGAAAGCGTGACACAAAACGTAATCAATATTATCTGATTATGAGGAATATCCAAAAAATATCCTGCTCCGAGAAGCAACACATAAATAGCTCCCATTGAAATAAGCGTCATAACAACCGACGTTTTCCAAATGTTGCGAATTTTCTCAAAAGATAAACCAAGTCCGATAACAAACAACAACAGTATTATTCCCATTTCTGAAAATATACTGACGGCATCTCTGTCTGTTATAAATTTAAACCCCGATGGCCCAAGTATAATTCCTGCAATTATGTATCCTAAAATCGGAGTATAACCGAACGATGAGAACGCCAAACCCGATCCCATTGCACATAATACTACAGATGCTATGTGTGCTATCGTCCAATTCATACTAAAAACTCACTCTCTCTGCCCGACTCTTCATAGGCTTCTTCAAAAACTCATCCGCAAGATTCGATTTATTGAGGAAATATTATTCTTCTGCTTTTCCTACTTGTTTGAATCTCGCTAGATATACATAAATTACGGGAACGACAAACAGTGTAAATAATGTTCCAAAAGACATTCCTCCAACAATTGCCCAACCTATTTGCCTTCTGGATCCAGCACCTGCTCCGCTTGCCAACGCTAACGGAATCGAACCTATCACCATAGCGAACGTCGTCATTAAAATAGGACGCAACCTTAAACATGCTGCGTTTCTAACTGCTTCAACAATCCCCTTCCCTTTTTCTCGCATAGCATTAGCGAAATCCACAATCAAAATACCATGTTTTGTAATCAACCCTATAAGAGTAACCAATCCGACCTTTGAATAAATATTCAAACTACCCTCGGGCACAAGATACAGCGTAACCAACGCTCCGGTAATTGAAAATGGAACACTGAGCATAATAATAAACGGATCGATAAAGCTTTCAAATTGCGCCGCTAATATCAAGAACACGAAAATCAATGCTAATGCGAATACCATTACAATCTGACGACTTTCCTCCAAATACGATTTCGTAGCACCAGAAAAAGTCAGCTGTATTGTATCAGGCAGATATTTATCTTTTAACACATTCAAATCATCGATGACTCGTCCTAAGTTGTATCCTTTCGCAATATTACCATATGCGACAACAGATAACATTTGGTTATGGTGATTCAACCCCATAGGAGATTGACGCTCTTTTACGGTAATCAAATCAGTAACGGGAACCATTTTTATTTCGTTATCCCGCGTATATATCTTCGACTTTACGAGCATTCTCGATAAATCTTCAACCGTTTGACGTAGCGGAGCCTCCACCTGCACAAACAATTCATCACGTTTTGCTTCACGCTGAACGTTTGCAGCCTTGCGTCCTCTAACGAAGCATTCAATCGTTGTCACGATATCATTTATTGAAATTCCCAAAGATGCAGCCTTATCTCTGTCAACGTTTATCACGTACTCACGTTGCGGTGGCAACAAAGAAGATAACAACGGCCGCTGAAGCCCTTCATAGTTAGATTGTAACGTCCAAAGGAACTTATTTCCGTATTTTTCCAAATACTCGTAACTCTGGTTAGTTTGCAAAACAAAATCAACCGTATCTTTTTCAGCCCCGCTTGATCCAGCTGTCGCGGAACAAGGAACTCCAGCTATTTTTCGCAATATCGGATGAACTTTTTCAGCGACTTCTCGAGAGGACATATTTCTATCTTTCCAATCGACGAGTTTTACCCAACCCTCTATTTTATTAGTATCAGCTGACACCCATCTATTTTTTCCGAACGGAGTTTTCGCTAATACTTCATCGACTTCCTTTGCTGTTTTCTCCATGAAAGTATAGCTCGCGCCAATAGGACCATTTCCATTTATCGAAACATATCCTTGGTCATCAGCAGGTCTGCTCTCCGAAGGCAACAAATTTCCAACCACCAAACCAACTAATGCAACAGCCGCTCCTATTCCGATAACTGTTAATTTGCTGTTTAAGGCCCAATCTAACAATTTTTCATATTTTTTCTCAACTCGTTGAATTACACTTTCTTGATAATCAGAAGCTTTTTTCCATTTGCCTTTTGCTTTCTTTTTACGTTCTGTACTCAATAATTTAGAACACATCATCGGAGACAACGTAACAGCGACGAATCCTGAAATAATAACTGCACCGGCCAAAGTTAATGCGAATTCCCTAAAGTAACGTCCTATCTTTCCCGGAGTAAGAGCAATAGGGATATACGCTGTAGCAAGAGTTAAAGTCATTGCGATAATAGAGAAGAATATCTCGTTTGAACCGACAATCGCCGCTCGAAATTTTGAAAGTCCCTCTTCGACCATATGCCTATGCACATTCTCAAGCACGACAATCGCATCGTCGACCACAAGTCCAACAGCTAAAACCATCGCCAGCAATGTGAAAGTATTAATTGTAAAATCGAAAGCATACAACAGCCCGAAAGTTCCAAGAAGCGAAACAGGTATCGTAACAATAGGAATTAATGTCGCCCTAAACGACCACAAAAACATAAAGACGACCAATACAACCAAAAACGTTGCTTCAAAAATCGCTCTGTACACATTAGCCATAGAAGCACGAATATCATCGGCTTCATCCATTGCGATAACTGCGGTTGCACCCGTCGGTAACAAATCCAAGACTTCTGGCATCGCTTTCTTAACTGCAACGCTTAAATCTAACGGATTAGCCGTTGATTGCTTTGTAACAGATAAGGTGACGCATTCTTTTCCGTTAAACCACGCACCGGCACGAATATCATCTGGAACAAGCTTTGATTTTCCAACATCCTTTATTCTTACAATTTTATCGCTACCATTAGACGGCAAAACAACTTCATCGAATTCTTCCGGCTTATTTAATTCGCCGTTGAAAACAAGCATATATTCTCTGTCTCTGCTTATTAAACGACCACATGGCCTCTGAACATGTTGCTCACCTATAGTCTGCACAACATCAGCAGGAGTATATCCATACGCTGCTAGTTTTTGCGGATCAAGGAATACCCTCATACTTTTTATGTTACCGCCTGATAATGAAACACGTCCAACCCCCGGTAACGCTTCAAATTTTGATTTGATATACCTTTCGACATAGTCTCTCAATTCATCGACATTATGATTATTACTTGTAAATGCGACGAATATTCCTGCTTGCGCATCAGCATCATCTTTTCGAATTATAGGTTCAGGAATACCGTACGGAAGCTGATTTCTGACAAGCGACAATCTATCTCTAACATCAGATGCTGCACCATCTGGAGTTCTGTCAGGAGAAAATTCGATAGTTATTTCGCTTTTTTCGTTTTTACTCTCTGATCTAATAAGCTCAACACCAGGAATTGTTGCGAATTGACCTTCTAAAACTTTGGTAATTTGTGCTTCGACAACTTTAGGGCTTGCCCCTTGAAACTCTGACTCAACCGAAATTCTGGATTTCTCTATCTTAGGATCTTTACACACCGGCAGTCTGGATTGGCATACCAATCCGAACACTACAATCATCAACGTTAAAACAGTTGAAAAAACAGGTCTCCTAATACAAACTTCGGTTATTTGCATAAATTACATTTACTCCCACGACTTATTTCTTTTTGTTAGCTGCTTTTTTTCTTGCTTCAGCTTCTTTATAAAATTCTCTCATTGCTTCAGCTATTTCTGCAACAGGGCGCCCGTTTTGTATTGATACCGGTTTACCGTCCAAAACGTTAGCTTGTCCACTCGTTACAACAGAGTCATTTTCGTTAACACCTGTAATAATCTCAACGTTACCATCTCTGCGAACACCTGTAGTAACCAAAGTTCGGATAGCAAGTCCATCGACTATGCGATACAACATATCTTCATCCCCAACTTTTTCAATGGAGCTTTCCGGCACGAGTATTCCTTGCTGATTACCATCGATTTCAGCCTTAACACTCACAAAACGCCCCGGCTTTAATGCTTGGGAATTCAATGCTACCTCTTCAGGCACATCAAGAATCGCCCTTACATTGAAGGTATGTGTAACCTTATCACTTTCAGGATCAATCGCCGTCACCTTAGCAACATATTCTTGAGTTTTATCACCTCCGACCAGAATTTTTATTTCCTGATCTACGTAGATATGTCCGATGTCGACCTCAGCAACTTTAAAATCAACTTTTAACGGATGACAGTCGACTAGTTTCAACAATTCACTTCCTGCTGAAACAAACTGTCCCTTACTGATTTCTTTCAAGCCGACTATTCCGCCAAACGGCGCATGAATTTTGTGTTTTTCCAATGTCGCCTGACATGACTTAACTCTGGCTTCGCACATATCCATTTCAGCTTTTTTCATATCTCTTTGGACACGAGCTAAGATACCTTTTCCAGCAAGCTTTTCTGTTGGGTCATATTCGCTTTTTGCCTTACGATATTGCGCTTCTGCCTCCATTAATGCAGCCTTAGCCGAAGCATCATCTAACTCGACAAGCAAATCGCCTTCTTTAACAACAGTACCTTCCGTGAAGTGTATATCTTTTATGTTACTGTTTACCTCTGAACGAATAACAACGGAATCAAACGGGCGCAATGTACCTATAGCATTTACATATTTTGTCACCGGTCCGAAAACTGCCTTACTCGCCGTTACTGTAGGAGGTGTAAAATCATTTGTTTTTTCCTTACCTCCCAGTAGTTTAATTAAAAGAGCTAAAATGAGAAGAAAAATGGCAATCGCTATATACGCATACTTCTTGTATGGAAAAATTTCCCACTTTTTTTGTAGATTACGCACTTTCGGTTGTAAGGAATCCAACTGAGGCACTTTTATCTTCGATAACTTAATCTTAGGCGACTTAATCTTTTGTTTTATCTGCTTAAGCAAATAAAGAATCTTTTTTAACTGTTCAAAAACTCTGTCTTTCATTTTTTTCTCCTCACCCCGCAATGGTCGGAGCAAGAGGATTCGAACCTCCGACCCCAGCCTCCCGAAGGCTGTGCTCTACCAGACTGAGCTATACTCCGAAGATAAAAATGACCATTTTTCCAAACAGCATTTCACTGCACTAATTTATCAAATCTATCTCCTGATACAATACTACATATCAATAAAAATATTCAATCATTGTTTTGCATCATAATTTCTCAAATCTTTTATTTGAGGAATTATATTAAAAGATGAATACAAGCTTTCTACCGTAGTATTTTTCTTTCTCTCTCCGCTCAAGTCGGAAACCACTTGCCCATGACTTAATACAATCATTCTGTCTGAGACATCCATTGCATACTTCGGATCACAAACAGCCATAATTGTTGTTATTTTATGCTCCCTGATAATTCTCTCAGTAGCTTCAAGCAATGCGTCAGCCGCAGCTTTATCCAATCCCGTCGAATGTTCATCGATAAGAATAACTTCAGCCCCTTTAGTAACAGCTATTAATAAGGCTAAAACCTGTCTATAAGCCTTACCCAAAGTACAGACTCTTTCATCAATAAGATTTTCCAATCCCATGAAATTGATGTTCTTTAACTGCTGAAAAATCACTTCCTTTGTTTCTTCGGTTAACGCAGGTTCCAACAAACTCTTAGGTTGATGGTGCATTCCAGCAATCGCCAAATTCTCTGCGACAGTAAGATTTCCTGCCGTTCCCGTATTCTGGTCATAAAACACAGATGAGAATATCTCTGCACGTTCACTCAATGTTTGTCTAGTTATATCAGTGTTATTAAACCAAAGTTTTCCGAAACTCGGATTTATGTATCCCGCAAGAAACCTCAATAACGATGTCCTTCCGCTTCCGTTATTACCGACTATCGAAACAATTTCACCCTTATTTATTTCAAGGTTAACGCCCCTTAATGCTATTCTCTCTAATGGTGTATTTCCTTGAAATACAACGAAAATATCTTCTAAACGAATCATTGCCGTCTCCTATACATGCCTTCCGAACTTATGCTCTTTGGAAATTACCATTAAGCAAACGAAAACAACCGCTATAATCAATTGATTGTATTCGTATCCGAAAATCAAATTTCCACAGCATCCTGTAAATATTCCTAAGATTGCCTTATAAATAAATGCGCCGATAAAACACGCCAGAAATGATTCTTTTATGCTCTTCGGACAGACTATTCTTTCTCCGATAATAATCGCAGATAACCCGAAAATAAGTGTACCGATTCCCATTGTTGCAGAAAAAGTTCCGCTAATTTGAGTAACCAACATTCCACCGATTGCTGAAAGAAGATTTCCGATAGCCAATCCGACGAATAACATACTGCTACTCTGAATTCCCAAAGATTCAGCTATAATTTGTCCACTTCCGCAAACACGCATCGCTAATCCATATTCCGAAGTTATCAATCGATAGAATATTAGGCATAAAGTAGATACCAAAAATACAGTTATTACGAAATTATCCAAAGCTGATAATGAACCCAACGACGAGTGAATATCGTTCCTCATCATTATTCTTCCGATAGATGTAAATTTAAGAACCACACTCTGAACTGCGACTAAAGAAACGATACTCGCTATAATCGGAGTCATTCCGACATGATTAACAAATGAAGATGTTACTAACCCCGCTAAGGTACCGAGGCTCATCGCGAATAAAAATGCCAATAACGGATTCATCTCGCACATCAATGCCATACCGTACGCGCACCCACCTAAAGCAAAACTCGCATCACACGTCAAATCAGTAATATTCAAAATCCTTTTCGTTAAAAAAACATTCAAGCCAATTAATGAAAAGGCTAATGACAAAGAAATTAAGTTTAAAGCATTATCAAACATTTTTATCTCCAACAAAAACAAGGAAGGAAGATTACCTTCCTCCCTTTTAAAAAATCACCTGATTAAACGAATTCCTCCGCAACAGGTGCAGTTGTCTCTTTTCCGATCTTATCGTAGTTCTTCTCCAACCATTTATCAGCAGCGATACGTCCTGCATCAAACAAATGCTGTAAGAAGTCCATATCTGTGTTCAATTTTGAAGACCATCCCAAATCCTGGAATGCTGCTTCATCCTCAATCAAGTGGACATAACATCTCTTCAATTTACCCGGCTCAACATACCCTTCATCTATTAATTTAGAAATAAAGTGCATTGAGCGCATCTCTCTCATAATAGACGTATTGTTGGTGATTTCGTTCATTCTATCGCCGATTTCTGCCGCAGTAACAGGCAATCTGTTCCTGTGAGTTGGATTTAACTTCAACAACATAATATCAGGAGTCTCGCAGTCATATATCAACGGATAGATAACTGGGTTACCGATATAACCACCGTCCCAATAATACTCACCCTTTACCATAACAGCCGCAAAAATCGTCGGCAAACACGCCGTAGCAAGCAACGCTTCCGTGCACAATTCTTTATTTGCGTTGGAAAATACTTTTAATTTTCCGGTGTACACATGTGTCGCCGCCAAGAATACTTTTACATCTTGGAATTCATTCAATTTCTCGAAATCGAACAATTCGTTAACGATATCCTTCAATGGGTTAGTTCCCAACGGATTCATCTGATAAGGTGACATAATCTTGCTCAGGAAATCAAACATCAGGAATCCCGGAGAATTGTGCATGGTATATTTACCTGCCAAAACATCCAAAACACCCGGCTTAAAAATGCTTGTCTTTCCGGCTTCTGCGTTAATGTGCCAGTATTTGGACAGAAGAGCACGAGCCCCTTCATTTCCGCCTTCCATAACGCCTTGCGCAACCGCCATCGCGTTCATACCACCCGCGCTGGTACCTGATACACCTTCAATAACTATATCTTTTTCCTGCAATAAGCGATCTAAAACTCCCCAAGTGAAAGCACCATGGGCACCACCACCTTGCATCGCTATCGCTAATCTCTTTTTATTATCTTTGACTGTATCTTTCGTATCTTTTTTACTTGCTTTTGGTACTATTCTCATAATATTTCCCCTTTTATCATTCTCTTTATTAAATCAACAATTAGTTAAAAAATGGTTTAGATTCCTCAAAAGTTGAACAAATTTTTAATATCTTATCGAAACCGCTCACCTTAAAAACATTAAAGATATTTGAGGGCATATCAGTCAGGATTAATGTTCCGCCAGATACAGATAATTTTTTACCCAACATTAATACGACCCTTAATCCTGCGCTCGATATATAGTCTATCTGACTGAACGATATAGCTATTTTGTTACTGGTAACTGCCATAACCGCTTCTTCAAATTGTTTTACAGTTGAAGTGTCTACCCTACCTACAGGAGTAATCACTGTTATTCCACTGTCTTCTCTAGTTTTTACATCCATTTTGGTTCTCCTTATTTTCAATTGATACTCTTATTTTCAGATGGTTTTCATTGTTTAATCTCTGATACTTCATCTCTTCTGATAATTGTTTTGCAAGAAAAATACCTAACCCTCCTATTTTCCTTTCGTTAACGTCCGATTCGACATCCGGTGCTCCTTGAGCAACAGGATCAAATGGAACCCCGGCATCGACAAGTTCGATACAAACGCATTTTCCTTTTTTCTCGATTTGCAATGTGAATGTGTGTTCAAGCCCATCTTCAAACGCATAACTTATTATATTTGTGAGCATTTCATCCAATACAAGAATAACATTGTGATACCCTGTGCCGCGAATGTTATTCATATCGCAAAAATCTTTTACGATATCGCATACTCTTCCTATTTCGCTAATTTGATTTTTGATTTCAAGAAGCATGCGGCACCATCCTTAATCTGTATTTCAAGCATAATGTCGTTATATCGTCAGATTGCGCCGTACCATTAGCAAAATCCCTTATCGCGCGAATAAGCGCCTCCGTTAATAATTTCGGATTGGATGTTGAATTCTCATTTAATACCTTAGTAAAACGTTCATAATCGAATTCATTCCCTTTTTTATCCGCAGCTTCCGGAACTCCATCCGTGTACATGAGAATCATTTCTCCCGGAGAAAAATGATATATATTGTTTTCGAATTCTATATTTTCAGATATTCCCAACGCCATTGCCGAATCGCACTCTAAAAAACGCGAAGGTTTATCCGGACTTATCAAAGCCATAGGCAAATGTCCCGCGTTTGTATATATCATCTCATTTTTTGATGTATCGATAATTCCATACATCGCAGTAACGAACATCATCGTAGCATTTTCACCGCAAAGAGTATTATTTACGTTTTTGAAACACTCTGCAGGAGATGAATATATTTTTGCAAATGATTTAATGAGAGTTTTCGCTATTAACGCGAACATCGCAGCTGAAACATTCTTTCCGGAAACATCTGCCATAACTATTCCGAGCTGATTTTCGTTTAACCAAAAGAAGTCATAAAAATCACCACCGACTTCTGCTGCCGGAATAGAATCTGCCCAAAGCTCAATCGCTCCTCTTTTCATCGAATTTCCAGGAAGAATACTCTTTTGCAATTTAGCTGAAACATCCAGTTCATCTGAAATCGCAGTCAGTTTTTTGTTAGTCGCGTCTGCTTGTTTCAAGGTAGCGACAACTTTTGCAGTTTTTTCAATTGTTGCCTGAAGATCCGCAAAATCTATAGGCTTAATAACGAAATCGTGAGCCCCTCCACGCATAACGGCTCTTAACATATTTATGTCACCGTACGCAGAAATAACTATTGTTCTCATAAACGGATAGTCTTCTCTCAACTTGCTGATAAATGCAATTCCGTCCATTCCCGCGACGTTAATATCAGTTATTAGAATATCAAAAGGTGTTTGTTTTAAAAGGTTCATAGCGTCGTGCGGTTGTGTAGCAAATGAAAACTGATACCTCCCTTCCACGATTTGGCGACGGAATTTCTGCGTAAGCAAATCCTCCGTATCCTTCTCGTCATCCAGAACCAGAATCCTAGCTAAAGTTTCCACTTAACACCCTCGCTAAACATGTTATAATCTTCAGTGTTGCATAAAAAAGTTAATAAAAAATGACCGTTCGTAAAAATATCAGAGAAATTGTCCTTGACACCGAAACCACGGGCTTGAGTCATGAAAACGGAGACAGAATAGTCGATATAGGATGTGTCGAACTTATAAATCATGTCCAAACAGGAAACACCTATCACGTATACATAAATCCCGAAGATAGAAAAATGCACCCTGATGCATCGGCCATAAGCGGAATTACCGATGAATTTTTAGCTGATAAGCCCCTGTTTAAAGACATAGTTGATGATTTTCTCAAATTCGTTGATAACTGCCCTCTCGTTATCCATAACGCAAAATTCGATATCGGTTTTTTAAATAGCGAACTAGCAAGAGTCAATAAGCCGTTATTTAATCTGGATGACGCAATCGATACATTACTGATAGCTCGCAAAAAATTTCCGGGAGCCCCGGTTAATCTGGATGCCTTATGTAAAAGGTTCGATGTTGATACATCCATTCGAGTTACCCATGGAGCATTAATCGACTGCTTTTTGCTTGCCGATGTTTACATAAATTTGCTTGGAGGGCGTCAAAGCGACTTATCGTTTTTGAATAATGAACCGGAAAAGGCGACTTCTGAAAAACGCAAAATCAGAAATGTTCGCCCTGAAAGACATTTTCCACCATCAGAAGAAGAATTGTCTGCTCATGCTGAGTTTTTAAAAACGCTCAATGATGCTCTATGGAATAAAGCATGTTAACATCAACCAGCTATGCAAAATGGATATTGTGCGGAGAACACAGTGTTGTTCGTAACAGTAAAGCAATAGCATTTCCGTTAAGAAATTTTCACAACACAACGACTTTTTGTAAATCTAAAGAGTTAACAACTGACGATTATATTCATGGAACTATTCTTGATTTACTGCAAATGTCTTCAGATTATCTAAATATCCCATTATACAAATTATACGGAGAGTTCAATATAACTAGCAATATTCCCACTAAAGCAGGATTGGGAAGTTCTGCAGCCCTCTGCGTAAATATCGCGAAAATTTTCTCTCAGCTTGGATTATGCGAAGACACCTTTCAACTTGCTCGTCATTTAGAAAATAAATTTCACAAAAAAAGTAGTGGCTTGGACATCGCAGTATGTTTATTCGAAAAACCTGTTATATTCCGCAACGGAGAAGTTATTGAATTTCTTGAACCTGCATTTTGGCCACATATGGCATTGACCTATTCAGGTATTACATCTTCTACTTCAATGTGCATTCAACAATTACAAAAATTATTCGCAGAAAATGAATCGTATGCGACTGAACTCGATGCTCGTATGGAAAATGCGTGTAATTTATGTGAGCAAGGTTTTAAAGAAGCCAATTTCGACAAGTTAAAAACCGGAATTAATTCCGCAAAAGATATCTTTACAGCATGGGGATTATGTAATGATGAATTAAATTCTCATATGCAAAATCTCATCGATAAAGGAGCTGTTGCAGTAAAGCCTGTTGGTTCAGGTCTAGGTGGATATGTGTTAAGTTTATGGGAAGAAAATCCGAATAAATATCTCGATATTTATTTGACATTGACTAGACCTTGATAGATATTAACAAAATCTACATGTGAAGAGGAAACTGATGAGTAAAGAAGAATGGGGCGTAAAAAGAATTTGCTTAAGTTGCTCTGCCCGCTTTTATGATTTCAATAAATCACCTATCGTTTGTCCTTCTTGCGGAGCGATATTTGATCCTGAATATTTGCTGAAGAAAAAAAATAAAAGTTCTCATGAAAGAGACGAAGATGTAGAAGATATCGAAATCGATGTCAATGATGACGCTTTAATCGACGATGATTCTGACGAAGATATGGATGATTTAGACGAAACAGAAGATGACATTGCATTGGACGGTCAAAAGAATTAGCATCGCCGCAATATCAGCGTTTATATTTTTTAGCTACGAATGTTGGGCTCGAGAGGCAAGTAGCATTGCTAAAGTCGGCAGGCGATCGTTGGCTAAAATAATTCAAGCTCAGGATTTCCCTGAGGAAGAGTCCATATGGGAATCCGAGCCTGTTGAAATATTTGAGGCGAACATTCAAATTCTTGATAAAATCAGCGGAAAAGTCTTCAAAGGCATAATACATAAAGATGAAAAAGTTTCGTTCGGAACTATCTCTTTAGTTTTGAAACGTTGTTTTAAGAACAGTCCCGAAGACAAAAAGGAAGTTTACGCTTTTCTGGAAATCTATGAAAACAATCGGAAAATATTCGCCAATTGGTTGTTCGCGTCATCGCCATCTACCAACCTGTTCTGTCATTCCATGTACAATGTGCAAGTAGAATTCTAAGATGAAATTCAGAGAATTAATACTTGCAGAAACTCCCGTTTTTTTAGCGCCGATGGCCGGCATAACCGATGCGCCTTTTCGTCAACTCGTTACAAGTTTCGGAGCCACTGCTGTCGTTTCTGAAATGGTATCCAGTGAAGCCTTAGTACGAAACAGCAAAAAAACTTTTCGCAGACTCGCGCAAAAGAATCGAGAATGCCTGAATATTATACAAATCGTCGGATACAGCCCGAAAAACATGGCGGAATCCGCAATAATAAACGAGGATTTAGGCGCAGATGTTATAGACATAAACATGGGATGTCCCGCACGAAAGATAACCTCTAACGAGTCGGGGGCCGCTTTAATGAAAAACGAAGATTTAGCAGTTCAAATTGCCGAAGCTGTCGTAAAAGCAGTAAAAATTCCTGTTACGTTAAAAATGCGACTCGGTTGGGATTC
>CAMNGH010000020.1 GCA_946538065.1 uncultured Holosporaceae bacterium
GAGAATATGAATTAATTGAAACCAATGATAAAACGGGACTTGCAATATCAGTACGCGCAATTCGTGCTGGGGGAGATTTGCGCGCAATGGCGTAGTTTTATGCGATCGAAAATACGCACAAAAAAACGACAATCGTTTTTAAAGTAAGTCAGACTGCCGTTCAAAAACCAAAAATTAATCTCTTGCAGCAATTAATTCCTGAAGATACGCTATTTTGTCTTCGAGGTTCTTGCCATCGTAATCTTGCTGATATATCGTTTTTGCTTTATTCATCTGTCCTGAAAGTCCATACGCTAAAGCCAAATTGCTACGATATGCGGCATTTGCATCAGGTAACGCACATGCATTTTCGAGATAGAAGATTGCATTTTTATAGTCTTCTTCAATCATAAACGACAATCCCATGTTGTTATAGGCGTCGATGTAGTTCGGACTACGGCTTATTACCTGTTTATACAAATCTCTGGCTTTTGCGTGTTCTCCGCGACCATCATATATCGCGCCTAATGCATTTAGGGCATCTACAGATGAAGCGCACTTTAAGAATTCTTTTTCAGCTGCCGTATCGTTACCGCGTAATAAAAATATTTTCCCTTTCAAATATGCTGTTTTTTCAATTGGTGCGCCGTTTGTTTCTGCTTTCTTTATATAACCTTCTGCGGCATCCAACAGATTCATATCTATGTAAACTTCCGCTAAGCCGAGATATGCATAAGTATTGTTTTCCTCCATTGAGAGGGCCTTGTTATAAAAGTTGACTGCCGCTTCTGTATTTCCGCTAGACCTTGCTTTTTGAGCAATTCTTATCATTGAATCAACCGAAGTGTCATTTCCGGCACAACCAGACAACGCAGCAAGTAGAGCAATATAAAAAACTTTTTTCATCTTCCTTCTCCCATTCCAACTAATTATTACGTTTTCCAAATGGTTTTTCAAGGAATCTATACATCAAATCGGAAACAATAAGTAATACCACTAAGAATATTAACAACTGAGCGACATAGAAACCATATTCGTTCATTGATTCCTTCGGAAAGAAAATTGAGTTCGTAAACCATACGGTAATATTGGCCAGAGTCAATTGTACTGCATAAAATGAATAAGATCTGCGTCCTAAAAAGTCGAAGATTTTTCCCAGTACTGGAATGTTGAAGCTACCGGCGAAGAACGTTGCACAGATAAGAGTGAATATTGAAGCAATACTTACTACGGTATGTGCCATGAAATACTTTTCATTCATAACGTTCGGATAGAACCAAACGGCCATAACAAGTAAAAACGCCATCAACATAGAAAACTTATTGCTCTTATGTGCGGCATTTCTATCATATACAAAAGCCAAAAAAGAGCCGAAAAACAATTCGGATAAGTTATTATAAATGAAATAATACCTATAACCGCAGTAGCTTGTTACTACAGGTTGAACGATAAACAGAAATAAAAATCCGAGGCATAGCGATGTAAGCATTCGAGCATTATCATTCTTGCAGATTATGAGAACAATCGGCCAAATGACGTAGAACTGTATAACAACAGCCAAATACCAAAATGGGCCAGGGCCGTAAAAATGAAGCTTTTCAGGGCCACAGAAAAACTGCATAACGTCGTTATAGCATCCGCAAAATACTTCTATCGGAAGTCTCAAAAACGCCATTACCCAAGCAGTATCTTTCTCTGTACAAGCTAAAAACACTCCGAGTAATGCCATAACCGCTAATAACACAGGGAATAAACGATAAGCCCTTCTTTTATAAAATGAGAACAGCATATCCTTGCATGCGTTAAACCGCTCACTAAACAAAGTCTGCTGTGCCATTTTCAATTTATCTTTTAACGATAAAGTAATAACAAAGCCTGAAATTGCGAGGAATATATGCACACCACCTGTGCCATCTAACAGCCAAGCTGGTACGATATTATATGTAAAACGCAACGGACATATCCAGGCTATATGCTGAATTAGCACTAATATACACGCAAATCCGCGTAACCTTTCGATGTCATCAAAAAACGTTTTTTTGCTTTCAGTTGTTGTTACTTCAGTCATTTATCGCCCCATCATTGACATAAGTTTACCTATACCGCCGTGTTTCTTCATTTTCTTGAAAAAATCCAGCGCACTCTCATATTGCTTAATCAGCTTATTGACTTCTTGAATTGTCGTGCCTGAACCGAGAGCAATTCTTTTTTTTCTTGAGCCGTTCAGCAATTTGTGATTTTTCTTTTCCTTTTTGGTCATCGACCTGATAATAGCTATATTCCTTGAAACTGTTTTGTCCGAGATACCCTGTGCATCCATTATGCTTTCTAATTGTTTACTCTGTGGAAGCATTTTGAGAATAGTTTTCAGTCCGCCTAGTTTCGACATTTTCTCCATTTGCATGGCTAAATCATCGAACGTAAATACGCCTTCCTGCATTTTTTTTGCGGCAGCTTCAGCTTCTTCTTGTGAAAAGTTCTCCTGTGCTTTTTCCACAAGTGCGACAATGTCACCCATTCCCAATAACCTGCCGGCTATTCTTTCTGCATCAAACGGCTCGAGGTCAGTGAGTTTTTCTCCGACACACAAGAATTTTATTTCGCGACCTGTAACAGCACGCATCGAGAGGGCAACACCGCCTCTTGCGTCGCCATCAACTCGAGTCAATATGACCCCTGAAACATCAAGTGTTTCTGAGAATTTCTTCGCGACATTTATTGCATCTTGTCCCGTCATAATATCTGCGACTAATAAAATTTCATGCGGTTTGATGGTATTTGCGATTTTAACCAGTTCATCCATCTTGACGTCATCTATGTGTAAACGTCCCGCTGTATCTAAAATTAAAACATCGGCATTTTCAGACTTCGTTTTCTGAAGAGCTAAGTCAGTGATTTCCTGAACCGATAAATCAGTTTTGGCATCCTGTTGAGCGAATACAGCTCCGTTAATTTTCTTGGAAAGAACGGACAACTGTTCTATTGCGGCAGGGCGATAAATATCGGTAGAAGCTAAAACGACTTTCTTATTGCGTTTGGTAAACAAATGAGCGAGCTTTGCCGCCGTTGTCGTTTTTCCCGCGCCTTGAAGTCCGACAAGCATTATCTTATACGGTTTATCCGCAGATGTGAGAGGCGAACTTTTTCCCAACAACTCAACGAGATGGTCATGTACGATTTTCGTAACCAGTTGTCCTGGAGAAATAGATTTGATTACTTCCTGACCAATGGCTTTTTCTTTTACTTCCGCAATAAACTTGCGTGCTACTTCCAGTGATACATCTGCTTCTAACAACGCGATTCTTATTTCGCGCAATGCCGTATCAACATCGGCTTCTTTCAGCACGCCACTTCTGCGAAGTTTTTCGAAAATTCCCGAAATCCTGTCGGAAAAAGAGTCAAACATCGATATTCCTTAACCAAACATCTTTTCGTATACTATCATAGTTGGTATCTGTTAGAAAGGTTTTCTGACGTAAAGGAGTTTTTGGTGGAAGAAATTACTGAATATACGGTTTCACGTTTATCTGCGCTGATAAAGAATACGCTGGAGAAGAACTTCAGTAACATAGCGTTGCGCGCTGAGATAAGCTCTCTGAAAGTCGCGACGTCGGGACATGTATATCTTTCTCTGAAAGATTCGGAAAGTGATAGCGTTCTTAACGCAGTATGCTGGAAAGGTATTGCTCAGAAAAGCTCTATTAAACTTGAAGTCGGCATGGATATGCGTTTTTTCGGAAGTATTACGACATATCCGGCGCAGTCGAAGTATAATTTCCAAATAGATAGATTTGAACTTGCCGGACTCGGTGAACTGTTGAAAATGCTCGAAGAACGCAAGAAGAAACTGGCGGCAGAGGGCTTATTTGATACATCGAAGAAAAAAAGTCTACCTAAATTACCGCGTTTAATCGGCGTGGTTACTTCTCCTACAGGTGCTGTTATACAGGATATTTTAAAGACGGTGAACAGACGTTTTCCGCGAGAAATTTTGTTGTGGCCGGTGCAGGTTCAGGGAGTAGGGGCGGCGCGTCAAATAGCCGACGCGATACGAGGTATGAATGCTTTGCAAGGAGATATGCGACCTGATGTGCTTATAGTCGCGCGAGGTGGTGGCAGTTTTGAAGACTTAATGCCGTTCAATGAGGAAGAGGTTGTAAGAGCGGCAGCGGCAAGTGAAATTCCGTTGATTTCCGGAGTGGGCCATGAGACAGATACAACTTTGATAGATTATGCGGCAGATGTTCGAGCCGTTACTCCGACTGCGGCGGCCGAATTGGCTGTTCCTGAAAGAATTAAATTGCGTATGGACGTAGACAAAGTATTTAATAACTTAAATAGTACGATTTTAAATGATATTGAGAAAAAGAAGCTCTATTTGCACTCAAACAGAGTACTGAGTATTCAAGGAGTGGTATCGGAGAGAATTCAAAAGGCGGATTATGCTTTTGACAGAATTTCTTCGAGGGTAAAAGACGCGTTGTCCTTGAAGAGAACCAAGTTGGCTGAATTAAAACTGCAAGCCCCGAAAATTCCGGAAAATATCGGAGAGATTTTTCAGCGATTGAGTTTCGCGTTTACGTCGAAGTATGAAGCAAATAAAAATGCGTTTGCGTTGCTTGTAAATTCATTGGAAGCTAATTCATTCTCAAAAATTTTGAAAAAAGGATTTGCGTTTGTTGAATCTGATAAGTCGGAGCCTTTGACTTCTGCGATGAAAGTACAAACTGCTTCTGCGTTTAATTTGGTGTTTTCTGATGGCACGGTTAGAATAACGAAAAAATCTCATCAAATGGATTTGTTTTAACAAATCATAGGCTTTATATTAAAAATAGTAGTGGAGGTATAAATGCTGGCTGATACAATTTACATGGATTATCAAGCGACTACGCCTTGTGATAAGCGTGTGTTGAACGAGATGATTCCGTATTTTTGCGAGAAGTTCGGCAATCCGCATTCTTCAAGTCACAGAATGGGAGCGGAAGCAGCCAAAGCTGTTGAGCAAGCTCGAAAGCAAGTTGCCGAGTTAATACACGCCGATGACGAAAAATCAATTATTTTTACGTCGGGGGCGACGGAATCAAATAACCTCGCTATACAAGGAATTGCACGTTTCTATAAAGAAAAAGGGAATCGCATTATTACCAGTGCGATAGAACACAAATGTGTGCTTGAGGCTTGTAATTATTTGAAAAACGAGGGATTTGACGTTGTCGTCCTGCCGGTAAAATCTAATGGCATTGTGGATATAGACGCATTGAAAGAAGCCATTAACGATAAAACGATTTTGGTTTCCATCATGACGGTAAATAACGAGATAGGCACAATTCAGCCGATAGATGAAATCAGCCGTATTTGTCGAGAGCATGGCGTTTTATTTCATACGGATGCGGCGCAAGCGGTTGGCAAGATAGATGTTGATGCTTCCAAAGTCGATTTGATGAGTATATCAGGGCATAAAATATACGGGCCGAAGGGAATTGGAGCGTTGTATGTACGTACGAAACCGAGAGTCAGGTTAACTCCTTTGTTTCAAGGTGGCGGACAAGAGCGTGGCTTGCGTTCAGGAACATTGGCTACTCCTTTGTGTGTCGGAATAGGTGCAGCTTGCGCTATCGCTCAAAAAGAAATGACAGAGGAACGTTTCAGATTGCTGAAATTTAAGGATTATTTTCTGAATAAGATTTTTGAGAGCCTACCGAAAGTGTACTTAAACGGAGATAGAGAACACAGAATTCCAGGATGTATAAACTTAAGTTTTGACGGTATAGAAGGCGAGGGGATAATGCTCGGGATGCCGGAAGTTTGTGTGTCTTCAGGCTCGGCTTGTACATCGGCGTCACTTGAACCGTCATACGTATTGAAAGCAATTTCCGTTCGTGAAGATTTAGCTCATTCGTCTTTGCGTATAGGTTTCGGGCGTTTTACCACTCAGGAAGAAGTCGAATACGCGGCGTCGAAAATAATAGAGGTGGTAAATCGACTGAGAGAAATGAGCCCGCTATGGTAGAGAGGATATAATGGAATATTCGAAAAAAGTTATGGATTTGTACTCCAATCCGAAAAACGTCGGCAGTTTAAACGAAGAGGATGAAAATGTCGGCACATCTGTTGTTGGTGCACCGAGTTGCGGTGACGTCATAAAACTGCAAATAAGAGTGGACGATGACGGGAAAATCGCTGAGGCGAAATTTAAAACTTTCGGATGTGGAGCGGCTATTGCGTCCAGTGCTTTAATTACCGATTGGGTGCAGGGAAAAAGTCTGGATGAAGCAAAGAAAATTAAAAATGAAGAAGTTGCTGACTACCTGTCTTTGCCTCCTGTAAAGGCGCATTGTTCGGTCTTGGCGGAAGAAGCCATCAATAAAGCTATAGAAAATTATCTGTCGAAAAAAGGAAAATAAACATGGAACAGTTAGTAAATTTCACAAATGCAGCGTTGGATTTCATTAAAAAATCTGTAGCAGATGAAAAATGCCTCGGCGTAAGAATTAACGTCGTATCGGGTGGTTGTCAGGGCATGACTTATGAAGTGACATTCGTCAATGAAATCGATAAATCCGATTTGGAGATGGAGCAGGACGGAGTAAAAATATACATAGCCTCGAAGGCTGTTATCTTTATTGCGGGAATGACCGTTGATTACGTAAAAAATCCGATGGGTGGAAATTTAGTCTTCGAAAATCCAAACGCGAAATCAAAGTGCGGTTGCGGAAAATCCTTCTGTACAGATGATAACAGCGGTTGTTGCGGAGGCAAGTGTGGAATGTAAAGAAAGTCGAAACTATTTCGAATTTTTTGATGTTCCTGCGTCCTTTAACGTGGATGAAGCTGCACTGACTTTAGCGTATCTGAGAAAACAGCAACAGCTTCATGCAGACGGTGACGTTGACGATGCGGAAACGACCTTTCTGAATTCTGCATATAAAACTCTTTCAAATCCGATTAGTCGAGGAGAGTATTTCCTTAAATTACAGGGAATAGATATTGACGCTATGCCGACTGAAGCCGCAATTGAAATGTTCGAACTGCGGGAGCAGTACGATGCATTGCAAAATGACGAAGACAGAGAACATTTTCAGTTAGAGTTGGAGAAAAAGAACGAATTAACGATAGAGAAATTAAAGGAAACATCTGATTTATCGGAATTTGCAAAAATATTCTGCGTACTGCGTTTTATTAATTCATTTTTAGAAAAAGTGAGAACTGATGTTTACAGTAGGGATTGATTTAGGAACCACAACTTCTGTAGTTGCGTATATTGAAGACGGGGCACCGAAGATAGTTGAAGTTGATGGCGGCAAGATAACTACGCCGTCAGTTGTAAGTTACGTCGGTGGTCAACCGATAGTCGGAAGGGAAGCAATTTTGAATGGTAATTCCTCTGCCCCCCTGTTTTCAATGAAGCGTTTGATGGGAAGCGACGAAAAAGTTGCGGGAAAAAACGCAGTTGAAGTATCTGCGGATATCCTCTCTCATTTGAAAAGAATTACGGAAGCGAAGGTAGGCAAGCAAATAGACAGCGCAATTATTACTGTACCCGCTCACTTCTCCGATTTACAAAGAACAGCGACGAAGCAGGCGGCGTCAATTGCCGGCATAAAAGTGTTACGTTTGATAAATGAGCCTACGGCGGCAGCTTTGGCTTTTGGAATTGATAAAAATAAAAACGGCGTATTCGCGGTGTACGATTTCGGCGGTGGTACGTTTGATTTTTCGGTGTTACGTTTGGTGGACGGCATTTTCCAAGTGTTAGCAACAGGCGGAGACAACTACCTCGGCGGTGATGATATCGATAATAAAATCGCAGAATACAACTTTCAAAAACAAGGCATAAATAAAAAAGAGCTTTCGGAAAAGGATATGATTGCGGCTCATTTAGTTTCGAAGTTAATGAAAGAGCAATTAGGAGAGTCCGATTCAGTCCATAAGAAATATATTTACGATGGACAAGAGTTCGATTTTGAGTTAACTGCGGATTTACTTGAAAAATTTGCTGAGGAACTTATCCGGAAAACGCTTGATATATCAACACAAGTGCTGAAAGACGCAAAGATTCACTCGATTGACGGAGTTGTGCTCGCCGGTGGAATGACTAAATCTCCGTTGGTTAAGCGAGTAGTAAGAGACTTTTTTAAGACACAAATATACGATGATTTAAATCCCGAAGCTGTTGTCGCAGTCGGCGCAGCCATTCAGGCTGACGGCATAGTGACTAAGAACAAAAATTTGCTTTTGATAGATGTAGTGCCGCTGACTTTGGGAATAGAGACTGTCGGAGGGGCTGTGGATAAAATTATCCACAGGAATACCCCGATTCCGATAGTTGAAAAACGAGAATATACGACCTATCAGGATAATCAAACGGGAATAAAATTTCGCGTTGTTCAAGGTGAGCGTGCGTTAGCGAAAGATTGCCGTTCGTTGGCTACTTTCGAATTGTCCGGTATTCCGCCAATGCCTGCCGGTATGCCTCGAGTTATTGTAGAGTTCGGCGTGGACGTCAATGGATTGTTAAATTTGAAAGCTTATGAAAAGACGCTTGGAATTTCTCAAACCATAACCGTTGAGCCATCTTCGGGATTATCGAATGACGAAATGATTTCGATTTTGCAAAAAGCGTTTGAAAATGCGGAAGTGGATGCAGAAAAATCGAAAGAGATTACCATTCAAATTGAATGTGAAAGAATGCTGAAATTTTGGGATTCTCTACTGAACGATTTACCGGAGCAGGCGCATAATGAGGCTGAGCAAAAGCTTGGAGAATTGAGTAACGCTTTGAAAAAGAAGGATTTTACTGAAATTGTAAAATTGAAAACAATTTTGGAGAATATTTACGGTCAGTATTTGGACGATATAATCAGCGCTCGCTTGAGTGGAAAAGCAATATCCGATATTCAGGAAAAACAGCTATGCAAATGATATTTATATTAAAAGACGGAACAGAAAAAACAGTTGATTTCGAAGAAGGACAAACGATTCTTCAAGTGGCTGAGCAGAACGGAATTCCTTTGCATAGTAATTGTGAAGGATTTGGCATTTGTGGTGGATGTCACGTGATTATCGAAAACCTTGGCGATAAATTGCCTGAAATTTCAGATACCGAAAACGATGGCTTGGATAAAGCAAAAAACGTTACCTTAAAATCGCGTTTAGCATGCCAAGTGGTTTTAAGTATGAACTTAAATGGGCTACGCGTAAAATTGGTCTAGCATGCTTCCGTCCGTTGTTGAAAATAATTTAAAGAAATTACTCGGAGACAGAAAGGCTTCCGATTTCCGCGACGCATATGCTCAATTATCGGAAAGTTACAGGAACGCGATTTCTCCGAACATAAATGCTGATAGCGCCTTGGCCTATGCTTGTGCCAGAATGCCGGCAACTTACGCTGTGGTTAAGTATGTGATTGACGAATTTACTCGGAAAGTTCCGAGTTATACGTTTCGCGATGTTCTGGATGTCGGTTCGGGTACAGGTGCTCTGATGTGTTATTTTCTTGACGCTAATTTAAACTATACCGCGATTGAAAAATCTAAAGCTATGATAGAAGTAAGTCGCAATTTAATTGAGGGAGGAATTCTGGCGCCTGATTTTCATTGTTGCGATGTTCAACAGGCTTTTACTCAGCGATATGACAGTACTTTCTTCATTTATTCTTTGAATGAAATGCCTGATAAATCAGCTGTGTTACAAAAAGCTGTGGATTGTACAAGCGATTATATCTTTGTTGTTGAAACTGGCACACCAATTGGTTTTGAAGTGATAAAGTTAGCCAAGCAAATTGCATTGAAAAATAGGTTAGGCGTTGTTGCGCCGTGTGCCGTTGAAAATTGTCCGCTTGCGGCTGATGATTGGTGCCATTTCAGCGTGCGTGTACCTCGCTCGCAATTGCATAATCTTGTGAAAAACAGCAGCTTGCCGTATGAAGATGAGAAGTTCAGTTATGTGATTTTGTCGAAAAAGAGAGTTGAATATTATTCGAATAATCGTATTATCAAGCGTCCGATAAAGAAAAAAGGACACGCGATTTTTGATTTATGCACAGACAGCGGAGCTCGTCGTTTTATTTCTAGCGATAAGAAACATCGCAAATGCGAGTGGGGAGAAGAGTTGGGAGATATACAATGAAATGTGTCGTGGGATTATCCGGAGGCGTAGACAGCTCGACAACTGCTTTTCTTTTGAAAAAGCAAGGTTATGATGTTGTCGGTTGCACATTCAAAATGTTTGAGATGGAATCGAGCGCGCGAGCAATAGCCGATGCAAAGAAAGTCGCCGATTTTTTAGGCGTTCCACATGAAGTGATTGATTGTGTCGATGATTTTCGGCATTACGTAATAGACAATTTTGTATCATCTTATAAAAGCGGGTGTACACCGAATCCATGCGTACTTTGCAATCGCTATGTTAAGTTTAAGTATTTGAACGCATTTCGTGAAAAGCAAAACGCGGATTTGATTGCAACGGGACATTATGCGCGACTGGTACGAGAGAATGGGGAAACACAATTACGTCAGGCGACGGATTTATCGAGAGATCAAAGTTACTTCCTATATCGCGTACCGCAGGAAATATTAGCGCGCACATTATTTCCGCTCGGAGAATTTACCAAACAATATGTACGGGAAATAGCGAAGCAAAACGGGATTTGCACGGCTGAAAAAGCTGACAGTCAGGATGTTTGTTTTATTAACACCGATACTTATGTCGATTTTATAACGCAGTACGGCGAGGTGGCAGCTCAAGGCGGAGACATTGTCGATACAAACGGCAAAGTACTCGGACGGCACAACGGTACAATAAACTACACGATAGGTCAGCGCAAAGGACTTGGATTAGCAGGCGGGCCGTATTTTGTATGTCGTATTGATACCGAACGGAATTTGGTTGTTGTTTCCGATAAAAACGGTGTGCGACGAGACACAATTGCCTTGTCGTCAGTTGTATTCGTGAATGATGAATTTTTGGGAGATTGCGAAATCAAAATCAGGTCATCTAACAGGAAAACCCCTGCGCAAGTTTGTAAAGACAACAAAGGATATTTCGTACGACTTTATAAGCCGGAATACGGTGTCGCCAAAGGACAGCACTGTGTATTTTTCAAAGACGACAGAGTACTCGGCGGCGGAATTATCGAATAACAAAATTTGCAGATTGGCGCAAATTTCTCCCTTTTATCTACTCCAATCCGATTATTTTCCCATCGTTTGTAATGTCGATTTCCTCGGCTTTCGGGTGTGTCGGTAACCCTGGCATTGTCATGATATCTCCTGCATATGCGACGACAAACCCGGCGCCGTTCATGACTTTAATATCTCGTATTGTAATATCGAAATCCTTTGGTCGACCGATCAGCGCTTTATTATCACTCAAAGAGTTGGGCACCTTCGCTATGCAGACTGGATACTTTTCTGTTTCAAGCAGAGCCAATGACTCTCGTGCTTTTTGTTCAAAAATCACGCCTTTTGCACCGTAAATGGTCTTTGCGATTGTTTCAACTTTGCTGACTATCGAATCCTGCATCTCATATAACGGACGAAATGTTGAACTTGTTTTGGTCGCTTCTACAACTGTTTTCGCAAGTGTAATTCCTCCTTGTCCGCCAGATTTCCAAACGTCTGACAGTTCAGCTTGTACTCCGAGTTCATTGCATTTTTCCTGTACGAAATTCAACTCGTTTTCCGTATCATGTGCAAATATGTTCAATGCCACAATAACAGGAAGATTATAACGTTGCATGCTTTGTATGTGTTTTTTTAGATTCTCAAATCCGAGCGAGAGAGCAGACATATTTTCTTCATTCAGTTTATCTTTCGCCACACCGCCATGCATTTTTAATGCTTTAACTGTCGCAACAATGACCACAGCGTCCGGATATTTACCCAGTAGCGGACATTTTATATCCAAGAATTTCTCTGCTCCCAAATCTGCGCCGAATCCTGCTTCTGTTACGACATAATCAGCAAGTTTCAAAGCGTGTTTTGTCGCCATAATACTGTTGCAACCATGAGCGATATTGGCAAACGGACCACCATGCACAAACGCCGGAGTGCCGTTAATTGTTTGAACTAAATTCGGTTTTATCGCATCTTTTAACAGTGTTACGAGCGCTCCCGTAACTTTCAACATACCACAGGTAATTTTCTCGCCTTTTGTATTATATCCGACGATTATTTTATCGATACGTTTTTTTAAATCTTCTATATCATTTGCGAGACAGATAATAGCCATGATTTCAGACGCAACGGTAATATCAAACCCTGTATCTCGCTGAACGCCGTCTGTTTTTTTACCAAGCCCGATTGTAACATGCCGTAATGCTCTGTCGTTCAGATCCAAAACTCTTTTCCAAGTAATTCGATTTAAATCAAAATCAAGCTCATTTCCATGATATATATGATTATCAATAACAGCTGCAAGCAGATTGTGTGCAGATGTTATAGCGTGTAAATCACCGGTAAAATGCAGATTTATATCCTCCATCGGAACAACTTGAGAATATCCGCCACCGGTAGCTCCGCCTTTCAGACCGAAACATGGTCCCAACGAAGGCTCTCTTAACGCAATACACGTTTTATGCCCGCACAGTTCCAGCGCTTCTCCCAAGCCTATAGTCGTTGTAGTTTTCCCTTCGCCTGCAGGAGTGGGATTAATGGAGGTTACTAATATTAATTTACCATTTCTGTTGTCTTTTATTTCATTCCAAAGGGTAGGGGATATTTTGGCTTTATATCTCCCATAACATTCGAGATAGTCTTCCGATATTCCGATTTTATTCGCTATTTCAGTAATATTCCGGATAGATGCTCGCTGAGAAATCTCAATGTCTGAAAGCATATCCTTCTCCTGTAGTTGCTGATATTGGAGGCTGGGACCGGAATCGGACCGACGTACAAGGATTTGCAGTCCTCTGCATAACCACTCTGCCACCCAGCCTAATTTAAGACCTACAGTTGACGCATCAGGTCAACAACGGCTATGATAATAGCATGTATGATTTAGTTTCTCAACGCATTAATATGGTAAAACTGCAATTGGAACAGCAGGGAATTTCTGATGATACTGTTTTAGATGCGTTTTATTCAGTTGGTAAAGAAGGATTCCTTCCCGAAAACTTGAGAGCTTTTGCTTACGCCGACTGTGAACTGAAAAATGACGAAGGATTTTTTTTGCCTCGTCCGTATATTTTAGCACAGGCAATAGAAACGCTTTCTGTTTTTGATGGATGTAAGCTTTTAAATATTGGCGCGAACAGCTACACTGTCGCACTTTTTAAATTTTTAGGTGCAAATGTTACGGTTCAGGATAAAAATGCAGATAAGCTCGCAGAAGTTCAATCTGATTTTTCAGAGTCAGATGTAACTTTTGTGCAAGGCACTGGAATGAACGGATATCCAGCTGGTGCTCCTTTCGATAGGATTTTTGTTCTGAAGGACTGCGAAGATGTAACCGCTTTAAAAAAACAGCTCACGGAAAATGGCATTTTAGTGTCAATAGAATCAGGCAATAAAATTAACGTTTTTATAAACCCCAATAAAAACAATAAGTTATCTCCGCAAAATATGTGAAAAAAATCTCAGAAATTAACTTTATATAAAAACTTTAGCGTTACCATAAAAACATTAGAGGTAGTAGGTAATGCAAATGGAAAATAACAATGTGTTGATAAAAGTGTTAGGACGTGTTAAGTGGTTTAATCAGTTTAAGGGATATGGTTTTGTCTCTGCAGAAGGACTTCCCGAGGATATTTTTCTGCATTTTTCGGTGATGGCACAAGCCGGAATAAAGAGACTAAATAATGACGATGTTATACTTTGCAATGTCGCTAAATCAGGGAAGGGTTTTCAAGTCACAAAAATAATCAAAGTTGTTGAATCAAATAAATATGATGTAGATGATGGAGTCCCTCAAGAAGCGTATGTAACGATGAAGTGGTTCAATCCATCGAAAGGATTTGGTTTTGCACAACTTGATTCGGGAGAGGATGTTTTTATTCATGCAAATTTGCTCAGACGTTATCAGCTGGAAACAATTGAACATGGCGCAAGAATAAAAGTTTTAATGCATCATACTAATTTTGGTTACGAAGCGATAGATTTGAAAATAGAAGACGAATAAAAGTTCAGAAAAATTGCAATCCCCACAGCGCAGAATTATCAGAATTGTGGGGATTTTTGTGTAATGAAATTCTTACTTTAAAAGCGCAATATATTCTCATATAATTCTGGAGTCTGTAATTTCAGGAGAAATATTTTGATTCTTGTTTTTAAAAGAATTTTATCTTTATTTTGTTTCTTAATACTTTTGCTTTCCGGATGCTCTAAAAGCGACAATATTACTGAATATAAACAAGTAACTGATTTAGCTGTGGTTGATTCGTTAGTAAGTACGAGTGAATTTAATCCGAAAGATATTCTGGTTATATTTGATTTTAATTATACTCTCACGCATCCGACTGTTCCGTGTTTTCACAAAGACAATATTGATGCGCACAAGAAGATTTTTAAGAAGATTTTGAAACGGCTTTCTCCTGAACAAATTGATTTAATGCTGTCTCAAATGAAGAGTACAGAAGCTCAGGAGTTGATAAGCAATGAATTCTCTACGTTTTTTAAAAAGCATTTAGATGTAAATTTCTTGGTATGTTCCAGTTCTCTTGAGCAAAATGCAGATGATTTTCTGAAATTTCTGAATGAAAACAATGTAATAGTGCGGAACGGTTATAATTTAGAAAATTTTAGTTTTTTGAATTTCAAAGAATATTTATCCGGTCATCCTGTTTATAAAAACGGAGTTATAGTAACTAATCGCGCTAAAAAGGGAGACATATTAATTGATTTTTTCAAAAGGATTTCACGCAAACCGAAGTTAATTATATTTGTTGATAACAGTGTAAAAAAGTTGGATGACGTTAAAAACGCTCTAAAAACTCTGCCAAATACCAAATTGATAATTGTTGAATATTGTGGATATAAGAACAAAAAGATTCCGTCAGTATCAGAAGAAGAATTCACGGCATATTGGAGTAAAAAGGTCGAAGATTTTTTGAAAGCTCAAAACAACTAAATTTATATGGCTCTAAAGATGAAAGTCTAGGAACATTTGCATGAGCTTTTTTTAGATGCGCGGATTACCGTCAACACATTGTTCTTGTCCTAAAACCAAACGCATTTAACATAATAAAGATTATTTAATCGGTGTGCGTGTTATAAAACGTGGTACCGATGTATTAGGTTTCTTGCGAAAGTAATTTTTGGGATTTTTTAGTCCCTGATAATCAGAAACTCCAAAATTCTGTTTTCGACTTTCACAAGAGCTCTATTAAAACTGAATTATTGTTACAAGACATAGAACAATGGCGAAACTCGACGCTTATTCTTTTCTAAGTTTAATACACAGTAGCGTATGAAATTTTGCAGTCTCAAATAAAGAATCTATTCTTGCGGTAGCAAAACTACAATATCATCCGCATTAGCGTATCCGAGAATGCTCATTGCTTGCTCCTGCAAAAGGTCGAGGTCTAAATTGTTATCTCTTAATAAATTTATCTTGTTTTCTAAAAATGCGTTTTCTTCACGAATATTTTTTAATTCTGTCTCTAGTTTCGCAACTTCGCGACTTAATTTTGCCCATGAAACTGCACCTCTGGCACCTGTAAACACATGAAATACGAAATAAGCAGCCACGCAAATCCAAACGATATTAGAAGCTATCAGCTTAATATTCTTCTTTACGGATAACGCCTTCATTTCAGCAGGACATGTCTTGGTAATTTATCGTTTTTGCAAGCGCATCAAAACGTTGCATAGTTTTCAGAAATTCTTTCACAACATGCATCGGCACCATATTCGGTCCATCAGAAATTGCGCTATTAGGATCGAAATGAGTCTCAATAAACAATCCTGCAACACCAATAGACACCGCAGCTCTCGCAAGCAACTCAACGTAATCTCTGTTACCGCCTGAAGCTCCGCCAAGTCCTCCAGGTTCCTGTACAGAATGAGTAGCGTCGAAAATAACAGGATACCCCCACTCTTCCATAATTTTCAGTGAACGCATATCTGACACGAGACGGTTATAGCCGAAACATGCACCGCGCTCGCAAAGCATCACATTTTCATTTCCCGACTGAGTCACCTTGCTATAAACATTTTTCATATCCCAAGGAGCAAGAAATTGCCCCTTTTTGATGTTAATAGCTTTTCCTGTTTTTGCTGCAGCAATTAATAAATCCGTCTGTCTACACAAAAATGCGGGAATTTGCAAAACATCTACGACATTTGCCACTTCGTTACATTGCCACGTTTCATGGACATCTGTAACAATTAAACAGCCGAATTTTTCTTTTAACTCCCTGAAGATTTTTAACGCTTCCGCCATCGGCACTCCGCGTTTTGCATTCAGACTTGTTCGGTTTGCTTTATCAAAGGATGTTTTAAACACAAACGGCATATGTAATTCGTTAGTGATATTTATTAACGTTTCCGCAGCACGAAACGCTAAGTCCCTACTCTCCAACGCGCATGGCCCCGCGATAAGCATCAATGGCTTATTGTTCGCGACCTCGATGTTACCTATACGAACCGTTTTCATCTCAGGCTCACTTCTTTGCCGGTTGATTTACTGGTTTCGCCGGTTTAGCTGGAACGGACTCAGCTGGCGTCACAGGCGCACCAACATCTTGAGTTTTTGCCGGAGTTGTCGGGCTCTTTACCGGAACTTGTTCTTGAGCTGCTCTGTCTATAACTGAACCTTGAGCCGGAGCATGTTTCGCTATTTTTGCCATAAGCAAACAGTTCAAAACAAATATCGTCATCAAAACCGCAGTCGAACGAGTAAGCAAGTTCGCCTGTCCTCTTACGGAGAACATTCCGCTTGCCGCACCACCGCCACTGGAACCTAAAGCTCCATCGGAGTCATGTTTCTGTAATAAAATCAAACCGATAATCGCAATGGTAAGAACAAAATGAACAGCCAACAAAAACGATAACATTTCTCTCTCCTATTCAAATTCTATAGCTTCATTCGGACATGAGGACGCGCAACAACCGCACTCGAGGCAAATCTCCTTGTTGATAACGATTTTCCCGTCTTTTTCAGAAATAGCTTTAACAGGACACACTTCCGTGCATGCAAGACATTTTTTGCATTTTTCAGATATAACTTTCACTACGACCTCCGAATATCACTTCCGCCATAGTACTTGTTT
>CAMNGH010000021.1 GCA_946538065.1 uncultured Holosporaceae bacterium
TAAAAAATTTTGGGATTGGCTTGTGAGGCTGCTTTAATATAGTTGCCTTGATACGAAAAAGTGAGGAATCCATCAGTTTGGCTGACGGATTCCTTTAATGGAAATAGATTAACGGCTTCCTGTTCTTCTTAAGGTGTTTGTCTGCTTTGGTTGCGGCGTATTACCGTAGTTAACATTGCTATTATTGTTTTGATTTAACGTTACAGGTATGTTAAAAATAATATTTTTATATCTCTGGACATTTTGGTCCTTAATGTTGGATAAACTTGTTACTTCTATGTTTTTAGGTAAATCTATAAGAGTCTTAACTGCAGGTTGACTCCTAAAATTTTGGCTTAATTTCGACACAGCATTTTCACATTTTTTAAGTGTTTTTTCATCAAGGGCTTTCTTTTTTAATTTGCTGACATCGATAGCAATTTTCACGAGATCTTTCCAGGCTTTTTGGTCGTCTTTTGTTGATGCAATTCCTCTATTTTGTACTTCTTGCACGGCTCCAGCTATTGCAAAAAGCACTACAGTCTCTCCATAACCTTGCTCATTTACTATCCTCACGGTGTCTTTATTATTCTCACCTATCGCACTCACATCTCCCATTCCGGTTGCGAATGCAAAAGCCAAGGCTGTGCCTAATATTATTTTCTTCATTTTAATTTCCTCCTAATAAATAATAATGCCTTTATTTTAGAAGAGGCTTAGTTAAAAAAACGTTAATTCTTTAAAAAAAATGAAACTTTTTTCGTGTGAGGCTGAAATTGTTGATTGGTATAACATAAAACGGTATTATAGGTGAGCTAATTTAGGGGCGTTTTATGAGAATACGTAAGGTGGTATTTCCTGTCGGAGGACTAGGAACCAGGTTTTTCCCGATTACAAGGGCAATTCCGAAAGAGATGCTGGGGATAATCGATAAGCCTTTAATTCATTATGCGTTTGAGGAAGCGATTGCTGCTGGAATTGAACAGTTCATTTTTGTAACGCGTCACGGGAAAGATTCCATTGAAGATTACTTCGATTTTATGTTTTCCCATTCGGAGTATTTCGATATAAAGATGGGAAGCGTTTGCTATGTCCGTCAGAATGAGCCAAAAGGATTAGGACACGCAGTTCTTTGTGCTAAAAATCTGATAGGCGATGAACCGTTTGCGGTTATGTCTGCCGATGATTTTATTCTGCATACAAAATCTTGTATTGGTGCGATGATTGAGAACTATGACGGCTCAAATATGGTGGCAACTATGAAAGTTGCACACAGTGAAGTAAGCAAATACGGCATACTGGATGTAGAGTCTGAAAACGGCAGATTGATTAAGGCAAAATCTGTTGATGAAAAGCCGGCTGTAGAAGACGCGAAGTCTGATTATGCGATAGTTGGAAGGTATCTGCTTTCTGGTAAGATATTCGACGTGTTAAGTGAGTTGAAACCCGGGGTAGGGGGAGAAATTCAGTTGACGGATGCTCTTCTTAAAATGATACCGCAGTGCGGATTGACCGGGTTTAAATTTGAAGGAAAAAGGTTTGATTGCGGCTCAAAAAGCGGACTGTTGGCGGCTGTTTTGCATGTCGCGAGTCAGAATGAAAAACTGAAAGATGTCATAGAGAATTTTTATAAAGGTGAGAAAAGATGAAAATAACGGTTATCGGAACGGGATATGTCGGACTTGTGTCAGGCGTTTGCTTTGCAGAATTCGGATTTAACGTTACTTGTGTTGATAACAATTTGGCAAAAGTTGAGGCTCTTAACCGCGGAGAAGTGCCGATTTATGAGCCAGGACTTGATAAGTTGATGGCGAAAAATACTCAAGCGGGTAGGTTGTCGTTTACGTCAGATATTGCAAAAAGTGTGAAAGATGCTGACATTGTGTTTATTGCGGTCGGAACACCGAGCAAAGCAGATGGAAGTGCAGATTTATCCTATGTCTTTCAGGCCGTGGATGATTTATCAGCGACAATCAATCGTGACGCGGTTTTGGTCGTAAAATCAACTGTGCCTGTCGGAACTACAAAATCTGTAAAAAAGTTTTTAGCGGATAAAGGTGTGGATATAGACGTTGCATTTAATCCTGAATTTTTAAAAGAAGGTGCAGCTATCGATGACTTTATGCATCCTGACCGAGTAATTCTCGGAGTGGAAACGAAAAAAGCCAAGAAAATTTTGGAGCAGGTGTATAGGCCATTGTATGTGTTCAATATACCTATAGTCTTTACAGGACTTGAAACTGCGGAGTTATCAAAATATGCGTCCAATGCATTTTTAGCAATGAAGGTTACATTTATTAATGAAGTTGCTAATTTATGCGAGGCTTGTGGCGCAGATGTCAACGATGTTGCGTTGGTAATGGGACTCGATAAGAGAATCGGCGATAAGTTTTTACAGGCTGGACCTGGATATGGTGGCTCTTGTTTTCCAAAGGATACATCGGCATTAGCGGATTTCGCGGATGATTTTGGCGTAAAAATGCCATTAGTATCGGAGACGATTAATTCAAATAATCTCAGAAGAGAAAAAATGGTTGCAAAAATTCTTGCGGCATGCGAGCACAAAGTCGCAGGGAAAAACATTGCTGTATTAGGCGTTACTTTTAAGGCTAATACAGATGATATGCGAGACAGTCCAAGCATAGAAATAGTCAATGAATTGATAAATGAGGGCGCAAATATCAATATCTATGACCCATCATTCTCGACTCAAGCAAAACGTATGTTTAATAATGTAGCGTGGAAAGAAAGCGTCAATGATGCTTGTGAAGGGGCAGATACCGTAATTATTTTAACCGATTGGCCGGAGTTCAAAGCTTTGAATTTGAAAGAATTGCGTTCAAAGACAAATGGTGGATTGTTGATTGATTTGAGAAATATATATCCTGTAAAAGAAGCGGAAGCGGCAGGATTTAGGTATTGTTCGGTCGGAAGGGCATTCAACTGAAAATGCGTAAATTCTTAGGAATTGTTGTTTCTGTTTTAATCGCAGTTTCCGGTAGTTGTTCACCGAGTGCTGGCAATTCTATGGTTCAGACGCAGGAAATCAGAGAATTTTGTCATAAAGCTCAAGAGTGTGAAAAAAAGATAACCGATTTATCCGCATCTTTAGAAAATTCAGAGCGGCAAGCAAAAACAGCGACTCCTGTTATCAGAGATGTCTGCACTATATTGACGCGTTGTTTTACTGTGCTTTTTGATATTCAGCGTTTTTCAAAATTTCTGGCTTTTTCGCAACAAGATAATAAGAATGACTTCGTTAGATGCTCTATTATCATAAAGAATTTTGCGTCTTATTTTAATTCTATTAGCGGAGAGTTGAAAAAAGCCAAAAAAGATGTTTTTACTCTGAAGAGAGATATCAAAAAAATTAAAAGCGACCTTGAAGAATTTCGAAAAACGTATGATGAACTTTGCACAAAGATTGAGAATGTCGCCAACGATTTATCGAAGAAGCGTAAGGAAAATGTCATTCAAGAAGACGTGGTTTATCATATAGCTAATAAATCCGAGTCAATAGATGAACTTGATGCAGAGTTGGAAGCTGAAAACGCTGTTGGAGTATTGCGGAATACAAAGATATCTACAAATTTGACGATTACATATCCTGTCAGTGGAAGAATAGTTGAAGAATTTGGGGATAAAAGCACTGATAGTGAAATGATTCATCATATATCATTCGAAGTAAAATCAGGCGCGATTGTAACATCTCCATGCAAGGGACTTGTTGTTTTTGCCGGTAAGTTTCTGAATTACGGAAATATGGTTATTATAAGTAACGGTGAATACAGGATATTTTTATATGGTATGGAACGTTTGTTTTGTGCAACTGGAGATGTTGTCGAAATTGGCGATTATGTGGGGAGAGCGGTCTTCGGAAACAATGAAAAGGTTCTTATAAAATTAGAATTGAAAAAATCAGGAGAATCGTTAGATCCACGACATTGGATTTTAGAGTCTGTAGAAAAACAAAGGAATTAAAAGATGAAAAAGACATTGTTGCTCAGTTTAATCGGAATCTCGTTAATGGCATGCCAAATATCTGATGCAGGAGTTTCTCGCAAAAGTATCGTAGAGCCGACGAAGAAATTCGAAAAAGAATCAGATAATTTACTATCTGAAGATGAGACAAAAGAAGACAATGCATTAGTTATTCCTGAAGATATCAAAAAAAATATTCCTACGGATATGCAATATGCTGTGTTTCTGCAATTGGTGTGCAATTTAATTCGTAGTGAATATGTAAAAAATATGAGTGAAGGATGCCTAACTGAAAAGGCTATTGCGGGATTGTTGTCTTCTTTAGATCCTCATTCTTCTTATTTAAATGAGAAAGCGTTTGCTTCTTTGAAAGAGCAAACAGATGGAGAATTCGGTGGAATCGGTATAGAGATGATGGTTGACGAAGGGCTGGTTCGAGTTATTTCTCCGATTGATGATACTCCTGCGTATAAAGCGGGTTTAAAAAGTGGCGATTTGATTATTTATATCGACGATGAGTGCATTAATGGTATTACGTCGGAGGAAGCTGTAAGCAAATTGCGTGGTAAGCCTAAATCTAAGGTTAAATTAAAAATCAAACGCGGAGATAAGACGCCATTTGATGTCGTAATAGAACGTGACATTATTAAAGTTCAATCTGTGAAAGCTGAAGTGTTAGACAATATAGGGTATATTCGAATTTCAACTTTTGATAAAAACACATCAAAGAATGTTAAAAAATTTGTTGAGGCTAATAAAAAATTAAAAGGCATAGTTATAGATGTGCGTAATAATCCGGGGGGATTGTTAAGTGAGGCTGTAGAAGTATCGAATATATTCTTGTCCGGTGGTAAAATCGTTGCGACAAGAGGACGTACAAAGGATAATACAAAAGAATTTTTTGCTGATGATAAAGATTTAACAAACGGTTTACCTTTGGTCGTTTTGATAAATAACGGAACAGCGTCTGCGCCTGAAATTATGGCAGGAGCGTTGCGTGATAATAAACGTGCGATAATTGTAGGTGTGCGTTCATTTGGAAAAGGCTCTGTTCAAAAAGTTATTCCGTTATCGGAAAAAACTGCAATACGTCTTACAATCGCCAAACATTATACTCCGAGTGGCGAGTGTATTCAGGCAAATGGAATTACTCCTGATATCGAGGCAGATTACGCTCTTATAAAGAAAGCTGAAAATCAGTTTGTTATCAGAGAAGAGTTCTTCAATAATGCGTTAGATGTTAAAAAAGACGCTAAATACAAAAAAATTACTGATGCTCAGAACAAAAAGAGTTTGGATGAGTTAGCCAACAAAAAAGATAAAGATGATAAGTCGGAAGAAGAAGATCATGAGCTTCTTTACAGAAAGTTGCCTTTGAATGAAAAAGTCGAAAAAGATTATCAGTTGAATAAGGCTTTTGACGTAGTAAGAACTATAGAAAAATATAGAAATATAATCGGTGAGAAGAATGAAAAGAAATAAAAAAATAATCTTCGCGTGGTCCGTTTTTGTTGTTGTCATTATAGCATTTTTTGCTGGAGTTGAATGTTATCATTACTTTAAACATGCAAATGCTCAATCGTATCAATATAGAATTTTGATAAGTGAAGATGTAAGCGCTGCAGAAGAAAAAACGGAATCAAAAGACAATGCAAACGAAAACACTCAAAAAAATGCCGAACCTGAGTTGTATGAAGAAACAAAATGCGGTATGTTGCCGAAAATTTCTCCTGACGGAATGCGAGTTTTAGATGTTTTCGCCGCTCATATCGATTCTAAAATCACTGATCAGAAAATAAACACAGTAATAATAATCAATGATGAAAAATATGATGATTTCAATGAGCGTTTGAATAAATTGGGGGCGAATAAAGTAAGTTTTGTTGTGCCGCATTATGTTAAGCAGGTAACAGAACTTGTAAAGGCTATAAGAGAGAAAGGCCATGAAGTTTTCGTTCAATTGCCTACACAATCATCAATTCCGGTAGACAAGAAAAATAGCGTATCTCCGCTGTTGGCAAACGCAAGTGCTGAGGATACAGTGTTAAAGCTGGATTGTGTGCTCGCGACAACTAAATACATAGTTGGTGTTGCAAATATTTCATCGACTTTGCTGACAAAATCCAAAAAAGATATGGGAATAATCCTGGATGAATTATCAAAGAGAGGAGTTGCTTTTCTTGATATTGAAAAAATGGATGAAGATTTGCTCGCTCAAAATCAAGGTGCAGTGTGTTTTTCGAATTTTGTTATGTTCGATGGAAATCTGAAAGTCGAAGATTTAAAAGATAAAAATGGCGTGTTTGTGCCATTAAAATTATTGGATGAATTTTTGAAATTTTCAAAGGATAAGACTCTTGTGCCTGTTACATCAGGGCTGAAAAATGCTGACTTATAGAAAGTGCGTTGCTATTCTTTTAAAAAGAAACGATAAATTTTTTGTGGGAGAACGGGCGGATATCCCAAATGCGTGGCAATTGCCTCAAGGCGGAGTAGATGAGGGCGAAACCTATTTAGAAGCTGCGCAAAGAGAGCTTTACGAGGAGACAGGAATAAAAAGTATTCGTCTTTTAGGGCAAACATCACATTCATATAAATACGATTTTTCAGATGAATCTCAAAAACGAGCCGTACTTAAATACGGCAGTTTAAAATATATAGGGCAAGAACAAGTTTTTTTTGTATTTGATTTTATTGGCACTGAAAGTGAAATAAATCTTGAGACAACGCAACGCGAATTTTCGCGATGGAAATGGGAATCTATCCCTGAAATTATAAAAAAAATTGTCTCATTTAAAAGACAAGCGTATATTGGCGCGATAGAAGAATTGCGTAATGCTAAAATTATCTGATTCTTCAAAAATTTATATTTCGTTAATAAGTTAAATGTATATTTTACTCTGAAGAGTTTTTATTGAGAATGCGGAATGAGATTTCGGCGTTTTTTGAAACAGAAATTGCAAATGCTCAGCAATCGCAAAGGCGCGATATTGTTGGAATTTGCGTTTGCAATTCCGGTTTTGATTATGTGCTTGTATTTCGTTTTAGATGTTCCACATATATACCGACTTGCAAACAAAATGCATAAGTTGTCGGAGATTTATTCGCTGTGTATATTAAATGTTATAAAATCCAGGGATTCCAAGCTGCTAACGAAGGCTGATTTAATAAATATTTCCAGAGGTATAGGAATAGGAATCACGGGAGTCGTTGGAAATACAAAATATCCGTATAACTTATCAACATATATCTATTATGTGAAAGGTACAGGAACAGGTTTTTCTGTTGTGTGGACAATGCACGTAAAAAATAGTCTCAAGGCATCAGATGCTCCATCTGCATCTACTGAAAATAGCGGTACTAGCTATTCATTAATATCAGGAAAAACTCTTACAGCGCTACCAGGAGATTGGAAAGATTTTGAGATAAGTAATGGAGAGGAAAAAATCGTTGTTGAAACGGTTCTTTGGTCAGATGATGAAAATAGCGGATTGAGTAAACTATTTTATTTATTGCCTATTGCTAAAAATCAATTCGGGAATCAAATAGCTGCTATTACTCCTGCAAATGGAATGCTTGACGGAGAGAATCCTCCATCATAGAAGTGAGATTGTTTTTGTTTTTATTAATAAAATTTTAACTATTATTGCCTACAATATTAATTAATAACATAGGAGACACAACATGAAACAATTATTGGCATGTTTAGTGTTGTTGTTTGTGTGGGATGTATCGGCAGCATCGAAACCGGATGCGAAGGATGATGACAGAACTGATTCATTAAGCGTCGTGACCATACCGGCAGACGATGAAAAATCGTCGAAAGATGTTGTAATAGATTTTGCGGGTGCATCGGATATACCTGGAGCGATGGCAGTGCATGTGCCATCTTTCGAAGTTGTCGATGGAGTATCACAAGGAGGAGTTGCTTGGATGAATAGATCAGTTGAATCAGTATTTAAAGGGTTGACAGAAGATCAGCAAAGATATGTTACGACTTGCGCTGCTGCTGGAAATTTCGACCCAGGCTCAGTTTCCGTGAATTTCTGGAAGTTTGTATCTTACGTCAGCGATCCTATAGGTAACTTAGCTAAAGTTGCTGTGGTCGTTCTTCCTCTTTTCGCGTCTTCGGGATATGGATCGCTTGATTCAGAACATTCGGATTACTACGGATATAGTACATTTTCAGCAAAAATGGGAATAGCGACATCTATTTCGGGAATAATTGCTCTTACTTTCGATAAAATTTGCGGATATGCAAATGAAAAAATAGCAAATCAAGAGAAAATTTCCATTTGTTTGCAGGCTATGAAAACAGCGAAAAAAGGTAGCTAAAAGGAGGAAGATTAGAACAGAAGTATTTTTTGATATACACAAAATCTCTGCCGTGTACTAGAATGTCCTTATTAAGGAGAAAGGTATGGATGAAATTATTTTAAAATCTCATTCTGAGACACGGCAGTTGATTTTTATATTTCACGGTTACGGTTCGAATAAAGATGATTTAGTACCGGTCGGGGAAGCGTTTGCAGATGCTTCACAAAATTCTGAAGTACACTTGCCGAACGGAATAGAAAAATGCGGGGAAGGTATTGGATATCAGTGGTTTCCTTTAGTTGGAGAAAATATAAAACAATGGGAAAGAGCTTTCGAAGAAAAAGCTGATAAAATTAAATCATATATAGATGCAGTAATCGCAGAGAAAAATTTTACTTACAAAGACGTAATCTTAGCTGGATTTTCGCAAGGAGCTATGCTTTCTTTGAGCCTGGGATTAAGACTCGGCGTAAAAGGTGTGATTGCTTTTTCAGGATTATTGCTTAGTCCTGCATTAAGTATAAGTAAAACGAATACAAAAGTATTGTTAGCTCATGGCATACAAGATGACGTTATTCCGATATCTGCAATGCACTTAACAGAGAATGCGTTAAAAAATTCGGGCATAGAAGTTCGAACAGCTGTAAGTGCGAACTTAGCTCATGGAATAGATGATTATATCCTGTCTCGAGCTGTAGACTTTTTAAAAAGCTTGTAATAAGGTGATGTAGTTAAGATGGCTGGAGATGTTGTTTTATGTCTGTAACGATTGAAGATGTTAAAAAAGTTTCACACTTAGCGCGTATAAAAATAGACGATGCGCAAGTGGAAAAGGTGCAGGAAAGCTTAAACGGTATTTTGAACTTTGTCGAACAGCTTAAAGAAGTAGACTGTTCAAAAGTAGACGATTCAGTTCAGTACGATGCAAAATTGCATGAACGCAAGGATATTGCCGTTAAATGTGATTCTTCGGTTATGAATAACGCTGTTCAAAAAGAATGCAATATGTTCGTGGTTCCTAAAGTGGTCGGATAAAACAGGAGATGCACAATGGATAAGGTATATATGACCCCTCAAGGGTTTAAGGCTTTAGAGGATGAGCTTAAAAATTTGAAATTGGTAGAGAGGCCTGCTGTCGTCAATGCGATAGCTGAGGCGCGCGCGTTAGGAGATTTGTCTGAGAATGCCGAGTATCACTATGCCAAAGATAAGCAGGGGTTCATTGAAGGAAGAATCCGAGAGCTTGAGTCAAAGCTTTCTAGGGCTGAGGTCATTGATGTTACGAAGCTCGAGGGCACTTGCGTAAAATTTGGTTCTACCGTTACGGTATACGATGTGGCGACGGAACAAGAAACGACATATAAAATTGTCGGAGTTGATGAAGCTGATATTAAAAAGAAGCTTCTATCAGTTGAAGCACCGTTGGCAAGAGCCTTGATTGGGAAAAATGTCGGTGATGAGTTTGCGTTAAATACTCCTTCGGGTAAGAAAGAGTATGAAGTTATAGATATACAATACATTTAGTCGGAGAAAGATAATGTTTAATCTGTCAGGTAAAGTTGCATTAGTTACCGGAGCTACCGGGGCTATCGGTGGTGCGATTGTTCGTACTTTGCACAGTATGGGCGCGACGTTAGCAATTTCGGGAACTCGCGTAGAAAATTTAGAAAAATTAGCTGGAGAATTGTCTGACAGAGTTTATTTGTTTTCGTGCAATTTGGCGTCGATTGATGCTGTTGAGGAACTGATTCCTAACGTAGAACGAATCTGCGATAGGGTGGATATTCTCGTAAACAACGCAGGTATAAATCGTGATACTTTTTTGATGAGAATGTCAGATGAAGCCTGGCAGGATGTTATGGCGGTTAACTTAGAGGCGCCATTTAGACTGATGCGTGCGGCTGTAAAAGGCATGATTCGCGCAAAGTGGGGGCGCATTATCAATATCTCTTCAATTGTCGGGGCATGCGGAAACGCTGGACAAACAAACTATTCGGCTTCTAAATCCGGATTGTTTGGACTTTCAAAATCTACAGCGTTGGAGTTGGCGACAAGAAATATCACCGTAAACTGCATAGCGCCGGGATTTATAGCGTCGCAAATGACAGATAAAATTCCACAGCCTCAACGTGAGGCGTTAGAGCAACGTATTCCTATGGGGCGTGTCGGCAGACCTGAAGAAGTCGCAGCAGCGGTAGGATTTTTGGCAAGTGAAGAAGCTTCTTATATCACGGGACACGTGTTACATGTCAATGGTGGTATGGCGATGATTTAATGAGAGTCGCTACAGTCCTTTTCGGAAATGACCGTAAAAAACTGGCGTTTGCGTCTGTAAAATTCGATGAATGGACTGATTTTGAAAGGCTGTTAACTGATAGTGAACGCCGTGTCGCCGGTGGTTTTGCATCAGAAAAGAGAAGGACGGAATTTTTTGCAGGACGTGTCGCAGCAAGGCTTGCGTTAACCGAGTTACACGGTAGTGAGTCCGTAACTATTTTAAATAATGACGCAGGGGTACCTGTTGTTTCCAATGAAAAGCTTGCCGTCAGTATTTCACACTCTGAAGATATTGCGGTTGCTTTGGCTTTTGAGAGTGATTTTTCTTTCGGAATAGATATTCAAATTATTCGTGCAAAGTCAGTGAAGGCTTTGAAACGACTGGTAACCGAGAAATTTGTTCCAGATGATGCTATGCATTTAACCGTAGCATGGGCGATAAAAGAAGCTCTCAGTAAGTGCTTAAAAACCGGATTTACCATACCGTACGAAGAGTTTCTTTTGGCAGATTTTATTAAAAATCGAAATCTATTTGAGTGCACGTTTGTAAAATATCCACAGTATATCGGTAGGGCTGTCTTATGGAAAAACTATGCAATAGCGATAGTCGGTAATAAAGAATACATGGCAGACATGGAAATTGAAAATCTATTAGCCAGCTTTTAAAACTATTTTTTGCAAAAGTCTTATTGTATTTATTCGAGCAATGTGAATAAAATGCATTTTTTATTTACGCATAATTTTTCTGAAAAATTTCAAAAATTACTTGACATATTGAGGGGGGGTGTGTTATATTGACAATAATTTTAGATGTTTTGTGGAGTATCAATTCTGCAGTTAGAGTTTTTTAGAAGTTCTAACAGCAGAGTTTGTGCTAAACGAAACAGAGTTTTGATATGTGAATGAAAGAGAGGAAAATATGACAATATCAAAAAAACATTTATTAGTTGCGGCAGTCGCGACAGTTTTATGTGGTGGCTTTGCGTCGGATGTTTGTGCATCGGCAGTTGCTCCCGATTCTACTGAATCTACAAGAGAAGATAAGATAAGACGGACATGCTCAGCTGACGGGTTCAGATTTATTCGAGAACAGCTAAACAATGAGAGTTTATCTCTGGACCCGAAACTGGAAAACAGAATAGTGCTATATACGCACGAGGCGCGCAGGAGACGAGATGTGGGACCTGATTTACGAGATTTTTTTGGCAAAATGTGCGATTTGGGGGCTCCCCAAAATCTTGCATTTATAGGTATGTTTAAAAAAATGTTAAACACCGAACATTATTATAAAGGAATAGGAGGTGTTACATTTAATGCCAAAACGAGAGAAATAAGTGTCACAGGAGATTGTGCTCAGGATGAGGCTTTCCTTGGATTGCTGGCAATGTGCATTATGGCTTCCAATCAGCGGTGTTCTGTTGCGTCTGGTTATGAATATATGTGGCGAGTGTTTAGCGTGGGAGTTTCTGATGAACTTTCAGAAGAAGAAAAAAGCCATACATATCTAAGAGCATACGGAGGAATAAGATTTGGTAGTGATGTCGAGTTGACGGGGAGCGCCTGCAAACTTATAAGACATGGCAATTTGGTTAGTTTACACATATGTGCGCCGAAAGAAGTGTCGGCTGAAAATCGTCGTGAGTTAATTGAGGCGACAAAAGGGACTAAGCAGTTAAAAGAGTTGGCCTTTACTGGTCATGGCGTAGACATGAAATTACAAGAATGGATTCCGCTGATAGTGGAAAACCCAAGTTTGACTTATTTAAATTTATCTCATAGTGGCTTTGGTTCTCCTGAGGATTTCGAAGCTCTTAATACTATTTTTAAAACCGCTCATGGTTTAAAATGTATCAATTTAGAAAACAACTGGATAACGGATGAAGGCGCAAAAGCAATAGCAGAAGGATTAAGAGTCAATAACGGTGTGGAAATCGTCGATTTAGACCACAACAGGATAGGAGATGAAGGCGCAAGAGCAATAGCAGAAGGGTTGAAAAGCAATAAAAGCTTGCGTGATCTCTATTTAGGGGTCCTGATAGGAAAGGCGGGAAGAGATGCCTTGCATGATGCTATTAAAATGAATACAACAGTAAAGTTACATATTAGAAAGAAAAAAGGATTGTCTGAACTTATAAGCGTTCGCGAACGGGACTATTTCCATTGGGACTGAGACGCTGCGGATAGATAATTTCAAAGAATTTGAAAGAATGTACTATCCTTTCGATTTGTAACGAATTTCCCTCAGTGATTCATCCCCACTGAGGGAGTTTTTGTATCTCAAAAAAATTCGGTTGAGCAGTCGAGTAGCTTTTACCTCTTTTATTAACCTTAAATTAACTTTTTTCGTGTAATATGTAGATAATTAGTTTGAAAAGTTGTATTCGTTATTAAATTTTTGGCACTGGAAGTTTGCCATTTCAATTGGATAGTATTTAACAAACGGAGGAGTAATGAAAAAAACACTATATTTATCTTTAGCTGTCATAATATTAGCCAATGCAGATGTTCAAAACGTTTATGGATCAATGGAAGTAGACAGATCGGAATTACCAGCACTTTTAACTCAAGAGACTACATCGCCGATAGAAGCAGAAATGCAACAATTTCGTGATGTCTCCATAAGCCCTCTGCGAACCATTGGTGGGAGAATGTTTTCTGCATTAAGAATTCCAGAGGCAGAGACAGCAGATTTGATGAACCAATACTTTGGTCGAAATTTGGAAAAAGTTTATGCGGCCTTACCGCCAGAACTACGAGAAAATTTTAAGGGCTTACTTGAAAAAGCGGTCAACGCAACCCCTGACGCGTGGAATGAATTTCAAAAACATGCATTCGATAAAAGTTTAAGAGTTGACGCATATATTGAAACACCTACACCTAGACATTCTGTGAAAGCAACTGAAGCAGATGTAGCTCTAATGAGTCTTCTTTTGTTTCACAGAGATTGCTGTCCTGAAGAATGGAAGATAGGGGGAATGGAAAGTCGAGAATTAGACGTTCTTGCGCAAGCCATGGTGTTGAGGGGCCAGGTGAGTTCAACTGTGTTTCAATACTCACCAGAGGGCATTGTTTCACTAAATTGTTATGGAATTGACAACGGGAACGTGGGATCAATTGCTCCTATCTTGGGAAAGAATAGCATAGTGAAAACATTAACATTGGGAGGCTTCAGAGTAAGCAAAGACGCATATGAAGCTATTGCCAAAGCCTTAAAGGACAACAAAAGCTTGGAACGAGTCAACCTCCTGACAGCGTATTTCGGTATACAGACCCTCGCTCCGACTCTAGCAAGACTTCCTAATTTTAGAGCACTTGAGATCACCTTTGAATATGACGACGGCATAGGTTCTTTAGTAGCACCTATGATTGAGGCTTTGGGAGAATTTTCTGACTTAGAAGAGCTTGTACTTTCCTTTAACCACAATATAACCGTTCGATCAGCAGAAAATCTGATATCTACTTTAGCTAGATTTCACAGTTTAAATAAGCTTGATCTTTCGCATAATCGCCTAAGCGGTAAATTTATCACAGAACTCGCTCGCATCTAACCAGGATTGTCTAATTTGTAA
>CAMNGH010000022.1 GCA_946538065.1 uncultured Holosporaceae bacterium
GACGTTAAGAGATACAGTTTATGTAGAAGGAATAGGAGTTCATAGCGGGGAATTGTGTCATGCAAAAATTCAACCGGCTGAAAAAGATACCGGTATAGTTTTTGTCGATGAAAAAACTAAAAAACAAGTTCGCGCAAATTACAAAAACGTCGCTAATTCGATTTTGTGCACAAAATTAATTGGAGACATCACTGTTTCAACAGTTGAACATGTATCTTCTGCGCTTTACGGATTGAATATTACAAATGCAATTATTGAAGTTGATAATTCTGAAATGCCGATTTTGGATGGAAGTGCGCTTGAATTTGTAAACAAAATTGCAGAAGTCGGAACTGAAAGACAAATGGCCCCAAGAAAAGCATTGAAGATTGCTAAAACTATAAGATTAGATGATGGCGATAAATGGATTACTTTTACGCCTTCTGATTCTTTAAGCATCAATATAAAGTGCGATTTTTCTTCAAAAGGATTGAAAACAGAACCGTTTAAATTTGATTTTTCAGAAGACGATTACGAAGCCGAGATTGCATTTGCAAGAACATTCGGTTTTTTTGAAGATGTTGATTTACTTCGAAAGAATAATCTTGCACTGGGCGCGTCTTTGGATAATACAGTTGTTTTTGATAAAAACGGAAAGCCTTTGAATAAAGAAGGTTTGCGTGCGGAAAATGAACCTATTCGCCATAAAGCTTTGGATGCAATAGGGGATTTGGCTATGTCTGAATATCAGATAATCGGAAAATATGAAGCCTTTTGTCCAAGCCATAAATTGAATAATATGATTTTGAGAATGCTGTTTTCGGATACGCGAAATTACGAGATATTCTGATGCTTGTTCTTGGAATTGAATCGAGTTGCGATGAAACAGCAGCTGCGGTCGTTAATGATAAGAAAGAAATTCTGTCCAATGTGATTTATTCGCAAATTGCGGAACATAAATCGTTTGGTGGTGTTGTGCCGGAAATCGCCGCTCGCGCACATTTAGAAAAGATTGATATTGTTGTTCGAAAAGCGTTGAGTGATGCAAAAGTCGAATTGTCGTATTTGGACGCTGTAGCGGGAACGTGCGGACCGGGCCTAATCGGAGGAGTAATTGTCGGCGCGACTTTTGCAAAATCGTTAGCTATGTCGAGCGGACTTCCGTTTATCGCGGTTAATCACATAAAAGCACATGCGTTATGTCCGCGATTGACGAATGATGTGGCTTTTCCGTATTTGCTGATGCTAGCTTCAGGTGGACATTGTCAGTTGTGTATAGTTCGAGATGTTGATGATTTCGAAGTATTGGGAGCGACGATTGATGATTCAGTGGGAGAAGCGTTTGATAAAGTCGCGAAACTATTGGAACTCGGATATCCGGGAGGACCTGTTATCGAAAAAAACGCTAAACTTGGTAATGATGCAAAGTTTGTTTTACCTCATCCGATGTGTGTAAAAAATACAATGGATTTTTCTTTTTCCGGTCTGAAAACCGCAGTAAAAGTCGCGGCAGAAAAATGTGAGTCCGAACAGGATAAAATCGATTTGTGCGCAGCTTTCCAGAAGACAGTCATTGAGATTTTGCGATATAAAATCACTCAAGCGATTAAACATTGTCTGAAAGAGAAAATAAAAATTTCATGCGTTGTAATGTCGGGTGGCGTTGCAGCTAATCAAGCAATTTGTAAGTCGCTAACAAATTTATGTGAGGAGTTTCACTTGAATTTTGTCGCTCCTCCAATCCGATTATGCACTGATAACGGAGCGATGATAGCGTGGCTCGGTATAGAAAAATATCTGTCTCATGAATTCGACGAACTAAATTTTGCTCCTCGACCGCGGTGGCCATTGAATTAACCTCAACCCCTAATCCTATCAAATTAGGGAAGCTCTTGAAAAGAGAAAAGCAGTTAAAAAATAGTAAAATTTTTTAAAAATTTTTAACGATTTTTCGCGATACATATTATAACGTTATCTTGCAGACAATTGTTGATTTCGGAGAGGAGATTATGTGTTTAAGGTTTTTGAAAAATTTAGCGGTTTTATTTTCGGTGATTTCTTGCTTTGAAAGTTTTAATTTTGTCGCGGCTATTCCAATACCGAGAAAAACTTGTTCAGAGGAAAGAAAACCGATAGTTATCGTGTTATGCAGACATTTGCAAACCCAAAACAATATGCGCGGAGAAACGCATGGAGTAGAGGGAGGACAACTTGACGCAGAATCTTCAAAAGAGGGAATTAATTCATTATTTAGATTTGTTCGTAAGTTCGTAGGGGATTTCCGCAGATTCTATGGTGGAACAGATATTCGCCATTATACAACGCTTTGCAGTCTCGCTTTCGGAAGCGGAATTGATCTTCGTGAAGTATATCGAATGCCGAATTTTGATGAATTTAATCTTGGTGTTCTCGGAGGACTTTCAGAAAAGGAAGTTATGAAGAATCCTGAGTTTAAGAAACTTTTTAAGGATCCTGATTACAGAATACATGACAAAGATGGTGGTTTTGGAGATTCGATTAATTCAGTAAGAAAAAAATTTATAGATGGAATTGGACATGTCATTAGAGAGGCGATACGAAGTGATAGTGGCGGTATATATATGATTTGTACAAGCCGTATAACTATGAATATAGCACTTCGGGTTTTGCTTCAGAATGATGAATTTTTAGATCCGAAAATTCCTAACTGCGGTGCTTATATGTTTAAATACACTCCGAATGGTACAGAATTATACACTCATAAAGTTAATATTGATGGGTTTAGTTTATTAAATGAGAAAATCGAGATTTTAAGCGAAAAAACAGAGATACCTTGCCTGGAAGCATTATCTGCGAAAATAGGTTCGCCGGTTCTGAATCACGCTGTTATGCTAAAGGTATTTGCTGAACAGTTTCCATGTGCACCAACGGCAAGTGTTACCCCTAATCCTTTAGCTTTGTCGACAGAAGGAATAAGGGGTAGTATAAATGATGAAGTGGGGATGTCGCCTGTAGATTTTGCTGTGGCAACGAAAGAGAGAATAGGTGTCAGTGGAGAATATACGGTGCCGTCTACAGAATATGGTGCGGAGTCTGCTATAGATTTGCAGTCTATTAGAACAGACGACTCGGATGATGAAAGGGAGGATCCATTCTCTGTAGCTACTGGTGAAATGCCAAGACTAGGAATACGCAGAAACAATCCGCTACCGGAAGAAGAGGGATCTCCAACAAGTAAATTATCTAAAGAAATGCATCCTGATGAATCAGCCAGTCCATCTGTGGAACTGGGATTAAGAGTAAATCAGTTGGCAATATCATCTCCGTTGAGTGAAGCGCAAGTTTATTTGCCTGAGCCTCAGGAGAGAATAAAGTCATTGAGTCAATCACAGGGAGCTCTGCCATTTATGGAATAGATGTCATTATCTAAACTTTAAGCGAGCAGTTCAAAAGAATTGCTCGTTTTTTTTATCGTTTAAATTTTGGTAACTTTTTCTTAACAATTTCACCGTACATTAATAATACGTAAAGATTTTAGGACGCAGTATGCAAGCGAGTTTATTTAGAAAGTCAGCTGTTTTAATTGAGCAAAATCCTCAGCAGGGAATGTTGTACGAGGATGTGCTGAGTGCCAACGGTTTCGATGTTTATGTCGCGAAATCTGCAATGGACGGTTTGCAAAAACTAAAAGAGAAAAAACAAGATTTGGCGATTATTAATACTGAAATTGCAGAAGATTCGTATATGAAGAAATTTATAGAAAGAGTTAAAGCAGAACAAATTTCAGCAGAAATGCCGATAGTAGGATTATCAATTTACAATGAAGAATGCAAAAAAAATATTGCTCAATTACTCGACGCCTTCTTAACAAAACCTATTTCTATTGATAAATTCATGGAGTCGATATTCGGGTGTATAGAGAATAAAATCAATGGTTGCGAGAGTTCTGTCAATTGATATCAATAAAACGGATATTTCACAAATTGCTTCAAAACTGAAAAGATGCTACTGCCATCTTCTTTCGTCGTGTTCGATAGAAGAATCGTTAAGAATTATATGTACGCAATATATTGATTTGGTTATGATTACACTTCCTCATGAAAATACGAAATTGTTTGAGGAATTTTTCGCGGTTTTGCGACAGAGCTGCGGAATGATTCCTATCGTTGGAATTGCAGAAGATGAAAATATTTCTTGGCTGAAGAATATAGAAATTGATGATGTAATTTTTAAAGATATAGATGAAGAGTATCTGCTTTATCGCATTAATACATTGATGAAAAGAAAAAGTTTTTTCGATGAACAATTAATCGGTCATTTAAGTATGGATTCAGGAAGAACAAAAAAAATAGTTTCTTTTTTCTTTGATGATGTGTCTTTTCTAGATTTGCAAGTATTGAAGAATCCAGAAATTATAAACTTAAAAAAATGGCCGACGTTAGATGAGGAAACAGCAGATGCTGATTTGTTCATTGTAAATTTAAATCATGAAAAAGCTTTGGAATGTTGCTCAGGATTGCGATTAAGAAAAACTAATAAGTATAAACCGATAGTTCTATTTTTTGACTCTGCTAGTGAAAAACACATCCGAGAAGCAACGAAATTTGAAGTGGGGTACTCAGATATAATCGATATTCGTACAAACAAAATCGTAACAGCATGCCGTTTGAATTCTCTCATAAAGTATAAAATATTTTGCGAAACTTTATCGAAGCATTTGAAAAAAAGTTTGTTTATGTCGGCTATTGACGCTACGACGGAAGTGTATAATCGTTCGTTTTTTGAGAACTATATCGAGAATAAATCAAATGATGTCGGCAATTTTGCAATTCTCATGATAGATATCGATAAATTTAAAGATGTAAACGATAAATGGGGGCATTCATTTGCGGATTCTATGTTGAAGTATGTCTCCGGAATGATTAAAAAATACGTTCGCGCTTCTGATATTATTGCGCGATATGGCGGAGACGAATTTATTATAGTTATGAAAAATGTTTCCAAAGATACAGCGCATATGGTTTCGGAAAGAATTCAAAAGCAAATAGAAGGGACGTTGTTTAATGGCGCGCATTGTACGGTTAGTATCGGTGTTTGCTGTACGAGTGCAGGCGAAAATATGTCGATGAGAGATGCGATAGCGATAGCTGATAAATTTATGTATATTGCAAAACAGAACGGTGGTAACGCAGTTAAAGTTTGTGCGTAATTTTTCGTAATAAAGCGACCTCATTAAGCTTTTTCTTACAAATAATCAGTAAAATAAAATCGGACAATTACAAATTGAGATTGTGCGATGGACGGTATGAAAAGTATAGGAGCTATTTTGCTAGAGAAGAACTTGCTGACGCAAGAGCAAGTTGCTGTTGTCGCTAAAACTCAAAAACATTCGGATGTATTATTCGGTCAATTGGCGGTATATTTGGGCTTTTTAAGCGAAGACGATTTGCTACAAGTTTTATCAGAATTGTATGACATCGAAACTGTCAGTTTGGAGTTTATGTATATCGATAAAAAAACTCTAATGTCGATAAATTATGAATTAGCTTGTTCGTGCAAGGCTGTTCCGTTTTTTATAGATGATAATCAAGTAAAAATTGCAATTGCAGATGCCGGAGATATAAAGGCTGTTGATGCATTAAAGCGACATTTCGGAAATAAAAACATAAAATTATTTTTGGCGAAAGAATCTGAAATTCTCTACTTTTCTGAAATTATAAAATGTAATGCGAAGTGTATGGATGATGATCCGTTATTTATATTGAATAAGACAATATTTGATGCTCTGAATAATAAAGCAAGCGATATACATTTCGAACCAATGGAAAAAATCGTCAGGATTCGTATGCGTGTAGATGGCGTATTGAACTTTTATAAAAATTTGGATGCGGAGGCTTGGCAACGTATTCAATCGAAATTGAAATTAATAGCGAATTTGAATATTACGGAAAATCGTCGGCCGCAAAGCGGACATACTCGCATCTATTTAGGCGGAAAAACAGTCGATTTGCGTATATCAACACATCCGAATATTTTTGGCGAAAGTTTCGTTATAAGAATTTTTGATTTGTCTGCAGGAATTAAGTCACTTTCAGAATTGGGATTTTCATTTGATGATTTCAATTGGTTGAAAAAAGTCACTTCATTTCCAAACGGAATTTTTTTAATTGTCGGACCGACAGGAGCAGGAAAAACGACAACTTTGTATTCCATTTTAAAGGAGATTAATTCTCCAAGCATTAATATTATGACGCTCGAAGATCCGATTGAATATCAAATCGAAGGGATACGACAATTGGATTTAAGAGAAGAGGGAATTCTATCATTTGCGAACGGAGTGAAATCCATATTGCGACAAGACCCTGACGTTATGTTGATTGGGGAAATCAGGGATGAAGCGACGGCATTAGGGGCAATTCGAGCATCTTTAACTGGGCGATTAGTTCTGGCAACCTTGCACGCGGCGACTCCAATTGAGGGTATAAGAAGACTTGTCGATTTAGGATTGAAAATATCAGATTTTATTCCGTCAATTATTGGAGTTTTTTCACAACGTTTAGTTCGGTATTTGAAAAACGGAAGGTATGAAGGGCGTTTTCCCATAACGGAGTATCTGTTTTTTTCAGATGATATAAAACATAAATTATTAAACGGTGGCAGTATATATGATTGCAAGCCAAATAAAGATTTTAAAACATCAGCATCGGAAGCAATAAAAAACGGACTAACTGATTTAAAAGAAATAAACAGGGTGCTTGGAAATGCCGATATATAAGTACACAGCATTAACTCATGGTATTAAAAAAAACGGAGCGATTTTCGCTGATGATTATCAACAAGCGTACAATTCACTTATATCGAAAAAAAAGTATCCTATTCAAATATCAAAAGTTTTATTTGCATCACGCAAAGTTAATCTTGAAGATTTGCTGATGTTCTTTATGCATGTGGATTTCCAATTGAAGTGCGGGGTAACCATAGATAAAGCAATAGAATCATTTATGGATTTTTACGGCAATAAAGTTTTAACAGCTTCGCTTTCAAATGTACTGACTGACTTAAAAAATGGAGAAACTATAAGTGCAGCTTTTGAAAGATGCGGTGCGATTTTTGATGATGTTATCGTAGGTCTAATAAAATCTGCAGAAGAGACCGGACAAATAGCTGAAGCGATTTCAAATATTTTGGCGTTTTTAAAATTGCAATCGGAATGGAAAACAAAAGTGCGTCAAGCTGCAGCTTATCCGATTTTTATTACTGTAGTTGCAATATTCGTATTGATATTGTGTGTCACATTGTTAGGACCGCAGGTGGTTTCTCTTATTCAAACTTTGGATGATAAAGATGTACCATTGCTTACAAAATTTGCAATAACAGCTCTTCCGAAAATCACGGAATATTTTTGCTATTTTGCGGTGGCGATTTTGGTGCTGTGTGTCGGTATGAGTTTTACAAAAGACGGAAAACGATTTTTATCGAATGCTGTTTTAAAAATACCGAAAATCGGAGATTTGATTCTTGAGATAACTTTGTGGCAATTTTGTAAGATATTACATATTGCGCTCAGTGCGAAATTGAATTTTGTTCAGGGATTAAAATTAGCGATTGAATCTGTAAAATTTAAACGAGATGAGCTGGAAAAAATTAAAGATTCCATAGTAGACGGTTTAAAAATATCAGAATCTTTTGCTCAAGCAGATATAATTCCGGAAAAAATTATTATGGCAATTTCCGTCGGTGAAAAAGGCAATAATTTAGTATCATGTTTTGAACACATAAGTGATAGCCAATATAAGAATATGCTAGAGGATATAAAAACGTTCGGACGATTTTTAAGTGCGGGGCTAACATTATTTACCGGAGCGATTTTCATATTCATTTTGTGCAGTTTATTCTACCCGATTTACAGTTATGTAGAGGTGATAGGAGGATAATGATTATATTAGTCGGAGAAAAACAGACGACAAATGAATTCGGAAGGAATATCTCACCGGATGAAATTCAGTTTGAAGAAAATCAGATTGTTTTAGACAGCAGTAATGTTGACTTCGAATTTACTGAATTGCCTGGGTGTTTTTTATTCGATGCCTATAAATTTATATATTGCCGACGAAAAACATTATCACCTTTTTCGTACAGTTATTTAGTTTCTCCTGATAGCTATAATCCTTTTCGAAAATCAAATTTTTACATTCAAGATGTATCATTGAAAAATACAAGAAACGCAAAAATTTTAAATCGATGTGAAAGCGTTTTTTTAATGGAAGATATTGTCGCTCGACTTTGTCGAGAGTTAGGAATAATTCATTCGAGTGAATGGTGGATATATACAGCAAAGCATAAATCTTCAGGAATCAGAATAATTGCTGGTAAAGATCAATGCATTGCGTTATCGAGATTTTTAAAGGCAGATGAAAATATTTCAGAGGAAGTTGCGCGTACTTCATTATATTTGAAAAGATTCGGATTAAAAAAACAGCCGAAGATTATTACGGTTTCTGAGATTTGCTCTCGGTTAAATTTAGCGAAATGTGATGATATTGAAAGCGTGTTGTTGGATAAAACGGCGCATTTACACGCAAAACTTAAGCCCATTTTTTCAAGAAGAAAGTATTGGAAAAATTTCGCGGATTCTAAGATACTGTTTAATTCTTTATGTATAGGGATATTAATTTCATTTTTGATTTTCATGATAATTCTTTTCGGAATTAATTCTGAAAAACAAAAAATTTCCGATATTAAGTCGTCATTTTATGTGAAGAATAAATGTATATCGATAGTACTAAACGAAAGAAATTATGATGATGTTGAGCAATTTCTTATAGCGTTGAAACAAACAAGAATGCCATTATTTGTCTTGTCTAAAGTTTCAAAATTGTGCGCTGAAAATAAGATAAAAGCAGAGCAAATTTTGTGCGAAAACGGAACGGTAAAAATAAAAACACGATTGAATAAAAGTGAAATAAAGAAACTAAGTCGGAATAAATTCATAACGATTGAAAAAAAATCATCGACGGAAAATGAATTTGAGAATTTATTGGAAGACAGAAAAAGTGAGGTGATAATATGCGTAAAAATGAATTGAAATTATGCACGTTGATTATCGCAATTTCTGTTTTCGTAATAGCAGATTTTATTGCTTTTTCGGAATACGAAAATTTAAAAAATAAAAGAGAACAAATGCAGACTAACGAAACTAGAATGCGGAATTTAATTTCGGATTTCTGTAAAAAAGATGTTTTGTATTTTAAATCCAAAAATAAAATTTTTGGGAAAGATGATGTAAAACAACAAATTGAAACAGTCGCAAAAAGAACGCAGATTGAAAATTTGCAGTTTAAAAAGGATGAAGACAAAAGTGTGGAAATAAAATTTCAAGCGAATGATGAAGCAAGCGTATATGGTTTTTTGGAAAAATTATATTTCGGAACATCAGGGGTTGTTTGTTTTTTAATATTGAAAATCGGACGTTTTGCAGATAATAAAATTCATGTTTTATGTAAGATTAAAAGCGAAATTCCTCAAATAAATAAAGAATCCATTTCAATAATTCCGCAGAAATACACGCGACCATTTGTTAATCTGTTTGATAATTCAAAAAAACATCAGCTGAATTGCATAATTTACGATAAGAAAATTTTTATTGATAATGATTGGTATGAAATCGGCGATAAAATAGACGAGTATCAGATTACAAAAATACGGGAATCTTCAGTAGAACTAAAAAATGCTGAGAAACAAATTAAGGTTCAACTCGGTCATTCTTGGTAAATTTTGCGCTGAGATTGTCTATAAGTTTTGCAAGTGCTCCGTTTCCCATTACATTAAACCCTGTTACAAACGGATCGAAAATCACATAAATAGAAATGATTAATGTAGACATCTCAGGAGTGAAACCGAGATATTTTTCAAGTATCGGAGCCATAATGATGATTCCACCGGCAGGTACAGCTGCAACCGAAAATTTTGCGATTACAAAAAATATTGTGAAGATAAAGTATGAAGATAAAGAAGGTTCCGGCATTCCGTAATGTTTTAGCAATGCATAGGCTAATAACGGAATCGACAAGCAATCACCGAGCAAATGAATATTTACTGTAGAAGAAATAACAGAGCTTGCTAATTCCTTATCTTTTACATTTTTTTCAACGCACATAATTGTTATCGGCATTGTTACTACGCTGGATATTGTACTGAGTGCCGTAATTAATGCGGGAAACATGTTTTTCAAACAATTTAAAAAGTTTTGGAATACGCATTTGTTTACGATGAAATAGAAAAGTAATGTATAGATAGTCGCATACGAAATAAAAATGAGCAAAATCTGTGAATAGCTTTTTATAATGGAAACCAAAATTCCGTCGGAAGCACACTTAATCACAAATCCTGCAATAAATAAGGGAATGATAATTGAAATAAACGAGAATAATTTTTTCGTAAAAATATCAATATTGTGAGCAAGCTTAATAGCAAACGTTTTGTTATAAAATGCCATAAGTAAACCGCTAGCAATACCTCCAAACAACGCAAATTCATTCTTAATGAAATTAGGTAAAATAAATAAAAAGTAAGGTTGCAATGCGTTATCGTTTGTAGGAACTTCTCCGAAATTTAAATCAATATGATAAAGTAGTGCGCCGATATAATGTGTCACAAATGTATTGATAAAATTCGAAGCGCAAAGACAACCGAAAATTAAGAGAATCACACTTGCCGCATGATCCGCAAGTTTTACAAATGTTTTGAAAAGCAAACCGAAAATAATAAAAGGCAGAAAAAATAAGACTACGGATTTTAATGTTAAACTGCACGCATAAATTATTTGTTTTACAGTTAACGGAACAAATGGATTTAGAAAAATCGATGCTACGATAATGGCGACTAAAATAAATGGTAATTTTTTTGTCATATCTATTATATATCCTTACCAATCGCATGTAATATAGTAAAATAAACTGGTAGTTACAATTAAACGAACGAAATTTATAACATGAATGATTTTTATAAAATAAGAGACGGAAAGACATATATAAATATCAGAGTAACAACAAAATCATCAAAAAACGCTGTTGTTGGAGTCCGCAATCATGAACTTTTGGTGACAGTAACAAGTGTTCCTGAAAATGACAAAGCTAATGTTTCAATTGTAAAAGTTTTAAGCGATTGGCTTAATATCGCGAAATCAAAAATCAGTATAACTACCGGACACAAATGTCGAAGCAAAACTATATGCGTCGATGAAGAAATCGTCGTTCCAGATGTCGAGGATAAAAACTAACAAATCTTGCTTTTTAATTGACCACACGCAGCGAGAATATCGTCACCACGAGATTTGCGAACAATGGCTCGAATATCTTTTGCAAGAAGAATTCTGAGAAAACGATGGGCGGTTTCTTTTGAACTGCCTTGTAATTTAGATTCAGGCCAACTATTGAATGTAATTAAATTTACTCGACTGGGAATGCCTCGCAATAGCGATGCTAATTCGCGTGCGTTTTCATCTGAATCATTTACATTTTTTAAGAGCAGATATTCAAAAGTTACATGCGTTGTATTGCTTTTTATTTGATAATTTTTTGCGGCTTCTAAAACGGTTTTAATATTATATTTCCGGTTTATCGGCATAATTGAGTTGCGGATTTCATCATTTGGAGCGTGCAAAGATATTGCAAGTTTTACTCCGAATTTTGCTAGTTCATCTATTGCGTTATCAATTATTCCACAAGTTGAAACAGTAATTTTATTACGAGAAAAATTATGTGCTTTTTCTGATAACAATAAACTTAATGCATCGAATAAATTTTCATAATTCAAAAGTGGTTCGCCCATGCCCATGAAGACTAAATTGGTTATCGGGAATTTATCCTTCCAAAAAAATATCTGAGCTAATATTTCCGATGAAGTTAGATTTCGTGTAAAAGATTGAGTACCCGTGTGACAGAATTTGCATCCCATTGCACAACCCACTTGTGAGGATACACAAACGGTATTTCGATTTTCATCTGGAATAAAAACAGTTTCGACACGACAATTATCAGAGAATTCGAGTAACGCTTTTCGCGTTCCATCTGTCGACTTTTGTTCCGTAATGCATCGCGGACGAGCTATAGAACAACGCTGTTTTAAAATATCGCGAACTTTTTGCGGAACATCTGTCATAACTTCAAATGAATCAGCTAATTTCACGTGTATCCACGGAAATACACGTTTTGCATCTAATGAAGTTAATCCGATTTCTGCAAAAACAGACTTTAATTTTTCAAGAGGCAATCCAAGTAATTCTATTTTTTCTGACATTGCGATCTCGCTAATTGGTCGGCACGTTCGTTAAAGTCGTTTCCCGCATGTCCTTCTACCCAATGCCAATGAATTTCATGACGCTCGGCAGCTTCGATTAATCTTACCCATAATTCTTTGTTTTTAACCGGTTTTTTATCAGCGTTCTTCCAATCGTTTTTTAACCACTTATCTATCCATTCTGTCATTCCGCCTTTTACATATTTGCTATCGGTATACAAGTCTACATAGCAAGGCTCTTTTAACGATTCCAAAGCAGAAATTGCTGCAGTTAATTCCATGCGATTGTTAGTTGTGTATTCTTCGCCTCCGCAAATTTCTTTTTCGACGTTTTTATAAATTATGATTGCTCCCCAGCCACCGACTCCAGGATTTCCACTACACGCACCATCTGTGTAAATACTTACCTTTTTCATAGCTCTCCGTGGAATACATAAGTTGCAGAACCGCTCTGCCAAATGTGATTATGTTTATCAATATTAATTTTTAACGTTCCACCTTTTTGATGGACTAAAATATCTTCTGCATTGACGAAACCGTTTTTATATGCAATATACGCTGTTGCGCATGCACCGCTTCCGCAAGCCAACGTCAAACCGACGCCACGCTCAAATACCGAAAGTTCAATTTCATTTTTTGATTTAATATACGCAAACGATACATTAATTCTATTTCTGAAAATAGGATGAGATTCAAGTTCTGTGCCGATTGATTGAAGGTCATTCGCAGAAAGTTTTTCTCTCGGGAATAAAACCAAATGTGGATTGCCAAGGGATACACACGACATATTAAATTCCGGAAATTCTTTTTTTAGTGATTCAAATGAATTTGCTAAACCTATATCTGCATCTGCAAAGCTCGGAATACCCATATCGACGCTGATTTCATCGTTTATCGTTATGGGGTAATTACGCTTTTTTGTTTTTAAAACGCAGTCTTTTAATCCGTACTTTTTATTAAGCAACAATCCTATACAGCGAGCTCCATTTCCGCAGATTTCAGCTTCGCTTCCATCATTATTGAAAAAAGATGTAGAGACGATTTTATCTTTATACTGATATATGATTACCGTATCGCAACCGATGCCATAGATTCTATTACTGATGTTTTTGAAAAAACTTGGAGAAAGTATGCTTTTGTCGGTAACATCATCGTAATTTATTACTACGAAGTCATTTCCGATTGCATGCATTTTTTCAAATTTAATCGACATCGTTTTCACTCAACAAAGATTTCGTAATTATTTTTCCGCGTTCAACTGCCGGCTGATTAAAAGGATTTACATTCATTAATTTACAAACGCAAGCGACCTCAAGCATGAAATGCATGAACAATGCGCCGAGAATCTCCGGGGTAACATTTTCAAATTCGAATTTGCGAATATTATATTTTCTTTCTGCAATTGCTGTGAACGTCGCAGTTGATTGTGCAGAGAAGATATCCGACAATTTCTTCCCGCGCAGATATTTAAATTTCGACGGAAGATTTTCATTGAAAATCGGCAATTCGGAATGCTGATGTTCTATAAAAAAAGTGAAACATTTATTGGGCGTGCCATCCAAATACAACTGCAATTGACTATGTTGATCAATTGCTCCCATCGCTTTTATCGGAGTAATTCCTATTCCATCTTTTCCTGAACTTTCAGCGTAAAGTTGGGCGAGCCAATCACCAAAATATGAAAGTTTATCGGAGTAAAT
>CAMNGH010000023.1 GCA_946538065.1 uncultured Holosporaceae bacterium
CTATGGCAATGATTTTACCCCCTAAGAGTAAAAAAAAAATTAATAAATTAATTTTTTTTTCGTCCATTCAATAGTGAAGTGCAACGGTTTGGGAAATTGAAGGGATAGGAGTATTGATTTAGGGTTGTATAGAGAGAGGGAAGAGACGAAGATAACCTTGTTTTAAAAGAAGAGGTTATCATGAAATATCGTCATCTAACCCTCGAGCAAAGATCGCAAATCGAGGAGCTGGTGTCAAGTTGTTTGAGTCTGCGTCAGGTTGGGAAAGCGGTTGGAGTGCATGCGTCGACGATCAGTCAGGAATTGAAGAGGAACGGATCGAAGCGGTACAATTATCTTATGGCAGAGAGGAAATCCAGGATTCGGAGGCATATTGCGAGTTCGCAATTTAAGAAGCTCAAAGGCGATTTAGAGCAGAAAGTACTGGACGGGGTATATCAACTTTGGAGTCCCGAGCAGATTTCCGGAAGGCTGAAACTCGAGGGAATTGTGATTAGTCCAGAAGCGATTTATCAATACGTGCGGAAAAAAGGTCTGAGAAGGAATTTGAGACATCGGGGAAAGAAATACAAACCGAAGAAAACACATGAGGCAGGCGTTAGTTACATACCGAATCGCGTTGATATTTCGAAGCGTCCGAGCGTTATAGACGGCAAAATTCGTGTGGGAGATTGGGAGGGCGACACAGTAATCAGCCACAGGAGTCATTGTGCGCTGATGACTCTGGTAGACAGGCGTTCGAAGTATACGATCATTCGCAAAATCGGACGCAAAACCGCGGACAATCTGAATCAAGCGGCTGTAAAAGCCATAAAAAAGCTGAAATTACCGGTACATTCAATTACTTTTGATAATGGAAAAGAGTTTGCTAAACACCAGGAATTGGCGAGGAAACTAAAAACTTCGATCTATTTCGCGAGGCCTTATAAATCCTGCGACAGAGGGCTTAACGAGCATACGAATGGACTAATCCGCCAGTTTTTGCCTAAAAAATTCGATTTCAGAGATGTTTCTGAGCATAACATTAAAATTATTGAAAATTTTCTCAACACGCGCCCCAGAAAAGTGCTAAATTACCTTGCTCCGGTTGAGGTTATCTTCTCTACCAAAAATACAACCGGCGTTGCACTTCACTCTTGAATGGACGAATATATAATTGTTTTTTTAAATAGTCAACATCTATTAACCTAAAATTATAAAATATCTCCAAATAAAAAGTTCGCATCTCGCGTTTGAGTCCCCCTCAAAGATGAGAAAAATTTTCTTTTTAAATTTTTACGAAATATTAATGTTTTTGTTCCATTGTCTATAAAAGAGACGCATTAACGACAAACGCAAAAGGGGCTGGCATGTTTAACAGTTTTAAAAAGATAATTTTCATCGTGTTGGGGCTTTTTTTGGTGTCCTCTACTGAGGCATCGATGGAACTCTCCGAAGATCCTACCGAAGAAAAAAAAGAGGAAACATTGGTGCCTGTCAAAGAGTTTACCAGCGGAGAAGTGAAAGCAGCCGCAATTCCAAATCCTTTGCCGACTCCTTTGTATATTAATGCGACTGAAAATACTGACTACATAATTCCTGGTACACGCGCGATGGATACCGACGGTTTTTGTGAAATCAGAATCCGGGGGGCAGTAGAAAGAAGTCCTTACAATAAAACATGGAAGATACAGCATCCAATAGGCTCAGGTGCTGCATACAAAAAAGCAGCGATCTATATCATTGCTCACGTAGGCGCAGGAGATACTGATAGACTTCTAACGGAATTTGCCAGCGCTTTTCTTTTCATTGCTCGTTTGGTGCATCCGTATATTTACCGACATCTAATTAATGAAGAGACGCTTCCGTCGGGTGGCGCTTGGAAAGGTGTATTTGCTCCGCCTGATGCTGCTGATGGTGTTCACATGTCCATAGGGGATGAGCCGTTCAAACAGATGAGGAGAGAAACGTTCATAAGCGGGCTTTCGACGTACTATAATTCTTTACCGGGTCCTCAACGAAGCCTTGTTTTGGATTTGCTTGACCCTAGGACAGACGATAGCGTAGAACGTACAGTTACCGGAAACGAGGTCGAGGATAACGGAGCATATAAAATGCAGTCGGTTGCTTTAAATCCTACGGGGTCGTTATTGCCTGTGTATGATAGTAGTACTGCGCCTTTCGGAGTAGAAACGATAGGCGGCGAGAAAATTCTTCACGTGCCGCTTGGTATAGGTTGTAAGTCTCCCACCATTACATACTTTCATGAGAAAGAAACAATTAAAATTAAAGCGTTTCTTGTCGTTTCAGGCACAACCCAAGCTGAAGGTCCATGCAAAGTTCTGCTGGAAGGTGATAACTCTTATGTAGATCCGACAATGATGGACTTTTGTATATACAGAGGTGGAACGGCAGTTATAACGAATGCAGCAAGTCTACCGCCAACAAATATTGTAATTAATTCTACCGCTGTTCCAACTGATCCCACAACGGATTACAGGAACAGCACATTAACGTTCCCGAGTGATTTTGCAAGCATGACGACCTTTACCTTAAGTAGCGGAATTACATTGAGTATGACTGGCAACGAGAAAGCTTTAGCTGAAATCGTTGTGCCGAATAATGTTACGTTCGATATGAGTGCGGCAACAAAAAGTGTCAGTACCGGATCGAGTCTGGTAATAGAAAGAGGGGGGTGTGGTATTTGGTAAGCTAATACAACTGCTTTTTGCACAATGTGAAATTCCAGTATCTGTTGTTCTTTGACGCCTTTGCGCCATAAAAACTTTGTCGATTTTTACAATAATTTAATCTTTTTCTCCCATCATGTATAGAGCAACTCAATACGCAGAATAGGCCGCCAATTAAAAAAGTGACTTTAATTCCTTGCGTGAAAGATTGCTAAAACGGGAGGGAGAACATGTTCAACGACTTAATAAAAATCGTTTTTATTGTGAGTAACATTTTTCTGTGTGCAACGATAGGGGCTGCATCGAAAATTCCTTTCCCCTCTGTCGGAGAAGAAAAAAAAGAGGTTTTAGCACCTGTAAAAGAAGAAAAAAAAATAATTCTAGCTTCTGTGGAAGAAGAGGAAGAGAAGAGTACTGAAGCTGGAACAAAAGCCGCGACAACGACCATCCCTTTACCGAGTAATATATTGGTGCGTGGAGATTTGATAATAACGGGAATAACGAACACAGTATATTCCATGCCCAATAATGGCGTAATGGTTATTGAGCCTACTGGCGCGGTAATAAGAAAGCCGGACATATGGGGTGTTAAGATGCAGCACCCGGGGTGGAGTGGAACAGCCACCCCTAAGAAAGCAAAGATATATATTTATGTGGATATAGGAGCAGGTGATTCGAGCCGGCTGACGGGAAAGTATGGTGGAATCTTCGATGAAATTGCTCGCATGGTAGTTCCATACTTATCTTCCGACTTAATTCAAGATGAGGCGGTCCCGTCAAATAAAGGATGGAAAGGCATATTCGGTGTAACGTCGGATGATGATGACGGTATTCGTATGTTTAATTCGATTATTGCGGCATATTATAACGCCAATTATAACCCCAACTATCCAAGCACTCTTATTTGGGATATAGCTGACCCTGCTTTAAATGGCGGCATCAATACACAACCGGATCCGCCGGGAAATAATTTCGCACTGAAATCAACTGTTGCTACTCTAGACCCGACAGATCCGAGTTTGCCGGTTTATGATGCAGATACTGCTCCTTGCGGAGTTGATGCCGAAGGCGCTTACCATATACCGTTTGGCATAGGTTGCAAAGATCCGACGACTATTGTTAAGGGCGTAACTTACATTCCGTCTGTTGATATTAGAGGCAACGGAAAAGTAATGCTAGAGGGCAATAACAGGTATTTGATATTAGGAACAGTTTATATACGCAGAGGTGTGGAAGCAATCGTTGTGAACGAAACAAGTATGCCTCAAACCAATATTAACATCGGAATGCTTGGCGATGTCGGAACAAATATACTGACGTTTTTACCCTCAACTGCGACCACATATACTATGCCAAGCGGAGTTTCTTTAAATATGGTAAGCGATACGAACAGTGACGCAAAAATCATTGTGCCGAATTTCGCCACGTTCAACATAAGTAGTGCAATGGTAGACATTGATGATGCATCAAGCATAGTAGTTAAAAATGGTGGCAAAATAATTTTCTGATAAGGAATAATTTTAACCATTATCCTGTCTTGCAACGAATTCAACAAAGTTTTTCTCAATTTTTACAAAGAATTAAACCTTTTATCCCATCATACATGTAACAGATCGACAAACATGAAGGTCATAAGGCCACGAATGTGAAATCGGTCGTGAAAACGATTGTTAAGGGTAAGTAAGAAGGAGGTAACATGTTTAACAATTTTAAAAAGCTGGCATTTGTTGCAGGCACAGCATTTGTATTTGCGAACGCAGATGCGACAACGGTAACTATTGCTGGTGAAATACAAGTCGACGCGGGAGGTACTCTTGAAGTTACAAGGCTCGTGCCTTTATCAGATGAGGCGCGCGTTCAAAATTATGGCGTCATAATGGGACACACAGAAGCGGGTGCGCCCGGAGAGAAAATTCAACATCCAACAGGCGTTAGCGAAGAAGCTTATATCAATAACTACGGTGGTGTAACCGACGGAGATGGTACCAAAATAGCTTCAGGTGTTTATTCCGGTGGCGGTTTTACGGGAATCAGAGCAAAAAATTATCCATTCTTAGATGCAAACTTGATAGCGTCAACAGCAAAAACCGAAGGAGGTTGGGGAAATGGATCTGGTGAAATTGTGATAGGAGATACAGCCGACGTCGACGGTATTAACCTTGTAACAATTACTTTGGCTGCTGATTATAATAATAGTGGTGCGCCACGTACAGGCTGTGTATATGATTTTCAAGATGTTGGCAATACTGAGCCTGCAGGTAGAGTCAATCTTTTGGCAGATAAATTAGGTTCACCTACCGTCGTTGAAATTGATACATCGGATACGTCACATCAGCCAGCATACGTTGAAGGAACTGCACCTTGTGGAATTGCCGCAGGGACTTTTCATTGGCCAATTCCTTCGGGAAGTATAGGTGCACTCAGCATTTCGATGCAGGCTAAAGGTAGTGGTACTGTTCGATTGGAAGGTAACAATGCCTATTTCCAAAACGGAACTGCAGAGGTGAGTGGAGGTACAACATTGCTTGTTACTGCTGCAACATCTATGCCACAATCAGATATCACTGTCGGAGTCGCTGCTGATACTAGTAACTGTACTTTTACTTTCCCTTCTGATTTAGCCGCTGCAACTACATATTCTGTTGCGGCAGGAAAGACGTTAAGCTTAGTTCATGGCGCAAGCGGAAATGGTCAAGCTGTAGTAAAAAACCTGTCTACACTGGATGTAAGTGCGGGAACATTAGATGTACAAACAGGAACAAAAGTAACAGTTGAACATGGCGGAACATTAATTTTGTAATTTCGAATATAAAATCAACGCAATCTGTCTTGGTTCACAAAAATGTGAGCCAAGACGAAAATCTAAAATTAGATTTGCTATCATTGATAGGGCATTACTCTCTTTCGAAAAACTATCTTTAAAACTTAATAATTATATGATAGATTGTTCGAGTTTGGTAAGCCGCCGTGGCTCAGTGGTAGAGCACATCCTTGGTAAGGATGGGGTCGTGAGTCCGATTCTCACCGGCGGCACCACTGAATGATTTTGTCCGTTTGCGGTCGGAGGCACGTTATGTTTTTACCTCCTTTCGTTTTAATATGATATCTTATCGCGTATCTTCGACAGTGAACGGATGTAATCTCTAAGAACTGAGTTTCATGACAATCGCATCTGTCCCGTTATAGTAGCCTTTACGTACTGATATTTTTTGATAGCCTTCCTCAGTGTACAAAGATTGTGCTACAGCGTTATCTTTCGCAACCTCTAGAAATATCGGCGCTGCGCGCTGTTGCGCGTATAAGGTTAATTTGTGGAGTAGTTGATGTCCGATTCCATTACGACGATACTGATTTCGTACCGCAAATGTAATAATTTCGATTTCATCACAAACAATTCTGCACAAAATAAAACCGCAAATTCGGGAATTTTCAATGAACTTATATCCGAATCCCATGCCGTCTGACAGCATTTTGTGAAACGTTTCAACTGACCAGCTGTCGGGAAAACTCTCGTCATAAATCTGTGCTAATTCTGGGGAATCGTCGACAGTGAGATTTTCTATCATGCGAAATATTGCTTTAAAAACGCCACATATATTTTTTCAAGCGTATATAAATCCGAGATTTTTACGTGTTCGTTTTTCTGATGGATTGTCGCGTCGCACAGACCGAATTCTATTATGTTGCAATGCTGAATCATATACCGACCGTCTGATATTCCGCCTTCTGCCGAAAATTTCGGTTGGATACCCGTAACATCTTGAATAGACGATGCCAGCATATCTTGCAAATGACTTTCGCAATAATACGAATCTCCGCTGACTGTAAACTCCAGTTCCAAATTTAAATCTTCCGCCTGTTGAGAGAAGATTTTTTTCAATTCTTCTGATGTATAATCTGCGCCATATCGAATGTTTATGTTCGCAGATGATTCGTCAGGGACGACATTTACCGCATAGTTGTTTGTGTAGAGCAATGTCGGCTCGATTTTTGTTTTCGGAAATTTTTTGTTTTCATAACGCCAATTGTAATCGGCCATGCGCGCTATGTATCGGCATAAATTTGTAAGAGAATTTTGCGAGGAATAAGCGACGTGTCCCTGTTTGCCGTGAGCACGCACCATGACATTCATGCTGCCACGATGACCGGCGTAAATTCTGTCTCCTACGGTTATGTCCGAAGACGGTTCACCGATTAAACAATCGTTGGGCAATTCGTTATTTTCTTTAGCCCATTTAATTAGCGATTGCGTACCTTCAAACGAGCCTATTTCCTCGTCGCAAGTTAAGAAAAATTCTATTGTGCCATTGAAATCCTGCTTGACGTACTCAGCAACCGCACAACAAAACGCAGCCGCTCCGCCTTTCATATCGGCGACACCGCGTCCTATCAAACAACCGTCTTTTTGCTCTGCCACAAACGCATTCCATCCGTCACCTGCAGGCACTACGTCCAAATGACCGAGAAATCCAAGAACTTTATCACGTGAGTGTCCGTATTTCGCGAACAGATTTTTCACGACATTTGTACCGTCCTGAGATTTAAAAGTCAGAATGCGTGTTTCAAATCCGATTGACGATAAAAACTCCGATACGTAATCCAATATGCCGTCATCATTTGGCGTGATGCTTTTCCGTTTGATTAATTCTGAGCAAAAAGAGACTACGTCCATTATAACCTCAATAATTCATTGACCGATGTTTTTTTACGCGTTTGTTCGGTGACGCGTTTTACTATGACCGCGCAGTACAAATTGACGTTTCCTGACGGATATGTTCCCGACACCACAACTGAGTACGGAGGGATTCTGCCGTAAGTTATTTCGCCACTTTCACGGTCGATGATTTTTGTGGATGCCGTCAGCAATACTCCGGACGCCAAAACTGCGCCTTCCTGGATAATAACACCTTCTGTAACTGCACTGCGAACTCCGATGAAACAATTATCTTCAACGATAACGGGATTTGCCTGTAACGGCTCCAATACTCCGCCGATTGTTACGCCGTCTGATATATGGCAGTTCTTACCGATTTGCGCGCAACTTCCGACAAGCGCGTTCGAGTCAATCATTGTTCCTTCATCTATATATGCGCCAACATTGACGAAACTAGGCATAAGCACAACTGACTTTGCGATGTATGCAGAGTAACGAACATAGCTGTTCGGAACTGCTCGAAATCCCGCACGAACAAAATCATCTTCTGACCAATCGGCTGTTTTTAACGGAACTTTATCGAAGAAATTGCAAACGTCACCTGACATTAATTGCGACTTGGAATGTTTGAAAAATAACAAAATCGCTTTTTTCAGATAATCGTTGACGTACCATTCTCCGTTTTTCTTTTCCGCAATACGCAATTCACCTTTATCCAGTTTTTCCATCGCTTCTGTTATGCAAGAAGTATCTTGTGAACGACCATCCCAAAGATTTTCTATTTTATCTTTTAAAATTTCCGACATGTTTTCACTCCCACTACTACTATACGGCAGTTTTTAAAGCTATGAAACAACCGTTTTTAATCCCAAATCATTTGCAATGGATATCACTCGATTTTTTGTCCCTTTTTTATACAGCACAATTATCGTGTCTGCTCCCAATGCGCCACAACCTTTGGCCGCCAAAATCGCGTTATCTTTTTTCAATTGAGATACGGTTTCCTTCGTTTGCGGTAAAACTAAACTCATTTCGCACAGACATTGAAAGAAATTATTTACGCCGTTTATTGTGAGTTTTTCATTTTTCATTTTCAAACCATCTGCGACATTTTGAGTATGCTTTTGTAATTCGGAAATATCGAAATCAGCTTGCAGAGTTCTCAAATGCTCATGTGTCGCGACTTTGAAATTCGTTTTAAAAATCGCAAATGCAATATTCGGTAAATCAAACTCGATTTGTTCGGCGGTGCAAGTTTTGCTATCAAAATAAGTATGATGATTAGAAAACTGACAGACGCAATCTGCGCCACTCGGTAATACTCCGTTGTTAGACGCGAACGAACGATACTCTTGCAAAAAATCTTTTATACAAAATTCTCGATTCGATAGTTGCAACATAAGTTTGTACAATAACACAAATTGCGCACTGGACGCGCCAAAACCTCCAGCTTCACGATGGGCATCAGCAAACGTCAAAGACAGATCTTGAAAAATATCGCGGTGCTTTGCGTAAAACTTTCCGGCAGGGGATGATTCGTGAACGCCGATTAATTCTGTATATTTTTTAACAACTTGTAGCTTAAATAACGGTGGAGTTAACAGCACAACGGCACTTCCGCCGAATAAAACAGAATATTCTCCAACCAAAAATGTTTTACTGCCTGCTGAAAGAATCATGACTTACGAGAGCTACATAAAAAAATGGCTCCTCGGGACGGATTCGAACCGCCGACCCAGTGGTTAACAGCCACTTGCTCTACCGCTGAGCTACCGAGGAACACGCATATATTGATAACAGAAAAAAATACCTATTACCAGATACTTTTGAAATTTTTTTTGGCGCAGAAATTAAAGTCATAAATCGCGCTAAAATGAAAAGAGATATATGTCGGTTTTCAAAAGGTTATTTGCCTTATTTAATCAGATGAAAAGAGCTATCTTTCTATTCTATTATACAGATAGCTCTTTGTAATTTCCGTTTCGTATTTTTGCTTCAATTCGGCGTTCAGAAGAAACTCGATATCATCTTTGCGCGCGCCGATGTGAATATCGCCGAAACTTTTATCGAAAACTTTTCGCTTTATCGCCGATTGCAACAGTAGGCGAACCAGAGGTATAAAGTCTAACCCTTCCCAAAACGATTGTTTATACGTTGCATATTCCTGCAAGTTCGCGATGTCGTTATTCTCGCACAGCAGAGATATTTTTTTCAACAGCGATAGCAAATCTTCATCTGTGTTATTGATAATTTCAGAAATCTTATTTGCTACAACTACGGAAATATTCGGCATTACCATTTTAATTATCGACTGCAAAGTCAGGTTGTTTTTGAAAGACGCCACAGCACAAAAACTTCTGTCGTTTACGAAAAAATCAGTTATTTTTTTCGATTTGCCGTAATCACCGCTTTCCAAAACAAACAACTTATCGGAGTTGCCTAAGTAAGGTTTGATTTTCTCCAGATGATTATCCTCAACATTGCGAATGCAAAAACACGAAACGTTCGTGCCGAATAAATCACATTGCTCACTGATATTTTTCAGACATTCCGAAACAGAACAAAAGTGGATATTTACGACAGGAAAATTATTGCGCAAAGCCGTAATTGCAAAATCACAAAACGCACCGAAAGTTCTTTTGTAGTTCCCGTACAAAAAGAAAACTCTGCCAGGTTGAAAATGCTTTTCGTTGATGTTTTTAAATTCTATTTTCATTCAACAAAAACATCCTTATGTTTTCCGTAATTCTGCGGCTTAATTCTCGTAGCGCAGCCGCATTGTTTCTGCCGTAGAGCGATAATACGACCTCGCCTTGTGCGCTGGAAATGTTGCTGCTCATAGAAACGGAAACTGCCTTTTTGAATATCGGATTGCGATTTTCATCTTTCAAAACGATATTTGCAGTATAAGAAATCAAAACTCTTTTAGCGTTTCCGTCATCCGCAAAGGCAAACGGTTTTTCTGTCACCGACATCGTGGTTGAAAGCACATAACGCTGTTTTACGAATTGCAAATCCCTGAAATCGCTACGCAAATATTCGCGTAACTTCTGCCCTTCTCTTTCGGCGATAACCTCTACGTCTATCATTCCGACATTCTTATCATCAACGTTATACAACGGTCGAACAGTGCAGCCTATACAAAATAAAAAAACTAAAAATTTATACCACAAAGTTGATTATCTTTCCTTTTATAAATATACGCTTTCTAACAGATTTTCCGGCAATCGCATTTTGTACATTCGGCAGAGCGAGTGCTTTTTCGAAAATGATATCCTCACCATCGTTAACACCGACATTGACGGTTCCACGCAATTTTCCATTGACCTGTACCGGAAGATTTATCTCTGTAACACATAGATATTTTTCGTTATATGTCGGCCAAGCGTGCTCGGAAACAATGCCGTTAAATCCAAGTTCCGACCAGATTTCTTCACAAATGTGCGGAGCAATCGGAGCCATCAATTTTACCAAATCGCGCATTAATACCGAGAACAATTCTTCGTTATCTTTAACATCGTCCAACACAGAATAAATCGCATTTACGCTGTCACGAATGAATGCAACGGCTTTATTCATCATTCTGCTTTCAATGGCATCAGTTACGTCTTTTATCGTCTGATGAAAACCCTTGTATATTTTTTGCAGATTTCCAGGCAGACTTTCTACATTGATTTCATGCGCGCATTTTTCTGCACTTATTCCGAAAGATTTTAAGTAAACAAACAGGCGCCAAACTCTGTTGATAAATCTCCAGCAACCTTCCAAACCTTCATCTGACCATGGGAAATCCCTGTCTGGTGGAGTATCTGAGACGACGAACAAACGCAGTGCATCTGCTCCGTATGATTTTACAATCATATCAGGATCGACAACGTTTTTCTTCGATTTACTCATTTTCTCCAAACGTCCGACAATAACTTTTTCGCCAGTTTTAATGGTTTCAAAAGTGCCATCAGGATTTTTCTTTACTTCATTTGGGAACAACCAATCGCCACCCTCCGTGCGATAAGTTACACTGCACACCATGCCTTGCGTGAACAAATTTTTAAACGGTTCACGAACATTGACGAATCCGCATTCTGCAAGTGCCCTTGTAAAGAACCTCGCGTATAAAAGGTGCAAAATCGCATGCTCGATTCCGCCGACGTATTGGTCGACTTGCATCCAATAAGACGTATCTTCCTTCTTCAACAAATCCTTCGCGTCATCTGAACAAAAGCGCAAAAAGTACCACGAAGAATCGACGAATGTATCCAAAGTATCGGTTTCGCGTTCGGCATCATGTCCGCAAACAGGACATTTTACGTTCTTCCATTTTTCATGAGCATCAAGAGGGTTACCTGCACCTGAAAAAGTTACGTCAGATGGCAGTAATACCGGTAAATCTTTTTCGTTCAAAGGAACCATACCACATTTCGGGCAATGTACCATTGGAATAGGACAGCCCCAATATCTCTGACGTGAAATTCCCCAGTCTCTCAACTTGAAAAATATCTCTCTTTTGCCGAGATTCTTTTCGCAAATCTTATCAATAACTGTACGTCGCGCATCTTTAACAGATAAGCCGTTTAAAAAATCGGAATTCATTAAAACACCGTCTTCGATGTAAGGCAGAGCCTCATCTCCGTCAGGAGCTTTCACAACTCGAACTATCGGTAGATTGTACTTTACCGCGAAATCATAATCACGCTCATCATGCGCAGGTGTTGCGAAAACTGCTCCTGTTCCGTAATTCATCAAAACGAAATTGGCGATATAAACCGGCATTTTCTTTTCTAAGAATGGATGCTGGACTGTTAAACCAGTATCAACTCCCAGTTTTTCTTGCTTATCCAAAAATTCCTGAGCAACTGTGCCTTTTTTAAATTCATCGATAAATGCTTTTATTTGTGGATTGACCTCAGCCAGTTTTTTCGCCAGCGGATGATCGGGAGAAATCGCGAGATATGTCGCACCGAAAATTGTTTCAGGTCTGGTGGAAAAAACGACAATTTCTTCGCCGTTGTTACACTTAAAATGAATAGAACAACCTTCTGATTTTCCTATCCAATTGCGTTGCATAGTTTTTACTTTTTCCGGCCAACCGTCTAATTTATCTATTTCGGAAAGTAGCTCGTCAGCAAAAGCAGTTATTTTAAAGAACCACTGTGATAACATTCTCTTTTCAACAGGAGCTCCCGAGCGCCAACCTCTCCCATCAATTACTTGCTCATTCGCCAATACGCAGTTATCAACAGGATCCCAATTTACTTCTGATTCTTTTCGATAAATCAGTCCCTTTTTGTACATGGCAAGAAATATTTTCTGCTGGAATCCGTAATACTGTTCGTCGCACGTCGCAAATTCACGTTTCCAATCGTAAGAAAATCCGAGGGATTGAATTTGCTTTTTCATTACGCCGATATTTTGATAAGTCCAATCTTTCGGATGGCATTTTTGCTTGAGAGCGGCATTTTCTGCAGGAAGTCCGAAAGCGTCCCAACCAACAGGGTGCAAAACAGAAAAACCGTTAGCCTTTTTAAAGCGGGCTAAAACATCCCCGATAGTGTAATTTCTGACATGTCCGATATGCACTTTTCCGGAAGGATACATAAACATTTCAAGCATATAATACTTTGGTTTTTTGCTGTCACGTTTGGCTGCAAATGATTGATTCTCCATCCAAAACTTCTGCCACTTAGGTTCTACGACAGAAAAATTGTACGGGGTAATTTCAGAAATATCTAAAGACATCTAATGCTCCAGCACCTTAATAAAAGAGTCGCCGTGGCTTATACCCCATTAATAATGATTAGTAACATAAACACAACCACAAAACTACAAAAGGACCTAACCATCAAGGCACAAGTCATCGACGACAATTTCAGTGTACACAAAAACACTGCGCTGTAAAAGTTTTTTTTATCTGAAAAGATTATCTTGTATTGTCCATGTATCGCAGGACATTCAAATAACCTGCAATACTTCCGAAGATAAAGAATATTATCAGAAAGAGAGGAAATTTATCGAAGTATTTATCCAACCACAATCCAATAAAAACACCCACGACAATTGCTGAAGCGAATTCTATTCCGCACGTTGCAACATTAACTAACTTTTTTTCTTCTTCTCTTTTCATTCTATAAGTTTACAACATCTTGCAATTCAATTGAAGGCGTCGCTTCTGTACTTGTGTTTTCATTTGAAGTCTCAGGAGTAGTTTCTTCTTTTTCTTTCAGAGGAAGCGAGCATATAACACTCGTTCCATCGTTTACATCAGAAGAAATATTTAACGTTCCGCCGTGCAATTCAATTAATGACCGAACCAATGGCATGCTTATGTTATTGGAATCCGGATTTAGAAAGTTTACTGTATTTGATCTGCTGAGATGGTTAGCACTGCTTCGGAAATTCACTGC
>CAMNGH010000024.1 GCA_946538065.1 uncultured Holosporaceae bacterium
AGGGTTTGGCTGTTCGCCAATTAAAGTGGTACGTGAGCTGGGTTCAGAACGTCGTGAGACAGTTTGGTCCCTATCTGCCGTGGGTGTTCGAGAATTGAGAGGAGCTGCTCCTAGTACGAGAGGACCGGAGTGGACATGTCACTAGTGTACCGGTTGTGACGCCAGTTGCAGCGCCGGGTAGCCATAACATGGAAGAGATAACCGCTGAAAGCATCTAAGCGGGAAACTCGCCTCAAAACAAGTTCTCGCCATAGAGCCGTGGAAGACCACCACGTTGATAGGCTGGGTGTGGAAGTGCAGTAATGCATGAAGCTAACCAGTACTAATAGCTCAATTGGCTTGATACAACGGCAATCAGTCGTAAGCTTCTTGTTTACCAAGGGTTTATCAAACATCCTGATTTTGTTTGGCTTGGTGGCCATGGCGGGGAATTAAACGCTCCACCCATCCCGAACTGGAAAGCGAAAGTCCCCAGCGGCAATGGTACTACGCCTTAAGACGTGGGAGAGTAGCACGCTGCCAAGCTTAATAAAATCAGGACTGTATGTTTTTTCATTTTTTTCTTATATATCCTCCAGCCCCTGTAATAAGGGGCTGTTTTTGTTTGTACTTTTTCCCGTATCTAAACTAAACATTTAAGATTTGGTAGTATAGTTACGTTAAGTTACAGGAGAAAACTAATTTGAAACAGGATACACAATTTAAGAAAATTTCATCTGTGAGTGAAGTCGCTTCGCAGGTCGCGCATTTTTTAGGACAAGATTCTTTCGATGAAAATTGTTGGGTGATTTTCGACGTCGATTACACTTTAACTATGCCGATGCTGGAGTATAACGAACGGAATTATCCTGTCATTCAAAAAAGTCTAAATGAAATTTTATCTGAGATTAAAGACAGGGAAACTTTGGATCGTTTGTGTTCCTCAAGTGTGTTTTTGTCGCAAACGCTTATTGAGAAACAGCTTCCTGATGTACTTAAAAATTTGAGTCAGAAAGGGGCAAGAGTGTTCGCGCTGACTGCTGCGCTTGGCGCTGAAAAACTCAGAAAGCATCGTTTTCAAACATTGATTTCCTTAGGCGTAAACTTCAGTGGTGCTTTTGATTTTTCGGAAATGGATTTGGATGATATTCCCCCTTACATCGGATATAAGTCAGGGTATTATAACGGCGTCCTGTACGCAAACGGAGAGTGCGATTCGGCGAATGACAAAGGAAAAGTGCTTAAATCTTTCATCAGTAAGGTAGGTAAATTGCCGACACACATTGTGATTATCGATGATAGAAAGAAAAATCTGGAGGACTTGCAATTGGCTTTGGCAGAATTAGGAATAAAATTCCTCGGTCTTTTGTATACGAATAACAGGGAATATGAGGTCATGCCAGAAGCATTCCTCAGACAGCGCGTGCATGGAATGCTGAATAATTTAGAAGTGTGATTGGCTGATTACCGCGAAATTTGCTAGTATATTCTCAATTGTATACGGAGAAAGTAAATGTCAGAGGATATCAGTTGTTGCGGGATGGATTGCGGTCAATGTGGTTTGCGCGGAAATCTGTGCGTTGGGTGTAACGCAGCTTGCGGAAAAGTGTTTCATGCGCCCGAAGGCAAAGAATGTCCGATTTATTATTGCTCTCGGATTAAGAACGGCTTTAAATCATGTGGCGAATGCGATAAATTGCCGTGCGACATTATTCTCGGTACGAGAGATCCTAACTTGACGGAAGAAGAATTTCTCAAGACGGTCGAAGAACGCGTGCACAGATTGAAGAAGAAAAACTAGAGTCTTTTTCATTAACTTTTTCCCCTATACCCATATAATTCAAAATTTGATAGTATAGCTGTAACTGTATGTGGAGGAAAAACGTATGCCTTCAAAAAATCCTTGGGAAAACGAGGAAAATCCTTGGAATAACAATTCAGGATCTGATGAGAATCTGTTGTCGAAAATAGAGAAATTCTTCAAAAAGCAATCGAATTTCGGGAAAGGAAATAACGGCAGTTTCGGTAAAGCACTTTGCGGTGCGGGTATTGCTTTCGTCGTGTTGTATTTGAGCAGTGGTTTCTATCAAGTGCAATATGACCAGCGCGGAGTTGTGTTGCGGTTTGGTGAATGGGTTCGTACGGTTGGTCCGGGATTGCAGTATATTCTGCCGTATCCGTTTGAAAGCGTAATTTTAAAGAAGGTTACTACCGTCAATCAAATAGATATCGGAGCGTTTTTCAATAAACAGCAGGACGAAAGCCTTATGCTGACGGGAGATTCCAATCTCGCGAATATCAGCTTTAGCGTATTGTGGAAAATCAAAGATAACGGTGTCGAAGACTATTTATTCAATACCAAAAAGCCGGAAATTACCGTTAGAGCCGTTGCGGAAAGTGTGATGCGTGAAATAGTCGGTCAAACTCCGTTCACCTATGTCCAGACGGAGGGCAGAGGCGCGATTCAGAATAAGGTGAAGGAAAATCTCCAAGCGTTAATGGACGAATACAAAATGGGTATCGATATTATTCGAGTGGAGTTACAGCGAGTGGAGCCACCGTTGTCGGTTATCGATTCGTTCAGAGATGTCGAGCGAGCGCAGGCGGAGCAGCAAAGCGAGAAGAACAAAGCAGAAGCGTATGACAGAGATGTTCGCGCGAGAACACGTGGTTTAATCGCGGAAAAATTGAACAATGGCGAAGCGAAAAAACGAGCGATTGTTGAAACGGCCAAGGGAACAGTTGCGAGATTTTTGTCGGCTTATTCTCAATACAAGTTGGCTCCTGATATTGTCTCCAAACGTCTGTATATAGAAACCATGAGAGACATATACAAAAACATCAATAAAATCGTTATAGACAGCGATGTAAAATCCGTGCCTTATTTGCCGCTGACGGAGTTAAATAAAAATGCGGTTACGGTTCAAGACGGAGAAGCGAAATGAAAACAAAAGAAACGTCGATAATAGTAGCGGTTGTTGTTGCGTTTTTCGTTTTAATCAGCGGGATGTTTACCGTGAACCAGATAGAGCAGGCGGTGGTTACGAGATTAGGCGAACCTGTCAGAGTTATCAAAACGGCGGGATTGCATTTTAAGATTCCTGTCTTGGAAACGGTCGCCTTCTTCGATAAACGTCTGCTGAGTGTTGAACTGTCAGCACTCGAAGTTACACTCGGAGATAAACGCCGTATTATGGTGGACGCTTTCGGGCGTTACAGAATTACAGATCCTTTGAAGTTTTATCAATCTGTCGGTAGTGAAAACGGAGTTTTGGTCAGACTCAATCCAGTTGTGCTCGGCAGTTTAAGTAGCGTACTCGGTGGAGAGACTTTGTCGATGTTGCTGTCGGATTCGCGTGTGTCTGCTATGAATAAAATCAGAGATGAAGTGAACAAGGTCGCAAAAGGTTTCGGAATTGATGTTATAGACGTAAGAATCAGAAAAACAGACTTGCCACCGCAGAACAGCGAAGCGATTTGCAAGCGCATGATAAGCGAACGTGAGCGTGAAGCGAGAGAGTTACGTGCGAAAGGTGTGGAAATGTCGAAAGTTATAAAATCCACAGCGGATAAGGAGAACGCAATTGCCGTTGCTGAAGCAGACAGAAAAGTCGAAGTAATGATTGCCGAGGGTGAACTGGAAGCCAATAAAATATATGTTGAGGCATTTTCCAAAGACAGAGAATTCTTCGAGTTTTTCCAATCGTTAGAAGCCTATAAAACATCATTTGATGCGAAAAATTCCACGTTTGTGATTTCACCGAAGAGCGAATTTTTTAAGGCGATGAAAGGGAAGGGAGTTTAATATGAAGAAAGTCTTTTTATTTCTTATCGCTTTTTGTGTTTCAAATGTAGACGCTAATTCTGCCTCAGGGCGAGGCGTTAAAGGAGGTGGTCAGCGTTTGCTTAAAACTGTCGTTGACGTAATTATTTCAGAAAAATCTGGTGATAATGAACTCTTAGATAAGAAAGAGTCAGCTAATGGTTCGGGCTTTATTATCGATGAAAACGGCTACATTGTAACTAACTGTCACGTAATAGACGGCGCAGAAAAAATAAAAGTTGTTATTTCAGATGGAACAGAATATATCGCAAAAATTATCGGAAAAGATGAACGCTCAGATATCGCTTTACTGAAGATAGACGCCAATATGAAATTGCCTTATGCAACGTTGGGAGATTCTGATAAAATCGACGTTACGGATCCTGTTGTCGCTGTTGGAAATCCTTTGGGAATAGGGCAATCAATTACCGGAGGAATTATTTCCAACAAGGGCAGAAATTTATCAAAACAGATAGCGGAATTGGGAACAGGTGGAGATTTAGTTTCATATTTACAGACAGATGCTCCGGTAAATTCTGGGAATTCCGGCGGGCCTTTATTCTCTTATGATGGAGAGGTCGTTGGAATGATAACAATCTTTTATAGCGATGGAGCAAAAGGTACAGGAATTAATTTTGCGATTCCATCAAATACTTTGAAAAAAGTCATTACGCAATTGCGTAATTATGGAAAAATGCAACGTAGCTGGATAGGTATTTCCGTAATGCCATTGAACAAAGAGACGGCGGTATCATTTGATCTTGGAAAACGTTGTGGCTGGACGGTTATTAATGTAGAGCCAAATTCTCCTGCGGCCAAAATCGGAATTCAAGCAGGCGATATTATTCTATCGATAAACGATATAAAATTTTCTGCAAGCACGAATCCTGATGATGTCCTGAACAATCTTCCTATAAATAAAACGATTCCTATTCAAATTATGAAAAATGGAGAGGAACGTAAGTATAGCATAACAGTTGAAGGGCGCAGTGATGAAGATCCATTGTTCGATTCTGATAATGTCGAAAATAAAAATATTTCATTTGAAAAGGAAGAACATATTAACATCGGCGTTACCGAGCTAACCTCCGAGTGGCGACGTGATTTCGACATCCCTGCATCTGTAAATGGAGTGCTTATTGCACAAGTAAGCGATGGCGTTCCTCTCAGTCAGGGAAACGTAATTATTTCAGTAAACCAAAAAGGGACAAAAGCTGTTGCAGACTTAAGAAAAGAAATAGAAAATCGAGTTAAAGCCGGCAAGAAAGATGTCGCATTATATATATATGATGCGCAAACAGGTCGAGCAGATTATGTCGTTGTTAAAATAAAGGCAATTAAGCAAAAAGTTGGCGAGCCAAAGGACAGTGGCCAAAAAGGTAAGGGCTTCAAATGGATGCAGATATTGTATAGGGATTTTCTTTCCAAAAAAGCTACCGTTGCGACAAGATGAAAACGCACCGTGTCGTTCTTATAGGCGGACCTACGGCGTCGGGTAAAACGGCGTTTGCGATTAGGTACGCTGAAAAATTGAAGACACTTTACGGCGTAGATTCGGCAATTATCAATGCCGACAGTGTTCAATTGTACGATGAACTGAAAATCATTACGGCGTTTCCGTCGGCTGAAGATATGGAAAAAGTTCCGCATCGTTTGTTTGGCATTTTGAAACCGAACGAGAAGCCGTCTGTTGCGTTTTGGCTGGAGGAGGCGAAGCTTGAGATAACCCGATTGCAATCGGAAGGCAAGGTAGCGATTGTTTGCGGAGGGACGGGATTCTATCTGAATGCGATAAAAAACGGTATTGCTGACATTCCCGATATTCCGTCAGATTTTCGTCAATCGGTGTTTGAAAAGTTTCAGAGTATCGGTCGAGATGCGTTTTTCGAAGAGCTGTTGCGTTTGGACAGTGAGATAGTAAAAACACTTCACCAAAATAACACTCAACGTATTTTGCGCGCCTATGAGGTCGCGGCGTATACGGGAAAACCGCTGACCGAATGGTGGCGAAGCGCATCTTCCGTCGGATATGACGTCAAGCAAATAGTTCTCCTTCCGCCAAAGGAAGAGTTACACAGAAGATGCTACGCGCGAATACAAAAGATGATGAACAACGGCGCAGTAGAGGAAGTTCGTGACTTTGTCGCACGCTATCCGAACTACAACGGCGGACTGTGCAAAGCCATCGGCTACTACGAAATTTCCGACTTTTTGAACGGCAAACTTTCCAAAGACGAATGCGTCGAGCAAATGTTCATTCACACTAAACAATACGCTAAACGACAAGTGACGTGGTTCAGAAACCAGATGGGGTAAAAACTGTCCGGTTTACAAAATTAACGAATTATATTGCGAAAATTCACGAAATATTAACCTCTTTTGCGTAGCATAATGTGAGTACAACCATAAACTACGAGGGAATGATGAAACATTCTTTATATTTACTCATTGTATTGGCACTACTGTTTAATAACATGTGTTCGGAACGGCCATTATTGAAGCAGTCAGACTCCGGAGCATATATCCAAGTTACGTCGTTGAATACGGCAGATGCTGAAATTGAAGCAGAACAAAAATGGTATCAACCTGATAAAGTTAAATATGCAACAATTATTGCAAGCGCGACGGCTACGGCTGTATATATGTGCAATCCGACGCTACGAAGTTTGTCATGGCTAAAATCGGCGGGTTTAGCGTTATTAGCGTATGCAGATGATGTAAATGCCAGAAGAGGCGGTGGCGGTTTTGGCTCGTCATCCCGAAGAAGCAGTGGCGGAGGATTCGGTTCGTCATCTCGAAGAAGCGGGGGCAAAGGATTCAGTTCATCGTCCAGAAAAAGCGGAGGAAGTGCTTCAAGAAAATCGATTAAATCTCACACGGGAAGCAAATCAAGTTCATTTTCTAAAAAAGCTAAGTCTACACACAAGAGTAGGGGAAGTATTTCAAAGAAATCAATCAAATCACGCACTGTAAGTAAATCAAGTTTGCTAACTAAGCCTGCGAATGATAATGTTTTAACTTTGACATTGGGAAAGGATGAGCGTTCCAAATTTGGGGTAGAAAACAAGATAAGGTATCTTCAAAGGAAAGCAAGAGAGGGGAAACTTGATAAAATTACCAAAAAACCGTCAAGAAACCCAGCTTTAACTAGGAAAGCAAGGGCGCTATATGCTGAAAAATATCCAGAGCTAGATATGACTAAGATTGATATGGATCATAAACAAGATTTACAACTTGGGGGTAAAGATACTTTGCGTAATATTGCGCCGTTAGACAGATCGGTTAACAGAAAGATTGGAGCGCAAATCAGTCATTATGAGGGCAAGCATATTGATCGTGTACGCGTTATTCCGCCTAAAGCCAAACCCGCGAACGATAATGTTATAGGCGTGAAAATGAACAAAGACACTTCCTCCAAAACCGAAGGGAAAAGTAGTATGAGAAGTTTTCAGCAAGCAGTAAAAGAAGGAAGGTTTGTGGTTACGAAAAATTCATCTAAAAATTCTGCGGTGACTAATAAAATAGGAGGAACATATACTGAAAAATATCCGAAACAGAATATGAGCAACATAGATTGGGGGCATAGGCAGGATTTACGACTTGATGGTAGAGATAAAGGTTCAGAGGCACAAATTCAACAAGCAATAAAAGATATGCCTGTAGGAACTATTATTCGTGTACCATATAACTACCTTGATGAATAAAACATCGAATCCCACAGAGCATTTGAGAGATGAAAATTTCGAATGCTCGTTGGTTTATTTCAAATGTGAGCGAGTCTGTGAATCCCCGACTTTTTTTAACTCTCACTTTAAAAAAGTTGGAAACGCTATCATTGGCGTCGTTATCACTATCAAAAATTTGTAAAATGATAGAGATAAAAGCAAAGATGATAGAGAAAATCCAAATATCAGTAAGGTTACGATGGAACGAACCTTGATAAATTTGGTTAAGACGGGATATCTCAAAAAAATCGGAAGTGGGCGAAATACTGCTTACGTAAAGAACAAGTAGAACTGAGGATTGATTTTAGCGACACAGCCCCGACTTTTTTAAAATGCCACTTTAAAATAATCAGACAAATAAAGGAAAGAAGTAATAATCAGTTTAAAATTAGAAATTCAATGAAATATTCAAAACTTTTTGCAAGTTTCTACTTTTAATCCCGCTCCATCTGTAACTCACAGAATTTCCAATTGATGCTGTTCATAACGACGTTTTTAATATAATCAGCACGAGCATTTCGATAATCGATATAATATGCATGTTCCCAAAGATCGATAACACACAATGGTATTGCTTGCGTACCTAATGGATTTTCGGCGTTTGATGTATTCAAAAATTTCAGTTCATTATTTTCAAGTATCAACCAACTCCATCCGCTACCGAACATTGTGTTTGCGTAACCTATATACTGTTGACGAAAATCATCAAAATCTCCGAATTTGGAATTTATTAGTTCCGCCAACTTTCCATGCGGCTGAGTTTTCGTACCGCTTATACATTTCCAATAGAAATCATGGTTAAACAACTGCGAAGCGTTATTGAAAACCTTCGGATTTTTTCCGCGTGAGCTGACGATTATCTCTTCAAGTGTCATCGTTTGAAACGGAGTGTTTTGTATCAAAGAGTTGAGCATATTGGCATATCCGGCATGATGCTTGCCGTAATGATATTTAATCGTCTCCGATGATAAAATCGGCTCAAACTCATTTTCCGTGTGTTCAAAATTTGCTGAAAACATATTCCCTCGCGACTCTTACATTTTTTCGTTCATGACTTCTTCGAATACTTTTATATATTCATTTATCATTTCATCGGTATTTTCAAAAGCTTTAGCGCGTTCTTTACCAAGTGCTATAAGGTGTTCTCTTAAATTTGCATCGTGTACGATTTTTGAAATTGCAGATACTATTGCATTTATATCATGAGGATTAAACATTAAAGCAGCATCCCCCGCTACTTCAGGTAAACTTCCTCCGTCACTACAGGTAATTGGAATTTCTGCAGACATTGCCTCTATAATCGGCATGCCAAAACCTTCATATACTGATGGATGAATAAATGCTAATGCATGTTGAAGCAAGACGTTCAATTCTTCATTTGCAACAAATCCCGTAAAAATAACTTTATCTTTCAGTTTTAATTGTTCCGTTAACTGCGTGAGCTTTTGCGGATATTTCGCGCCACATAACACTAATTTTAAATTCGAATTCGGCTCTTTCTGCAGAAATTTTGCGAACGCTTGTATCAGCTTCTTATGATTTTTATTGGGCCAAAAACAAGAAACGAATATCAGATAATTTTTATCCTGTAGCTTGTATTTTTCCAGAGTAGATTGAATGACGTTTTCTTCTACGGGATTAAATACTCGCTTTCCCAACCGTATCGGAATTACTTTCACCGCATCCCATTGCAAGCCGAATTTTTCGACAATTCTTCTTTTGGAAAACTCAGAAACTGTTATGATTTTTTTCGAATTTAATGCAGATGTCGCTATGCGCTCTTTTCCCCAAGATATGTGATTCTCGACAACAAAACTCTTATGTAAATCAAATAATGCCAAATCATGGATGGTAGCCACACTTGGAATAGTAAATTTATTAATCGTATCTTCACCTGACGGATCCCAAAGCAAATCGCATTTACTATCCAAAAATATTCTATCGTAAAAGCATAATTGCAGTAACTTATCACGATATCTGTCGGCGGTGATAAACTTGAGAAGTTTGTAAAGCCACTCCATCAGTTTGGTGTAATTCATGCTAACGTATATATGCTGTACATTCGGTAACGGAATTCGGTAATCATCTTTCAATTTTTCATGAATTGCTATCAAAAATCGCCAGTTAGGTTTCTTTTTGGCCATATTCGTTAGAATATTGTTTGTTAAAGTCCAAACTCCTCCCATTTTTCCGAGGTGGGCAGCATTCACCACAATATCCTTTTCAAACTGTTTTGGCCTATCATCGAGCTCAGTTATCCGGCCATTCGTGAAAATATCATGCCATGAACTTTTAGAAATTGCGCATAAAGAGATGAATGAAATCAGTATAAAAAAAATCAGAGATACGAGAATTTCTACGAACTTCCACGAACTACCTGATTTTCGTTTTCGTCTCATTCATAACCTCTTCAAATACATTTAAATATTCATCAGCCATCATTTCAATATTTTGGAAATCATTCCTACGAGTAGAACATATATTCGTCAGACGTGTTCTCAAATCTTCATCTCCGACAATTTTGAAAATCGCAGTTCTAATGTCATCGACGTCAAACGGATTGAAAAGTAATGCGGCTCCACTTGCTACTTCAGGCAAACTTCCGGTATTAGAGCACAGAATAGGCAATTCCATAAACATTGCTTTTATTATCGAAGAGCCAGAGCCATCATATAACGAAGGTTGGACAAATGCTAAGGCGTTATACATCAGCATATTTTTTTCTTCTTCGGAGACGTTCTCTGCAATTATTGTGTTGTCAGGACGAGCTCCTGTCGCTACAAGTTTTCTATAATCTTCAACCTGACCTTCAGGACATATTATTAATAGCTTTATATCATTATTTGCATTCTTCGAATAATTATCAAAAGCTTCTATAAGTCTTTTTTGATTTTGAACAGTTGTAATTTCCGGGATAAATATTAAATATTTTTCACGCGCTATTTTGTATTTATCGCTTACGCTTTCAGATAGCTCAATTTTTGCGGTTGAATAACGTGAACCAACTTTCAATGAAATCGCATGAACGAAATCTGATGATACTCCTAATAACTCTATCATTCGCTGTTTTGAAAATTCCGATAATGTAATAACTTTATTAGATATTTTTATCGCATTTTTTATGTAATCTCTCTCATCATCTGCGTCATCAGGCAGATAATCATCTGAAACATCGAGACTTTCTAATGTCGGAATAGTAACTACCTTTGGTAATTCATTGAAATCAAGCAAATGTTTTGCATCTGCGACCCAAAGTAACTTACACTGATCATCTATACACAACTTATTAAAGGTGCGCAACTGAATCAACTTATTATGAAAACGGAAAAACGTCACAAAATCCAGCAATTTGAATAATGAGGCATTTGCTACAGAATAATCGTTGCGAAGTTTTACCAATATAACATTCGATACAGAATCGAACTCATCAAATTCATTGTCTGAAGAAAGTAAAATGAAACGCCAGTTTGGACGTCGCTCGGCCATTTTGGAGATTGCTTCCTTAATTGAAATATATTCTGCGACATTCTGCCGAATTCCGATGCAATCTAGAACGACATCTCGTTCAAATTGACTTGAATTCTCGGCTAACGCTGAAATACGTGTTGTGGTGAAGAAATCTCTGAATGAACTATCAGAAGATGCAACAACGGATATCAAAAGAAGCACTAAAAATATAATCGAGCCGAATACGGCATAGATAGCTTTTTGCATAAATAATGCCCATAATTTTACGTAAATACAGTATATCAGCAGGGCGCAGATTTAGGAAATAAAAATATAAAAAACTATTTCTCTTTTTACACCTGGCGCAATGTAAGAATTCTATATCCTTGAATTATCAGTCAGCATTTCTGTCGTCTGGCATTGATTTATCGATTAACTGCCGTTGCCTTTCTCTTTTTCTTTTAGCTATTGCCTCTGACAAAGACAAATACGGCTTAGGCGCGACTTCTTTCTCGACTTCTTTTACGATTTTCTTTTTCAAAACATTGAATGATGATTGCGAATCATCTGCTGACTTTTTTACAGTAATTCTCGGAGCCATTTGGCGTACAGTTTTTGTTTTTTTTGCTTTCCTGAAGTTAATTTTATTTAGATACCCTTTCGGAACTAATTTTATCTTTTCCAAGAATGACGCAAATTCTTCTGCGTGTTCGAATACTATTGATGATATTTTTGAATCAGCAACGATACTGAATCTGTCTTGAGGAACTTCAAAAATCATCATTATTGCACAAAACGCAAATATTATGCACATACCACGAAATAGTCCGAATAAAGCGCCTGCAGCTCTATCGACTCCAGAAAAAACTGACTCTTTTACTCTCGAAGAAATTAAACTGGTTATTAGCAAAAATATTGCGAGAAGCATCAAAAACGCCATTATCAAACAAGTTCCGCGCAATAACATGTCGTTGGTAATGTATCGTCCTACAGATTGGTAAAGCATTGGTGCGGCAAACACCGACAAAAATCCGCTTAATAGCCAAGCACACGTTCCAAAAAAATCTTTACTGAACCCTCTGAAAAGTCCGATCATAGCGGAGAGCAGCATAATGCCGATATAAATGTAGTCTAATAAATTGAAAAATTCTGAGCTATACATGTTTCGTACCCAATATTTCTATAACATCAGTAAGCGTTTTTACGGGAATCAAATTTATTCCCTTTACATCAGATAAATTGTTTGAACGTGGAACTATAACGTTTTTAAATCCTAATTTTTCAGCTTCTTTTATCCTTTCTGAACACCTGGAAACTGAACGAATTTCACCTGTTAAGCCTATTTCTCCAAAAGCGCAGGTTTCATCTGCTATCATGCTCCCACTGTTTGCCGACAGTAAACTCAACGCAACAGCCAAATCTCCTGCGGGTTCGGAAATTTTCAGCCCGCCGGCAATATTCAAATATACGTCTTTATCTGAGAAGGATATTTTGCATTTCGATTCCAAAACTGCCAATACCGTAAACAAGCGATTTAAATCCCAACCAACGACTGTCCTCCGCGGTGCCGTGAAATAACTCCGAGACACCAATGCCTGTACTTCGACAAGAATCGGTCGACTTCCTTCAATTCCTGCAAATACTGTTGTCCCGGGCACATTTTTTTCGCGCTGTGTTAAGAAAAGTACCGACGGATTAAGGACGCATGCCAATCCTTTGCTTTGCATCTCAAAAATACCTAACTCATCGCATGGGCCATAACGGTTTTTTACAGCCCGCAATATTCTATAAGAATTGCCGCGTTCTCCTTCAAAATATAAAACCGTATCGACCATATGCTCTAAAATTTTCGGTCCTGCTATCGCGCCATCTTTTGTAACGTGTCCAACGAGAAACACCGTTGTGTTGGTTGTTTTTGCAAAATGAATTAATTCATATGCACAGGCTCTTATTTGCGTGACCGTTCCGGGAATAGACTCCACTGTAGGACTGAACAATGTTTGGATAGAATCAATAACGAGAAAATTTACGTCTTTATTTATTGATTTGAGTATGGCGCTTATGTTTGTTTCACATGCCAATTTAACACTTGAATTTGAAACACCAAGTCTTTCTGCTCTCGAACAAATTTGCTCTGAAGATTCCTCTCCCGAAATGTAAACACAATTATAATCTTGAGAGAGTGCAGCTACCACTTGTAACAAAAGCGTAGACTTTCCAAT
>CAMNGH010000025.1 GCA_946538065.1 uncultured Holosporaceae bacterium
TTTCAAAAAAACTTGGTAACCAGCAGAGTAGCCCCTATATTGATACTGTCAACCACAAAGAGGTATACATGAAAAAAGTTATTGGTCTGTTATGTGCTGTTACATTTGCTACAGATTTGTTCGCATCCGCAATAATTCCTGAATCAACAGTTTTAACTCCTAAGGCGCTGACTAGAGCTGAAAAGGTGACAGAGGAACAAGTTGCACAATATATTCGTAATGAAATTGACGCCGTTTCACGTATACCAAATAAAACGGAGCAGGAAGCGACATCAAGGTTAGCTGTAGCATTTGAAACCACAATGCCCGCAGGCGATAACATAGATGAAATAAGAGTAATAGATACAACCAGCTTAATTAATGGATGTTACCTAAACAGAACTCGCAAAGACGAACTACTCTCCCTATCCTGCGAGAAGAATGAAGAAAATATTGAAGAATTATGCAATTTATTATGCAAAAACGTACGGTTTGAAGATGAAGCCTTAAAAGCATACGTTCTCAATTCAGTAAGGGAAGGTTGTGAATCTTCCCCCGTGTTTTACAGGCAAATGATCTCGTACATTGCTCGATTGGAAGACTTTTCTCATCCCTTAGATAGCGGCCTTACTGAGGTAGCACGTCGTAATGAAATAGTGAGAGGCAATTATTCTTACTCAAAATACAGAAAAATAGGTTTGTGTCAAGATAATGAATGTGGGTATTCCTATTTCAAACTACCGAATGAGCAAAGTTTACCGAGTAGATTATTTGCCACGATGATAAAACCGCAGTCTGTTTTCTTTCACGAAGCCGGACATACCGTTGACACTGTAACTCATACATTAGGTATCTATCATCTGGATCAAACCATAGATATGTTAGTCCCCGCTTTTCTTAATACAGATCTGCTAAATCTAACTGGTCGCCCCTTTATTGAAGCACTTAAGGATACACCAATATCCCAAGATGAGGCACTTGATAAACTGCTTACGAGTTATAGAAGTACTCAGAGAGAATTACAAACTCTGCAACAACTTCAAGTTTCGCTTGAGGCTGATCCTCAGTTAAAAGAGAAGTATTCTATCCAAATAAGAAATCATGTGGCAGTTTTTGAAAAAACCGCGCAAGAACTAGAAACAGCACTAAAGCATTTCGTAACTACCATCATAACTACCAAAATAGCGAAAATAAACGTAGCTGACGTGTGGCAAATGTTTGGAGTTTTGTTACTTCCACGTGAAGACGGTAAAAAAGTATTATATATCAATAAAAATTGCGATATTGCTCTCTATGTCAGCGTGGGAATGCCATTTAGAGCCACTCATGATGGCTCAGATAAAGTAGAACTTTTTTCGGATGCTTTTCCACATTTACCATACAAAATGCCCGAAATTTACAAACCATTAGTGGAAGCATTAACCGATACGACATGGGGTGGATACATCACACGATTAACCTACCCGAACGGGCTTCTGTCAGGATTACAGCGCGAATACGATTTGTATAAATCTGAAATGCATGGAGTTAGAAGATTGACTGACGGTTCGCAAAATGAACACGATTCTCGCGCGCCGCAGACTAAAATCATGCAATTAACCTCTGATGGACAATAAGATCTGCTCGTGTTTAAGAAAAAGAGTTTCAAACAATTTTCCCGAACACGTATAATCAACTGAGGATATTCAGCCAAACATCCTCAATTGATTTGTGATATTTGGATTATATTTATTCCACCTCAATCTCGGCTTTATCGTTTTTGTACACCGCTCTAACGGTGGAATTTTCCTTTATTGTTCCCGCGATTATTTCACGTGCGATTAGGTCATACAGTTCTTTTTGTATAACCCGTTTCAGCGGACGTGCTCCGTAATTGCGATCGTATCCTACTGCACACAAATGTTCTTTCAGTTTATCGTCTATCGAGATTTTAATATGCTTGTCTTCCAACCGTTTTTCGAGTTCATGCAACTGAATATCAACGATTTTGCTGATGTTCTCTTTGCGCAGACTGTTAAACACGACGATTTCATCCAATCTGTTTATTAACTCAGGACGGAAAGCCGCTTTCACAGTTTGCATGACATGAGCTTTAACATCGTCTTTAGACATGTTTGCGTCTTGAAAGAACTCCGCACCGAGATTTGACGTCAATATTATTATCGTATTTTTGAAATTGATATTGCGCCCCAAACCGTCGGTCAGATGACCTTCGTCCAGAACCTGCAACAGGATATTGAAAACATCACTGTGCGCTTTTTCGATTTCATCAAACAGTACGACGGAATACGGACGGCGTTTCACCGCTTCTGTGAGTTCTCCGCCTTGTTCGTAACCTACGTATCCCGGAGGTGCACCGATTAATCGTGATACGGAAAACTTTTCCATATATTCCGACATATCTATTCGCACGATATTCCTGCGGTCATCAAACAAAAACTGCGCCAATGCCTTAGACAATTCTGTCTTACCGACCCCTGTCGGACCGAGGAACAAAAACGAACCTATAGGACGATTCGGATCGGAAACCCCTGCACGCGAACGCCGCACGCAATCGGCGATTACCTTTATCGCCTCATCTTGCCCGACAACCGATTTTTTCAATTCATCTTCAATTGACAGAAGCTTTTGCTTTTCTCCCATCAGCATTTTTTCAACCGGAACTCCTGTCCAACGAGAAACCACCGTTGCAATGTCTTCATCTGTAACTTCCGTTCGTTTGCTGGTGTTCGACTGATTCGCCTGCAGTTGCTCTAATTTTTTTCGCAAAGTCGGAAGTTCTCCGTATAACAGTTCTCCCGCCTTTGTAAAATCAGAGTTTCGTTGCGCGATTTCTGCGGCATTTTGTGTCTGCTCAATCTTATTCTTTATGCTTTTAATTTCATCGATGTTACGCTTTTCCAAATTCCAACTTTGGTTCATATCAACTGAACGCTTTTCCAACACTTCCAACTCTCGCTGAATTTTCGCAAGACGCTCTTTCGACGCCGCATCGGTTTCTTTCTTCAGTGCCTCTTGCTCAATTTTCAACTGCATAACTTTTCTGTCCAGCTCATCGATTTCCTCAGGCTTTGAACCCATAACCATTTTCAAACGACTGGCGGCCTCATCCATTAGGTCAATTGCCTTATCAGGAAGGAATCTGTCACTGATGTACCTGTCAGAATACGTACAAGCGGCAATAACTGCGGCATCACTGATACGCACACCATGATACAGTTCGTATTTGTCTTTCAAGCCTCTCAATATTGAGATAGAGTCCAAAACGCTCGGTTCTTCCACAAATACCGGCTGAAAACGACGGGCAAAAGCCGTATCTTTTTCAATATATTGCCTGTATTCGTCCAGTGTAGTTGAACCGATACACCGTAACTCTCCTCTGGCAAGAGCCGGCTTTAACATATTTGAAGCGTCCATCGCCCCATCACTTTTACCTGCGCCGACAAGCGTATGAATCTCGTCAATAAACAAAATAATGTCGTCGTTCTCTGAGACTTCCTTCAAAACCGCTTTCAAACGTTCCTCAAATTCACCGCGGAATTTCGCGCCGGCTATCAACTGTCCCAAATCCAAAGCCATGATTTTTTTATTATTCAGCGAATCCGGAACATCATGATTGATTATTCTCAACGCGAGTCCTTCAGCGATAGCTGTCTTACCGACCCCAGGCTCACCTATTAAAATCGGATTGTTTTTTGTTCTGCGAGACAGTACCTGTATAGTTCTGCGAATTTCCTCGTCACGCCCTATGACAGGATCTAATTTTCCCTCAGACGCCAATTGCGTAATGTCTTTCGCATACCTTTTTAACGCATCAAATCCCGATTCCGCATCTTCCGTATCAACAGTTTTATTCATTCTTATTCTTCCTATTATTTGTTTGAGATTTTCAATGTTTCCGCCACAGGAGACAAACAGTTTTTCAATCGTCTCATCTGAGAACAGACAAATTATCAAACTATCCAACCCCGCGAATTTATCTTTAAGGCTCATTGCACGCTCATGCATTTTGTGCAAAACAGCAGATAATTCTGCCGACAACGTCATATTTTGCGAACCGTAAACCTCCGGAATTTTAGATAGTTGCTCATCGCACAAGCGTTTCAACTTAGTCTTATCGATATTTTTAAAGCATTCCTGAACGATATAATCAGTATTTTCCGTCAAGGCCTTTAACACATGCAATGGATAAAGTTGCTGATGTTTCAACGTTTCAGCAATTTTCTGTGCTTTTTGCAAGAGCAGAATTACTGACTGTGTCATGTCATTGTTCATATGAACTTCTCCTCTTCTTTTTCAATATTATATACCTTTCAATGGCGCGTACAACGTTATGCGTAAAATTATCAGTCATACTTAGTTGGCAATTGTCCTAAATGCGTGGCATTTTTGCAACAGTAATTAATGTTATGAGAAAAATTAACCAATTATTAATTGTTTTTATTTAAATTAAAGACGATTTTTAGTTTAGGAGATAAATCATGAAAAAAATAGCATTGGCAGCAATAGCCGTAATGACATTTTCTGCAGTTTCCGCAGAAGAGGAAGTTGTAGTTTCTGAGCAGGTTGCTCCTGCTGCAGAAAACGCTTTTAACGCTTTCTACCTTGGTTTAGGTATTGGCGGTAGCTTCATAAAGCATGAAGTTAAGGGAGCTAATGAGAAAAGCAATCGTTTCATCGGTTCTGTAGTCCTCGGTGCCGGTAAAACATTCAAGCAGAAGTTCTATGTTGGTGCAGAAGCTTTGATGGATTTCACAAAATCAAAGACAAAGACCGTAAAAAGTGAAAATAAAGATATAGAGTTGAAGTATCAAGGAATTACTCCACAGATTGCTGCACGTCTCGGTTACGTAAACCCATGCTGGAAGACATTATTCTATGGAAAAGTCGGTATGGCGTTTAACAAAGGTAAAGTTCGTGATATTGCCGCTAACACTGAAGCAAGCAAGAATAAAGTCGGATTGGTACTCGGACTCGGTGCTGAAAAAATGTTCTGCAAGAAGTTCTCAGCTCGTTTGGAAGGTGATTACAACTTCGGCGGAAAGCATAATGGCAATAAATTCAATAAAGGCTTCACGATTCGTGCTTTAGCAGCTTATAACATTAATTACTAATCACATCGTTATTAGTGACTATTTTTAAAAGCGACGGTTGTAATATCGTCGCTTTTTATGTGCATATTACTCATAGAACATTACAAGTAACTTTAGCCCTATCCCTCTAGTAAGAGCGTCAGACATGTTGCATTTTTGCAACAAATTTATGCTTTGTTAGATAAGTTAATTGATAGTTAATTTTTTCTAGTTGTATATTAGCACCGTTTTTTGATTTAGGAGATAATTATGAAGAAAATAGCACTTATGGCAGCAGCGTTTGCAATGACATCCGCTTCTTTTGCAGAAGAGGCAGTTGTTGTTGAGGAAACTGCTCCAGCTTATGAAAATGCCTTTGATACCTTCTACTTCGGTTTAGGTATGGGCGGTAGCTTTGTAAAGTATGACGCAAAAATTGGCGAAAACAAATTTAATGAAAAAGCCAATCGTTTCATCGGTTCCGCAGTTCTCGGTGCCGGTAAGACCTTCAAGCAGAAATTCTACGTTGGTGCAGAAATTTTAGCGGATTTCACAAAAGCTAAGACGAAGAAGGTTTTGAAAGATCAATTCGAGGTCAAATATCAAGGTATTACACCACAATTTGATATCCGTCTCGGTTATGTAAATCCATGCTGGAACACATTGTTCTACGGAAAAGTGGGCGTAGCTTACAACAAAGCTAAAGCTCGTCACATTGCTGACAATAAAGAATACAGCAAGAATAAGGCAGGCTTCGTACTCGGACTCGGTGCTGAGAAAATGTTCTGCAAGAAGTTCTCTGTTCGTTTAGAAGGCGATTATAACTTCGGTGGCAAATATAAGAACGAAGACAATAACGTAAAAACAGATGTCAAGTTCAACAAGGGATTCACAGCTCGTGCCATCGTTGTTTACAATGTTAAGTACTAATTAGTTGCTACACTAATTTAGAATACCCATCAGTTCCGCTGGTGGGTATTTTTTTACACTCAAATTCAAAGCCACATTTTAAAAACAGAATCCGAACGATTGTGGGAGGAAGGAGGTCGAGTAATCGTCTAAGCGATTGTCACAACTTTGAAAGAAAATAGCATCAAGGAATTCACAATTTCCTGCAAGTTTTGCGATTTAATTGACCGTCTTGCAGCTTTTGAAAAACTCGGTTGCAGGGTAAAAGGCACGATGGAAATTCTAACTTCATGGACAGGTCTAGATGGACACAGACAGAAAATTACGGCTCTGAAAATGGAGATTTGTAATCGTCACGGTTGATGAGACACAACACGAAATAACGAGGCTTAATATAATCCTATTTTACAAAACTGGTCATTTGGCCACAAACGTAAAATAGCTATGAATGGCTTGCTACAGTTCGTAATTGAATCCTTCATATGCGAACGCAGATTTTATCTTTTCGCAGTCCATTTCCTTAACGCCGACGGATCGCGCGACCGAATACCAAGAATTTTTTACCATAGAATACATGTTATCTATTATTTTTTCAGATTCTTCATTCGTTAACAAAAATCTTGATGCTTCTGACAATAGATTATAGCGATTTGCGAACCGTCCATATTTTCCACACTCTAAGGCCAAATCTCGACGTTCAATACTGATTGGTATTGACGGTGTTAAATCATATGCCGGAGATAGCTTCCAATCGGCATTTTTCGCAATAAAAGCATGATTCCTCGGATGATCATCTAAATTGGAAATCAGCGTATTAAAGACCATACGTTTGAATAATTCCTTTGCGTCTTGTTTCGCTGTTGCTGAAAATTTGCGTAATTCCTCAGCTAAAATCATATACGACCAATTTCTGCGCTCAACATGGTTATCGCCGGATTTCAGTACAGTCATTGCGCTAATCATACGAGAACGAAAATATCCATTTGCAGCTTTTTCTCGATCGAAACGCTTAATCAACAAAACATTTTTCTTTCCGACTGAAACAACCTTGCTTTCAGCGACTATCAAACCGCATTTTTGCGCCAATTTAAGCATAGCATGTTCGACTAATGCGTTATCCCAATAATCATCAGGAGCGTTAAATTTCGCTACCCATAAATTATTATCGTGTTCTACAACAGCTTTTGGTCGTGCACCTCCCATTGAAGTCCCGAGCAACAACAATTTTTCCACTTGCTTCTTATTTACATCTTCCGATTGAATATTTTGCAGTACTTCATCCGCATAATTCTGCAAACTTTCCAAATCCATCATCTGATTAAAAGTTTTTTTCGGAGGTGGTGGTGTTTGATTTAATCCAAACCACAACGCTCCTGCACGATCATCAGGCGAAAAAAGTAAATATTCCATTTCATCTGCTTGTCCACCTAAATGCCGATTAATCAATTCACGTCCCCAAAAATCAGGTGAGGCATCACGAATCGCTCCAAAAACTCCCTTTAAAATTGTAGTTTGATAAACTTTATCCGATAGCTTGAGTTCAATAGGATCTAGCTCAACAGCTTCAGACCTTGCGAGATACGACTTTCCGTAAATAAAACGTCCGACATTTACGCCTCGATCGTCCGTTTCCAAGACAAGCTTTCCCGCAGTTACAGGTTCATATCGTTCAGGAAGAGAGATGTAAACGTAACACTCTTTAGAAATCATTGTCTAACACCTTTTTCTTTTTCGACCGCTGAGGTGCCTTACTTTCCATTAGCCGCAATCCTGTTTCATCTTCTAAAGGATTAGCTAAACCTTCAGTTTCTTTCAGTAAATCGTAAGCCCATAGCAACGCAAAATACACAACAATGGAAGTTGTCGGTTTTCCTTGCTCTGCATCATGAATGACTTTTACGCCTGTACCTATTTTTTCAGCAACTTCTTTCAACGTTAAATTTCGCCTTAAGCGAGCAGTTTTCAAATTTTTCGCTAGCAAAGATATTGAATTTTCAACTGCATAAGGAGGGGTTTCGTACAAAATATTTTTCTGAGCCATAATTAGCATTCCTAAGTCTTGCACTCATGTTACCTCGAACAGAAATGAATTTCAATCAGTTTGAAGCAAAAAAACGACTTTGAGGACGCTTTATACGTGATAAAAGTCATTCAAAGATATATTGATTTAAGTTGTGAGAAATAGCGCATTATAGGAAAATGTTAATGGCCTAAAATACTTTAAATAAGCAGATCTGGCTTTCCTTTCGACTAAAAGAGTGATGTGTTCTTTAGTTTTTATCGTTTGATAAGTGCTGTGTATAAGTGTGATTACAAGTAATTTAAAATATATAATGCGAAAACGAAGGGTTACAATTCATAAGTTGATGGAGCTAACGCATTTGTCCGATTATTCTATTTTGAAGGCGCGCACAACTAAAATTAAAGGATGCAAGCTTGAGACGTTACAGAAAATAGCAAACGTTCTGGACTGTAAAGTTAAGGATTTATTTGAAGAAGAGAAAAGTCATTTCTGGTAGTAAAAGAGGCTATTTTCGGTATTTTCTATTTTAATTTGCGAAATCAACGGCTGAAGGATAGCAGCAAACTCACAAACAGCCACCGTTTTCCATTACTTACCTTCCTCTTTTTGCTTACTCAATTCTTCTCCGATGCGGAGATATTCGTCGAGTTCGTCTTCTATATTTAAAAAATCCTCTTTGTTTATCACAAAATTCCATAGTCCTATATCTAAAATCTCTTGTTTGGTTGCTGGTCTAATACTGGAAATGACGCCGTCAAAAATAGAAAAGCGCCCATCATTGAAGCGATAAACAGGATAATAATCTAAACATTCGTCGTCACCACATACTGCAAAAATGTCATTGTTCACTATGTAACATCTCAATCCAGTTCCTGAATTTCCAGTTGTCAAGTCCAATTTGAAGGCATCAACCATATACGCACTAACTATCATTACTTCTCTCCATAAATGACACTATTGATGAATGATCTTATGTTAGCAGTTGTGGCAGAAGATGAAAAGGAAGTTACGATTTGATTCGTTCCATGTTCTGTAATTAAGAGAACATGATTCAAGTTTTCTCGATTTCCTATAGCTCCACTTGCAAATCCAGAATTAGCTCTAGGAATAATGTAATGATCTCTGCCACCAATTAATATAGGGCGTATATTTTGCTCTTGTGCAATAACCCAGGCCTCATTGGTAACTTCAATTGGATTGCCATAAAAAACTCCATGCTCAAGTTTAGAAACATTAGGGGTCATATGTTCTTTTACGTGGGAAATTCTATACGTACTCCAATCTAACTCCGAAAATTGAGATGCTGTTCCCGCTCTAGCAGCCCCCGCAGCTCTTGCTTCCGTAGATGAACCTACAGAACTACGGAAAAGGCTGAAAGCGTCGGAATGTCGTATTCCTCCGAATCTTCCTGCTTGGCCTGCTTTCTTTACAATTGCTTTTACCAATTTCGCAAATCAGCTCCAGTGTAAAATCATGGGTTTTCCGCAATGAAGGACTGCGGTCTATTCAGATAATTTTTTTTCTTCTTGTTCTACGAGAAATTCAAAAAATTTAGTAAATGAGGGCCATTCATCGTGTGGATTCTGAAACGCTTTATGTATTGAGTAGTAATACATATCTCCATAATCACACCAAATTACAGGTGTTGGTTTTTCCGGTGAATCCTGCGTGATCATGAATACACTTCCGCCATCGTCATCTGCCAAAACCAGTATATGTGACATGTCGGACTTGCCTTCTGAATATTTCGTATACTCTTTTCGAAGTTCTAAGTTGTTTTTTATGACGCCGTTCCAATCGTTTATTTCTAGGCAAAAGTCTAATAGTTCTTGAAAAGAAAAAACGTCGTATCTGAATAAGGTGTTAATTTCTACAAAATCATTTGGTAAAATTATTTTTAGGTTATTCATTACACGTTTGAAGTCTGTTTCACTCATAGTTAGATTACTATATGCTTCTAACCTTTTGTTACTTCTACATTTCTCAATCAATTTATTTAAACTGTTCTGCATATGCCCTCCAATATGCTTCCCTAATTGGATCAAAATCCGTTCTCACAACAGGGTTAGTTGGATGAGGTTGTCCATATCCAAACTGATTGTGCAAAAATGGTTTATGTGTTCTCTTTGTAACTTCAACAAAAGGTCCAAAAGCATCTTGCCCCATATGATGTATTATTACCTTTTCCCCAGAATTAGTATATGGTGCTCTTCCCTCCAACATTAACTCTAAATTTGTCCTTCCAATCTCTCTAGTAGTACCTGATTTTATCACATAATTCGGATCTATATCATTTCTTTGCAATACCCTAAACATTTGTCCACTTCTAGGATCTTTAAACAGCACCTCTCTCGAATATAGCCGAGAAATCTCGGCGTTTCCAGATGATTGAGATAATTCTCTCACAAGTTTAAATTGCCCTTTCCATTCTGTAGGAGCAGATAAAGCAGTTTCTATCATTTCAGGTTCATGAATCACATCAATTCTAGTCATTGTCCCCGTTCTAGCAGCCCCTGCAGCTCCTGCTTCCGTAGATGAACCTACAGAACTACGGAAAAGGCTGAAAGCGTCGGAATGTCGTATTCCTCTGAATCCTCCTGCTTGGCCTGCTTTCTTTACAATTGATTTTACCAGTGTCTTGCCGGCTTTAACGGAACCGACGCAAAGACCGGCATAAGTACAGACTTTAATGGTATCAGCAAATTCTTGTTGCAACGTAGCAGACGACGTTATTAGCTGCGCGGAACGCATACTGGCTTCATCTATCGTTCTATCAATTGCATACGAAGCACTTTCCTGAAACGCAAACTTACCAGCAACCCCAAACGGGCCGGTCGTAACTGCTGCTGCAGCATATTCAGCTGTCTGTAAAGCATACATTGCGCCTACGAACGTTTTTGCGCATAGCTCTGTCGCTTCAGGATGGCGTGCCGCAAAATCTTCCAATCTGTAACGCAATAGTGTCGCTCGTTGCAATGCTGCTTCGGCTTTATTTTTCGGCACAAACGCCATCACTTGTTCTCGAGGAGATACATCAGCCTGACTGAGCATTACCCGATAAAAACAGTCTGAGACCTGCTGTTCAAACGACGAAGTATTGACATCGGAACGATTTAGCCATTCTTCAAATAGAGCTTGCTCCGTCTTGCGATCTTTTGTCTGCTCTGTAGGCGACTTAGAACGCTTGATTTCTTTAGCTAATGTCTCTATTTCTTTTGCTTCTTGTTGAATCTCTGTGAGTTCCTGCTTAACTTCCGTGATTTCACATTCTGCGATTAGATTCGCTTCCTCCGGAGTTGCTCCTTCGGCAATAGCATCATTGAAGATCGTTCTTCTGATTTGCGCTACTTCAGCGCGGAAACGCTCTGAGTTAAAACCAACGACCTCAACTTCTAGGGAATGATCATCACGCGATTCAGAGATATGCCCGAGCGAATTAAGAGCTGCGTCTACTGGGCTTATAAGCGTAGCACAGAAGCTGATAATGAGCTCATCAACTTCTACGATATGGTTGACGAAGAAGACGCCGAAGATATTATCAAATGCTGCCGTGAAAACGATATTAGAGAGTTCACGATTTACGGGAATGATTCGTGCAATTATGGCTTTGGAAGCTCACGGATGCCACTTGAACGGCACAGCCATGGTTAACCGCGATAATCTTCGCATCGATGCAAAACAAATTCCGGCGTTTAAGATTGAAATTTTATAAGAGAAAGACTTTAACTGCGAGTAGGCAGAGCAAGTATTATCTTTCTAAATGTACCTTGCGCGGGAGGAACAGTCTCACTTACCTCTTTCAGTCTACTCTTCAGAAATTCTATTATTTCTTTACGTTGAGCCTCTCCTAATATCAACGTGTCATTATCAGGACGTACATCATAATACACACCAACTAAGAACGGTGCACTTTTTACAATATTTTGCATAATAACATTTAAATCACTATCTGATTCCTGATTTAATCTGCTCAGATCATTGATGAGGTTTACATCTGACATACTTAAGTTCGTAGCGGTAGATGCATAAGCCAACATTGCATACGCTGCAAATTTAGGATCGGATTCAGATATCCATGCATGTCTACCAGAAAACAAGTCATAAAACTTTTCAAAAACAGCGATCGCAACGTCAGTTTCAGATATTGTGTACAACATCGCCGTAAGCACTTTGCTAACTACTGCTTTACCCGATTTGCAGTTGGCAAAAACCGTATCTGAATTGATTAGGTAGTCATATATACACAAATACTTTAAAGGATGTTCCCGCAAATTTTCCTTTGTTGTCGTTTGCAACCCCCTCAACAAAGTCTTTACCGTTTCTGTTTTTCCAAGTTTGCTCTCACTTAAACACAACATATCGCGAACAGACACTTTACTATCGTCAAATTTACCGAAATCCACACAACAAACCGAC
>CAMNGH010000026.1 GCA_946538065.1 uncultured Holosporaceae bacterium
GTTCTTAACGCGAGCTTGTTTGCAAGTTCAGTTACCCTTCCCAAAGAAAACTCTTTACCTTCCCCAAAAACGTCTTTTGTATAAGGCTCTATAGTTAACATCTTTCGAACTGGATTTTCTTTTCGTTTTTGTAGTAATAACTGTTGCTGCAACGCAATCAAACTACTACCACTCGAAGAACCACTTATAAGTGGTCTATTAGGAAGGTCCAAGGCAACAGACGGCATCGCTTTAGTAAATGGGCTCTGCCCTCCGGCGGTAGCTAAAACAGGCATCGACTTTCCATTTTTTTCCACATTAAAAACTGCCATCCCACCACTCCCCTGCGCTGCATTCACATCAAACGCAAACGATGCCGCAATCAACGACAAATATATTATTTTCTTCATACTTTCTTCTCCATTAAAATAGCCAAAAAACGCAAACTCAAACATGAGTTCACAAACTTTTTACTTTAACAACACACATTACTGCAGAAACCCTTTTCACAGCAATTACAACACAAACACTAAAACTTTTGTAAGATGGCCGTTAAGACACAATATTACAAACTGTAAATAACGACAAAACTCCAACCGTTCCTCAATCCGCCTCACAAATCCTATTCTTAGTATCACATATCTTCCTTAATTAAAAGTTAAAAATATTATTTTTTTGAAAAAAAATTTGACGCCCTCAAGCAAAAACAAACCTGAAAACAACAAAAGTTTACAAATATGCGGTTTACGCACTTTCAAAAACGCAAAAATTAGCAAAAAACAAACCTGAAAACAACAAAAGTTTGCAAATATGCGGTTTACGCACTTTCAAAAACGCAAAAATTAGCATATCTTACAAGTTAGCTTAATAAGAGAGCGCCATAATGAATGTAGAAAATTTGCCGGAAGTTTTTTTATCGGATACAGCAATATCGTACAAAGTTTCACGTTTGGTACAACGACACAAAATTCGAAATATCACCGGAAAACTCTATACATCAAACATGACAGATGATCTCGACAAAATAATTCATCGCAGAATATGGGAAATTGTGGCTCTTTTGTTTCCGGGAGCAATTATAGCTGACCGCACCGCGTTTGGGTTGAAACCGAACAATAACAAAGAGATTTTCATTATTTCAAACAAAGCACGTTCTGTTTCTGTCGGTTCATATACAATATATCCTCGCAAAGGGATTGGAGCGTTAGACTCTGATATTCCTTTTATGTCTAATCTGTATTGTCCGTCTTCTGCTCGTAAATTTTTGGAAAACATGAGAACAGCGAATCGAGAAAACAGTAAAGAATCTCGTTACTTATCACGAGCTGAAATCGAAGAACGCATTGATGCATATATAAGGTCGAATGGAGAGAAGTCTGTAAACATCCTGCGAGACGAGATGAAAGCATTGGCTCCTGTTTTAAAACTGGAAAATGAATTTGAAAAAATCGACAAGATTATCGGCACAATGTTGCATACTCATAATGCGAATCTCGAAAGCTTGGTAGGAACGGCACGCGCTTCAGGAAATGAATTTGCCCCAAACCGAATTTTATTATTCACTAAGTTATATCAGGAACTTTCCAATACTGCTCCGATTATCAGAAAAAGTGCAAACAATGACAATCCTGTACTTTGTTTCTATGAATCGTATTTTTCGAATTATATAGAAGGAACGAAATTCCCTGTAAATGATGCGATTGATATAGTTTTTGAAAATAAAATTCCCGAAGATCGACCAGAAGATGCGCACGATATTTATGGAACTTACAATGTACTATCAGATATGCAGGAAATGCATAAAACCCCTCGTAATTTTGACGAATTAGTAGATTTATTGAAATCCCGACATCGAAAAATCATGGCTATTCATTCATCAAAGCATCCGGGAGAATTTAAAAAACAGACAAATATTGCAGGTTCAACGGTCTTTGTTGCTCCGAATTTGATTATCGGAACTTTGAAACAGGGATTTGAATTATATAAAAAGCTTAACACAGCTTTTAGCAGAGCTGCATACATGATGTTTTTAATCTCGGAAGTCCATCCTTTCGATGATGGAAATGGGCGTTTATCTCGCATAATGATGAATGCTGAACTCATTGCTAATGACGAGCAACGAATTATTATTCCAACGGTTTATCGAGAAAATTATTTGTTAGCATTAAAAGGACTGTCACACAATAAAATTACAGATGCTTTTATTAAGACAATCGATTTTGCGCAGAAATACACACAGTCTATAGACTGGACATCGCTAAAAAATGCCACAGATATGCTGAATAATACGAACGCTTTTACTGAAAACAGCGAAGACGAGTCTGCAATTCTGAAATTACCGAAAAAACTAATCTAAAGTTTGAGGTGCGACTTCTACGTCAGAAAAAGTTAAATTAGCAAAAATAGCTTTTGAAGCACATTCTTCAATATTTTTGTTGACTTTCTCGTAAAAAAGGTATAGTAACGAGCATGAAAGGGAGTTAGTTTATGAAAGTCGTGAATTCTTTGAAGACTATCAGAGCCAGACATAAGAATTGCCGCCTCGTAAGACGCAAGGGTCGTGTCTATGTTATTAATAAGACCAATCCTCGTTTTAAAGCGAGACAAGGTTAATTTTGAGAGTGTTTTAGGTTTTTAGTTTCAACAATAATAATTAAAAGGAAATTTAATGTCAGAAGAGTTAAATACTCAGGGTGCAAGCTTTGCAGAGCTGTTTGAGCAATCATGCAAAGAATCATGCTGGGAAGGTAAAGTAGTAAAAGGTACTATCGTCAATATAGATGATAACTTTGTAACCATTGATGTGGGGCTCAAATCCGAAGGTCGTATCGCAATGAGCGAATTTACAAACGGCGGAAGAAAAATGGAGCTCAAAGTCGGAGATAACATCGATGTGTTTATCGATCACTACGAAAATAGAAGCGGTGAAATAGTTTTAAGTCGCGAAAAAGCGTTAAGAGAAGCCGCTTGGGATGATTTCGAGAAGGCCTTTAAGGAAGGCGCAAGCGTTATGGGTATCATGTTCAGTCGTGTAAAAGGCGGATTCATGGTCGATTTAAACGGCGCGACAGCGTTCTTGCCGGGCAGTCAGGTTGATGTTCGTCCTGTAAAAGATATCACTCCGTTAATGGGTGTAGAACAACCGTTTATGATTTTGAAGATGGATAAGTTGCGCGAAAACATCGTTGTTTCCCGCAGAAGCATTCTTGAAGGCGCCAATGCCGAAGAGAGAGCAAAAGCTGTTGCGAATCTCGAGGAAGGTCAAATCATTACCGGTGTTGTTAAAAATATTACAAGCTATGGTGCGTTCGTCGATATCGGTGGCGTTGATGGTCTGTTACACAATACTGATATTTCGTGGAAGAGAATCAATCATCCGTCTGAAGTATTAACACCGGGGCAAGAAGTAAAAGTAAAAGTTATTAAGTTCAATAAAGAAACGAAGCGCATTTCGTTGGGTATGAAACAATTAACGACAGATCCATGGGAAGGCGTAGATGTTGAATTTAAAGTCGGAACTCATGTAAAAGGTAAAGTCACTAATGTAACTGAGTACGGTATTTTCGTTGAAGTTAAAGAAGGTGTCGAAGGCCTGGTATATGTTTCCGAAATAAGCTGGAAAAAGAATATGTCACCGTTCAAAGTCGCGAATTCCGGAGATGAAATCGAAGTCGTCGTTTTGGATGTTGACACCGAAAAGAGACGTATGGGACTCGGTATTAAACAGTTGCAAGTTAATCCGTGGGAAGAAGTCGTTCGCGATCACAAAGTCGGAGACGAGTTAGAAAGCACGATTACAAGCATAACTGATTTCGGCATATTCGTTAAAATCAGCGATGATATCGATGGAATGGTTCATATTAATGATCTTTCATGGGATAGAGTCACGGAAGAAGAGCTTGCGAAGTACAAGAAGGGCGATACGATAAAGGTTAAAATCCTTGAAATAGACGCGGCGAAAGAGAGAATTACTCTCGGCGTCAAGCAGCTTACCGAAAGCCCATATGGTAACGTCGTTATTGATATCAGAAAGGGCGCAGTTGTTACTTGCGTTGTTTCTGAAATTAAAGAAGACGGCATCGATGTGACTCTCGCGAACGGAGCACACGGTTTCATTAAGAAACTCGATTTGGCGAAAGACAGACAAGATCGCAGAACAGACAGATTCGCAGTTGGCGAGAAAGTTGATGCGAAAATTACTTCCGTTGATAAAACCGGAAGAAAAATCGGCTTGTCTATTAAAGCCCTTGAAATCGAAGAAGAAAAGCAAGTTATGGCGGAATTCGGTTCGTCAGACAGCGGAGCAAGCCTCGGAGATATTCTTGGTTTTGCAATGGAGAAATCCAAAAAAGAATAATTTCTTCAGAGAAGTTAACGAAAAAGTCCTCGCAGAAATGTGGGGACTTTTTTTATGTCTCGAAAAGCAACATATGCAGAAAAATATTATTTCACTTTTGAAAAGCTGCTGAGTATTTTTTCTAATTCTTGTAAATCTTGCGGAAGATCTGCAGTAAATTCCATTTCGCGATTTGTTGTCGGATGAATGAATTTCAGAAAAAACGCATGTAATGCCTGTCGAGGAAAATGATTAACGTAATCCGCAATTTCATTTGGTACGGAATAATTTTTTGTTTTATAAAGAATATCTCCGATAAGAGAATGCCCTTGGCTCGACATATGTACTCGGATTTGATGAGTACGTCCCGTTTTCAACTCGCATTCAATTTTTGACGCAAAACCATAATCTGTCAGCGTTTTAAATATCGTTATGGCTTTTTTCCCCTCTGTGTTTGAAGCGCACATTTTTAGCCGATTTTTCTTATCTCGAGTTATCAGCGTTTCTATTCTTCCGCATGGAGGTTGAAAATGAGAAAAACAAAAGCAAATATATTTGCGAGTAATCGAATGTACCGAAAACTGTTCGGCCAATTTCATATGCGCGTAATCATTCTTTGCAGCAACTAAAATTCCGCTTGTATCCTTATCGATACGATGGACTATTCCGGGACGAAATGCAGCACTTCCGGAAGAAAGCGCATTTCCGCAATGATAGACAAGTCCGTTTACAAGAGTATGCGATGCGTTCCCTGCCCCGGCATGAACCACAACACCGGCAGGTTTATTCAGTACTATCAAATCTTCATCTTCATACAAAATTTTGAATTTTACACTTTCATCAGCGGATAAATCCGGTCGTTCTTCTTGAAAAGTATCATTAACTGCAATGACGTCATTCACTTTTAGATTATAGTTGCTGTCAGTTACGATATTCCCGTTCACTGATACTGCACCTTCAGATATCAGAGTTTGAATTTTACTGCGAGATACTTTTTCAATAGAAGACGCCAGAAACTTATCTAACCGATTCTTTCTGACGTCTGTAATTACCGTTAATTCTATAATGGCTGTTTCTCTTTTTTTACTCTTGATACTCGTTTCTTTACGGGCTTTTCCAAATCTGCACTTGTCGGCATTTTGGACTTCTTAGACGTTGGTATAACGACTTCTTTCTTTCGTTTTACCAACTTTTGCCCGCCGATTATCTTTTTAATCTCATCGCCGGTAAGGGTTTCATGTTCCAGTAAGCCTTGAGCGAGTAATTCTAGAGCCTCTTTATTTTCTTCAAGGATTTTTTTGGCACGAGCATAAGTCCTGTCGACAATTGCGCGAATCTCTTCATCTATGATTTTGGCGGTTTCATACGAAAGATTTTTACTCGCCGTAGTCGAATGGCCAAGAAACACCTCCTGCGCACCATCTCCGGCATACGAAAGGAACCCCAATTTATCGCTCATTCCCCACTCTAGAACCATCATTCTGGCAATACGTGTTGCTTGCTCGATATCCGCTGACGCTCCGGTCGTAACTTTATCATATCCGAAAATCATTTCTTCGGCTAAACGACCACCTGCAGCGACGGATAAATCCGCCTCAAGCTTAACTCGTGAAACTGATATTCTGTCGTTTTCCGGCAACCGCATAACCATTCCCAAGGCACGCCCTCTCGGAATAATTGTAGCTTTATGAATCGGATCAGATTCAGGAATATTCAACGCGACAATAGCATGCCCTGCTTCATGATAGGCTGTTAGTTTCCTCTCATTTTCAGTCATGACCATTGAACGTCGTTCCGTTCCCATCATAACTTTGTCCTTTGACTCTTCAAGTTCATCCATACCAACTACGCGTTTTCCCTTTCGCGCAGCCAATAACGCCGCTTCATTCACCAAATTCGCCAAATCAGCGCCTGAAAACCCAGGGGTTCCGCGAGCTATTACCAACGGATCAACATCTGTTGAGAGCGGAACTTTCTTCAAATGAACTCGTAAAATTTTCTCTCTGCCGTTTATATCAGGAGCAGGAACAACGACTTGTCTATCAAAACGTCCAGGACGCAATAATGCAGGATCGAGAACATCCGGTCTATTTGTCGCCGAAATCACGATAACGCCATTGTTTTCTTCAAATCCATCCATTTCGACAAGCAATTGATTGAGTGTCTGCTCTCGCTCATCATTTCCGCCACCAAGTCCGAATCCTCTGTGACGACCGACAGCATCGATTTCATCGATAAAAATAATACAAGGAGCATTTTTCTTTCCCTGATCGAACATATCTCGAACACGGCTTGCACCGACACCGACAAACATCTCGACGAACTCAGAGCCGGATATACTGAAAAACGGCACATTCGCCTCCCCTGCTATCGCACGAGCCAACAAAGTTTTTCCTGTTCCCGGAGGGCCAACTAGCAAAACACCTCTTGGAATTTTTCCGCCAAGTCGTCTGAATTTATTCGGATCTTTCAAGAAATCCACTATTTCTTCTAATTCAACTTTAGCTTCATCAATACCTGCGACATCCTCAAAGGTAATTTTACCGCTCTTTTCTGTAAGCAATTTCGCTTTTGATTTCCCAAAACCAAGAGCTTTATTACCACCCGATTGCATCTGTCGAAGTGCAAAAAACCAAATTGCGCCGAGAATCAGTAACGGTAACCAACTCAAAAACAAGTGCAACAGTGATGAATTCTCATTACTCGGTTGAGCTGAAATCTTCACATTCTTTGCCAATAATTTTTTCACTAAATCAGGATCGCGCGGGTCATAAGTCGAAAACGCTCGACCATCTACAGTCAGTCCATCAATATTCAACCCATGTATAGAAACTGTCGCAACACGTCCGCTATCCAAGTCATTCAAAAATTCGGAATATGGAATACTAGAAACATCATCCCTCGACGTATTAAACGCTTGTATTAACAGAAACACAAAGCATCCTATCGCAATCCAAACAGTAAGATTTTTGTAATTTTTACTCACTTTCTACTCCGTACAACTCATACAAATATATCAAATAAGTTTACCTTATTCATAAACACAATATCATAATTTTTTCTGTCGTGAATACTGTTATCACTTCGTCGATACAAACACGGATAACCGATACACGCCTCCCGCGGAATATTTAAATCTTCCGACGGACGAGTTGATTGTACGATGCAATCACTTAATTCAGTGTTAAGATTTATCAAAAAACGATTATCCCATTTGAAAGAAGTACCCTTCGGGATAATGTGCGGAATATTTCGATTTTCTCTGAAAACATAGAGCTTATCTTTCTTTAATTTGATAAGGCATCGTCCAATAGTATTTATTTTTTTCGACATTATTTCCTGTAACACTTCACTTGAAATCGGAGTCGCATATTTTTTTCCACCGATATTCCAAATTATTCGTTTCAAAACTTCACATTGAATAATTTCTTTTTCTTTTTGAAATTCAGACCTATTAACTATTGCATATCCGTATTCAGTAAAATAGCAACACTGTTTCAAGAAATGCACAGCGCCAGATTCAATTGCTTGTCGTCTTTCGCTTAACTCCATAAGCTCTTGCGATATTTCTGCGATTTTCTCTGTATCATAATTAAAAATCTTCCGACGATAATTTACTCGCAAAAATTCCGCCTGGGTATTCATCGGATCTTCTTTCCAGTTTATTTGTTTTTGCTTTAAAAAAGCCTGCAAATGTTTTTTCGAAAAGTGTAATAACGGTCTTTCAAGCCACACTTCATTAGTCAATGAACGAACCTGACTCATACCTGCCAATCCACTTTCAGAACTGTTGAAATTCCGCCTCATTTCATAAGTTTCAAGCTGATCATTCCAATGGTGCGCTGTCATTAAAATCGGGATATCATGTTGTGAACAAAATTTTGCCAGTAAATTATATCGAGCTTCTCTTGCTGTATTTTCAAGCTTTGTATGTGGAATATTCTCATCATTACGTTGCCAAACTATCGTTTTATGAAAAACGCCGATTGTCCCACATATATCTTTTACGAACCTTGCTTCTTCTGCTGATTCTTGTCGCAATTGATGGTCAACAGTTACACAATATATGCTGATACCGTGTTTTTCTGCCCAATAGTTTGCAAGTAGCAAAAGAGCTAGGCTATCTGCCCCACCTGATACACCAACACAAATTTTATCGATTGTCGCTCCGTAGTGATTATTGCAAAAATCTGCTAGCCTATCAGCTTCAGCACAAAACAGTCCACGCGTCGTAATCTCATCAATAAAATCAGTTGAGATTTGCATTTCAGATATTTTCAGCTCCGATATTATTATCAGAGTTATTGTTGTTACTGGCTTCTTTTAGCTTTTTCAACTCACTTTTAGCTTTATTCGCAAATTCTCCGGAATATTCCTTTATGATTTTTTCGAGAGTTGATTTACACTTCTCCATCTGCGACAGATTACGGAAGCATAAGGCCAATTTAAACAGACCTTCTGCAGATTTTGCTCCTTTCGGATTAGCTCTAAAGCTTTTCATATATTCCATAGCAGCGTTCTGATAATCTTTTTCAATAAAATAACTGCTGCCTGCATAAAACAACAGCATTCCACAATATATACTTGTTGGATTTTTATCTACAAACGTATGGATAATTCGCCGAGCCTTTTCCATTTCGTTTTGCTCTATTAAATCCTCAACCTCTTTTACAACCGTTTCAGGAGCCTTACCAGCAACATTATCCGCTTCTTTTTGAGCATTTTCTTCTTGCGCTTTTTCAGTCTTAAGGTCTTGTACTTCTTTTTCAAGAACCTCTACCCTTCCCAATAACTCCCTGACGGTCTCAGATAATTCTTCAAAACCAGGCGTTTTCTTAGCGTCTTTTACTCGATTGAGATTTTCATTTGAATTTTCAAGGTTTTCAAATGTTCCATCCAAGTCTTCCGCACTTACCTCAAAATTCGCTAACAGCATAAATGCCGACAACATAAAATAAACCTTCTTCATTTTTTATCTCCGATTAATAACAACAAGCTAATTTCAGAACATTATGCATAAGATACGCGACAGTCATAGGCCCCACACCATTCGGAACAGGAGTTATAGCTTTTGCGACAGATGCTACATTATCCAAATCAACATCACCGACAATTTTTATTTTCCCATCTTCTTCTACTTTATTTATTCCCACATCAATAACAGTTGCGCCCTCTTTTATAAATTCTTCTGTTACAAAATGAGGATGTCCTGTCGCACTAACCAAAATATCCGCATCTCTGCAAATTTCCGGCAAATCATGCGAATACGAGTGCAATAATGTCACTGTACAATTGGAATTCAGTAATAATTGAGCCAAAGGTCTGCCAACAATAGAAGAACGTCCCAAAACCACTGCATGTAGTCCAGAAATATCCTCATGAACGGTTCGTATTAAATGTAATACACCTAACGGAGTACAAGGAACCACTCCCGGCTCACCTGAAAACAAACGTCCCTGATTAAGTGTCGTCAGCCCCTCGACATCTTTATCCGAATCTATTAAGTTGATTAACTCTCTGAAACGCACACTTTTCGGCAAATGAGATCTTAATGAAATGCCATGAGTTTTGCTGTCTGCATTAAGTTGCGCTATTAAGTTTGCAATTTCATCTGAATTTACTTGCTTATCAAATTGATATACATCAACCTCAATACCAACAGACGTAGCGACTTTAAGTATATTTGAAAGCGAATTTTCTCCACTTGCATTGATTACAGCCAAACGAGGATACACACCGCGCGTTTTTATTTCATCCACTCTGATCCGTATACCATCACAAAATTCATTTGCGATACTCAATCCGTCTATAATCTTCGCCATTCATAAACCTCTGCTAAAACCTCATCAATAAGCGATTTATAATATTCTCCAGAAGGGATAATACCAAAATCAAAACAACTGGTGATAAATCCAGCATTTCCATATTTATCGGAATTCTCTTTCGAATCGGATCCAGCATAAAACCGGATATTCCGGATAATGTTCTGATAATCATGTAAACGAATTGATTATTTGTATTCAACACATTAGCAGCGACTAACCAACTTAGCATTACATCAGCGATAACAACCACTATAAGCAATCCTATTACTGCCTTCAGCAGTAGCAATAATGGTACAACAATTATATCCATCTAAAACTCCGTTTTCTGTTCAGTTAAGGAAATATTTCCCGACTTATCGCATGAAATTTGCGACAGCTTCAGCTGTACATCCTCAAGAATCTTATCACAGTGCTTCTTCAGTAATGTACCTCGCTCATAAAGCGCAACCGACTCTTTCAGTGAAGATTTTCCATCTTCTAACTTTTTCACTATTTCTTCCAATTCGTGAAGAGCTTCTTCAAACTCCATTTTTTCGATTTCTTCACTCGGATTCATTTTATTTTTTCTCCTCAACTGTGTTATAGAATACATAAATATCGGGCTTTGAAACAATGGGTTGTGATAAAAAAAATAGCTTAATAACCGAAGATGTATTTCATATCTTAAACACGTTAGAACAAAACAGCTATGCTGCAAGAATAGTCGGAGGGGCCGTTCGAAATTTTTTGTTGAATAAAGAATTTACAGATATAGATATCGCGACTTCTGCAACGCCACAACAAACCACCGATATTTTCAAAAAAGCAGGACTTCCTGTTATTCCTCTGGGCAAAAGATATGGTACTTTGATGGTACGCTATCACCAAAAATCATACGAGATTTCAACGCTACGAGAAGATATAAAAACTTTTGGTCGACAGGCAGAAGTTCAATTCACAAATTCGTTTGAAATTGATTCTTCAAGACGTGATTTTACAGTCAATGCGTTATATATGGATAAAAACGGCGAAATATTCGATTATCACAATGGGTTACGTGATATAAAAACCAAAAACATTCGTTTTATCGGAGATGCCCGCACACGCATAAAAGAAGATTATTTGCGCATTTTGAGATATTTCCGTTTCACTGCACAATACGGCGAGTATAAATTTAATAACGACTATTTAGCGATTATTTCAGAGCTCAAATCAAATTTAACTCAGTTATCCAGTGAACGAATTTATAAAGAATTGATACAATTGTTTTCAATTGATGATTCATATAGGGCCATTCCGGCAATGACACCGATTCTACATGAATTATTCGGAATGAAAATTAATTCACTTCAAATCTGCAATCAGCTCGGCATATTCGATGAGTTATCACGTATTCAACGCTTGTGTATGCTTTTAAAATTTTCTGATACCAATTATGTTCATAAATATCAATTTCCGTCTTATATCAAACAAGCCATCGCTTTGCCGTTTTCAGATATAACTAATGTTAAGCGTCAATTGAAACAAACAAAACAAGAGTTGCAAGCGTTCTATATAAAGTACCTGGCAGTAAAATGGTTTGCCGATGGAATATCATCTAAGCATCAGATATTATCGATTATGCATGACCTGATAGCGTACTGTGATGATGGATATGCGACTTTTCCACTGAAAGCATCTCATCTGAAAAACCTTAATTTATCAGAAGAACAGCTGAAAAATGTCATGATAGCAACCCGCAATTTCTGGAAAATTCACGACAATGCGACTCTTCCCGATTGCTTGCAATTCGCAAAAAATTTTTTAAAACATTAAAAATATTTTTTAGATTTTTATCAGAAATAACTTGACGAAGACGGCAGGAAAACTATACTGTCAGCGATTTTTGTTCGTAATATCGCGTTTGTATTTGAAATTACGGAACCTCAGTAGAAAGAAGAGATTACAAGGGGAGGATCATGAAAACTTTGTCGGCTACTATAGCTACAGTACTTATTAGTACTATTGCCTCAGGTATGGAACCAACGCCATCAAAACAACCTAGTGTTAAAGATAGGCCACAAAAAGTATCTGTTCCTTTTACAAAATCCTCTTTAATGCGTGAACACAAAGATGAAGAAGAAAAAGATCGTCCTTGCCATAAAAGAGCACGTGAAGCTTCTATTCCTTTAGAAGATGATAGTCCCTTCTTCTTCGGATTTGATTGGCC
>CAMNGH010000027.1 GCA_946538065.1 uncultured Holosporaceae bacterium
TAAAAGGAAAATCTATTTTGCATTTTTCGTTCAAACATATGCTAAAGATATCTGAATATGTTGACTTTGTAGACGAATCACTATTATAATGACAATCTAAGGTTGTATATTTGGAGATTAATATGAAGAAAGTTGTAACGTTTATTGTTTTATCGATGTTGGTTTGCAGTTGTTACGTAGAGGGGATAAAGCCCAACCGAAATTGCTATATATCAGATTGCTATATACCAGGCAGATACAATTTACAAAAACTAAAATTTGATGGCAACTGCAGTAGTGATATATCAAATACGTGTAATAATTCGCGCGTGCGCCTCGATTTATCTGGACTGTATAATATGCCATGCCAACGCATCAATAATGAACCGCAATCTAATATCAAGTTTAACTTACCAAGACCGGATGCTAATATGCATTTTTTCTCTCATAACTCTCCTTCAGAGAAAGCTAAAGGACGAGAAGTTTTTACATATGCGACCAACTGCAGTCTTAATGATTTGTGTAAATTATTCGAGGATCCAAACACTGAACATTATGGCTTTGGCTATAATAGCGAACGCAAGATGTACAATATCATCGTTTCTAAAATTCCTAACAAATTGGATTGTGCGTTATACTCTCGCCGTCATTTCATTTGCTATTTTCAATCAAAATTGCTGTTTTCTGTTGGAGGAACTACTTTTCCTTTCTCAGGCATATACGATGCGAAAGAGGTACCGTGCTATATTCGTGACAAAAAAGAACAAGCCCGCATACAAAAACTACTCGATAACGAGAGATCTTCTCTTGAAAATTTTCTTAAATCCGTAAAGTAATATAAGCTGTGTAGTGTTCTCACTTCGCTTTCTTCTTATAATAACTTCCGGTTTTTTTATCGAATTTCTGTATGAATTCCTCGATTTTCGGTGCGACGAAGGCACGCCATTTACTGCCGGAGAACACTCCGTAATGTCCTACTCCCGGCTGAAGGTAGTGGTCTTGCATGTCTTTCGGCAAATTGACGCACAAGCCGTGTGCGGCAAAGCTTTGTCCCGGTGCGGATATATCATCTTTTTCGCCTTCAATTGTCAGCAATGCACAACGTCTGATGGCTTTTAGATCTATCGTGTGTCCCTTATATTTCATGATGCCTCGTGGCAATTCGTAAGTCTGGAAAATCTTTTCCACGGTTTCGAGGAAATAGATATCATCCATATCGAGAACTGATAAGTACTCATCGTAAAAATCCGTATGTTTCTTTATACCAGCTTGATTATTGGTAATTCTGTCTTCCAAATACTGAATATGTGCTCTGTAGTGAGCATCAGGATTCATACTAATGAACGCTGTAATCTGAATAAATCCAGGATATACTCGCCTACCCGCTCCGACGTGTCCTTCCGGAACAAATGTAAGCATATTATTCTCGAACCATTTCAGTGAATAACTTTCAGCAAATTTATTTACTTGCGTTTTGTTCGCACGAGGGTCTATCGGTCCGCCCATCGGAATTATTGTCGCAGGCATACACGGATCGTTAGCTTCATCCATTACTGCGGCTAACGCCATAACCTGAACTGCAGGCTGGCACACCGCCATTACATGCGTATTCGGTCCGATATAATGCATAAAATCTATGAGATACGTCAGATATTCATCTAATCCGAAACTTCCTGCAGATAATGGAACCTCACGCGCGCTTATCCAATCGGTAATGTAAACATCATGTTTCGGCACCATACGCTTGACCGTATCTCTCAGCAAGGTTGCAAAATGACCTGATACAGGCGCGATAATAAGCACTTTCGGCTCATCTTTACTTTGATTTTCCTTTGTAAAGTGCACTAAATTCCCAAAGGGCTTTTTCAAAACAGTCGTCTGATATACGCGAACATCCTCTTCGCCGACTTTTACAGAATCTATATTAAATTCCGGTTTTTTGACGTATCTGGTGGAACGTTCATACATATCGGCTAAACCTTCGACGAATCGAGTCGCTCCAAATTTCAATATTTCCGGATTTGCCCTCAACGCTGTCCTTACAGACTGAGCGAATATCCTTGACGGAACTCTTAAATAATAGGCGGCATCATAAAGTGTATACATATTTCATGTCCCTGATAAAAACTGCATATATATTTTGCGAAAAACAGATTAAGAAAAGGTTAATTTTTAAAAATATATTTTGCTGATGTTAAATCATAATTAAGTTTTTCCTGATATAGTGATGGCAAATGATTTGTTGAGAGTTACAATGAAGAAAAACGTCCGATGGCTTACCTTATGTTTATTGACTGCATGTTCTGCAACAGTTGATAATCCAGATCCGCATAGAACTTTTAATGAGAACGCCCTCGAATTCAATATGGATGTAGATGACTACGTTTTACGTCCGCTTGCGGCTGGGTACGATACCATAGCTCCAGAGGTTATCCAGGAATCAATTTCGAACTTTCTTATGAACTGGAAAGAACCATTCTATTGTATTAACTATGCCGTCTCATTTGATGCAGAGCATGCAACAAATTCTGTATTCCGTTTCGTTATAAATTCAACGCTCGGCATTTTGGGCCTGTTCGATGTAGCAGAACAAATCGGACTTGAAAAAGCCGAAACAAGTTACAAAGCGACGCTTAAAGAAATGGAAATTCCTAACGGAGATTATTTGGTATTGCCGGTTTTTGGACCGTCATCAACTCGTGACGCTATAGCAGAACCAATTTCATGGTTTGCTGACCCTGTCGGATATTTCATCGGATTCCCGTATATGCTTCTGAAAGCCATAGCGAGTGCGATAAGCGACAGAGCTTCAAACATGCAACTGGTAGATAACATGAAAAAGGATCAGGCGACTTTATATTCAACAATGAAGAGTATCTATTTCCAGAAGTTCATAAGCAAAGGTTCCGCACTTGAAGAACCTGAACCAGAAGATAACGAGGAAGAAGAGATAAAAGAAAGTAAGGAATAATCCTGTTGCTTATCCTTCTATCGTGCGAAATTTCGGATTCTTTGTTTTGTGAGTTTTCGTAAATGTCTTTTTGTCCGGAGCTTCCTTTCTTATTCGCTCAACCATTCTAAAACATTCAGCTGTTTGATACCGTTATAGTCGTATGTTCCGTAGTCACGCGTTAGAACATACTTAGGGTAATTGTCTCTTATCAATTTAAGTGACGCTAATTCTCGTTCCAGCGTCTTAGGGTCGTTCATAGTATCTGATACCTGATAATACTCCACTCCTTGAGGCGTCTCGGCAACGAAATCTATCTCTCTCTTCACGACCTTTTTCTCGGTATTTTTGTAATCTATCTTACCGACGTAAACGTTATAACCACGACGCAACAATTCCAAATAAACAATATTTTCTAAAATATGGCCCCTGTCTTCGAGCCTTCCGCCTACAAGCAAATTCCTTATGCCCATATCCACTAAATAATATTTATTTTGTGTTTTCAAAACCTTGCGTCCTCTGACATCATATCTATCGGCACGATACAAAACGTAAGCATCTCTAAACGCATCTAAATAATCGTCCAGCACCGCCGGTTGGATGGCAATACCGTCAGATTTAAGCATATCACTCATTTTCTTAACTGAAATCTCAGAACCTATCGCACCTGCCATAAACTTCATGATTCTCTTCATTCGATTGGCATTCGTAATGTTTTTCTTATCCATGACGTCATACAAAACCACCGTGTCATAAATGCCCGTAAGGTAAACCTCTATTTGTTTTTTTAAATCAGGCATATTTAGGTTTACAAAATGTTGTGCGTACGGAAATGAACTATAACTTATATAATCAGAATAAGCTTTATCCAAATTCTCCGTTGGATGAACAGATAAAAATTCCTTAAATGATAACGGATACATTTTTATTTCGATATATCTGCCTGTTAATGATGTCGCCCATTCTCCCGACTGAAGCCTAGAGTTCGAACCCGTCAGGTACAAATCCAAATTTTTCTTTTCGTATAAACTTCGAACGGTTTTTTCAAAGTCTTTCACATTTTGTATTTCATCTAAAAAGATATAATTCTTTTTATCTGCCACCAGATTATCCATAATCCGTTCGTGCAATTTATGATAATCCAAAAGTTCAAAGTTTTCTTCTTCCTCTAATTTTATAATCTGAATTTGATTTGAAGAAACGCCCTGTTTTTTCAGTTCTTCTGCGTATAGCTCATACACAGTAGATTTTCCGCAACGCCTTACGCCCGTCAATATCTTTATCAGATCTGTATCTTTAAACATTAACAGTTCTTTGATGTACTGAGGTCGTTCTATGGTAAACTCTTGCATTGTCATTTTTCCAACTTTTCTCCAGAATATTAAAAACCCCGTACTTGTCAAGAGTTTTTTATGAAATGCATTAAAAACTATGGATAATTCCTCTTTTTTATATTTTGAAAGGGTAATTCATCCTTTTAAACAGAGAAATTTTATATATTCTGGAATATAGCATTTATGAACCGCAGAAAGGCGAAAAAAAGAATTCTATAATTCTCTTGCGAAAGTATGAAGAAAGAAGAAGTTAAAGAAAAAATTTTTCTATAGTAAAAGAACCACTGTTCGACTTTTTTAAAATGCCACTTTAAAATAGTCGAAAAAGCGAAAAGACGTTCTCTTGTAGGGCGCGGACGAATGGTCTTTACAATATTTACTTATAAATACCCCACGGGAATGGCTTTTACCTTTTCTGAAACAAAAGAGTAGCTCGGCGCAAGACATACTACGAATCCAGTTTCGTAATCAATAATATCGAAATTTTTTATATCTGATTTATCAGGCGCGGTTTTTTTCTTTATCTCAATAGGAATCAGTTTACCGTTGTTTTCCAGGATTATATCGATTTCCCTTTTATCTTTATCACGATAGAAAAATATGGGGGCTCTTTTTCCATTAAACCAAAATGATTTCAAAATTTCAGAAACGACATAAGTTTCGAAAATCGCTCCGTTCATCGCGCCACTTTCCAACGCGTTATGGTTCTGCCAATTAGTGAGATAGCATGCTAGTCCTGTATCCAAAAAATAAATTTTCGGCATTTTCGTCATGCGTTTTGAAAGATTAGAGTAATAGGGTTCAAGGAGGTAGATAATACCCGAAGTTCGTAAAATTGATATCCATGCGTTAACCGTAGGGACAGAGATACCTACATCTTTCGCAATATCTGAATAATTTAACAGTTGTCCTGTTCTGGCAGCGATTGCACGCATAAATTTCAAAAATACCAATTCATCGGAAATGGCTCCAAGATCCCTGATATCTCTTTCTATATACGATTGAAGATATGAGCTGTAGTATAGTTCCCAGTAATCATCGTCAGAACATACCATTTTCGGACATGAGCCCTTCCAGATAGCCTTGTAAAGATCCATGAGAGAAATCTGCGTCGGACTTTGTGCCAAAGCTTGTTCTGTATCAAGAAACACGTTACTTAATTGACCAACGTCATAACGTTCCTGTTGAGAAAATCCTTGCATATTCAGTATCGCGATGCGTCCAGCGAGTGTTTCGGACACATGCTTCATAAGGTGAAATTGCTGAGAGCCGGTAAGCCAATACATACCGTTTTCTTTTCGTGTATCAACATCGGCTTTAATAGCGGAAAAAAGATTAGGTGCATACTGCACTTCATCGATTAGAACAGGCGGAGAATATTTTTGCAGAAACAGGTCAGGATCTTCAATAGCCATTCTTCTGTCAGTCAGATTATCCAGAGATACGTATTTTCTGTTTTTATCGCAATTTTGAAAAACCGTTGTTTTTCCAACCTGCCGCGGACCTGTCAGCATAACCACAGGAAAATTTTCGTTTGCTTTGAGAATGGCTTTTTCTATTATTCTTTTTACATACGTCATCTCTTTCTCCGACTTTTTTAAAATGCCACTTTAAAATAGTCGAGAATGGAAAACACTGTCAAGTGACGTCTTTGTAATTAGGTAAAGGGATTCACTCTGAAGAATTTCCACCAGATTAAGAGGATTCCCAGAAGTACAAATAAACCGACGGTAATTCCTCTTAAGTGATCTTTACAGAATTCTTTTAAGTAGATTTTCCTTTCTTCTGAAGTGGCCAACGCAAATGCTATATCTTCGTTGATATACCAAGAGAAACAAAGAGCGTACAAAATCATTGAAGAGGGATTGAAACATCCCGATATAGCGATATCCGCGTCTGTAGGACTAAACGTGGATAATGATTGTGTTATAAGATAAAACAGCGTAAAAAAAATCCAAAAGTTAGTGTAAACAAAATAGAATCTCCTTAATTAAAGAGGCAAAACGCCCTTTGCAGTAGGTAAAGTATAATAATTGAAATAACCAACGCTAATATCCATCGTACAGGAAGTTCTGTTGTAAGGTACCCAATTATGTCTTTTATGGCCTCTGCGAGTACGGAAAAAAATTCATTCATGCCTTTTCCATTAGCAAACTTTCACTCGGAACAGTATATCGGTATTTAGTAAAGGAATGCTTAAAGCAGCTTATTTCAATAGTCTTTATCAATCAACCCGACTCTTCTCGCGTGTCTACCGCCTTCGAACGGTGTTTGCAGGAAAGTTCGAACGCACCTCAGTGCGCATTCTTTAGAGATAAATCTCGCTCCGAGTACTAAGACGTTTGCGTCATTATGTTGTCGAGATAATGCCGCGATTTCTTCATTTGCACACAATTCGGCACGAATGCCCTTTTTACGATTGGCCGTTATGGACATTCCGACACCGCTTCCGCAAATGAGCACGCCGACGCTGTTCGCGTTGTTTAAAACCGCTTCCGTCAATTTATTCGCATAAATGGGATAGTCACATGATTCCGTGCTGTAAGTTCCCAAGTCCCGAATATTTTCTTTTAACGTTTCAATCAGATACTGTTTCAGTTCGAAACCTGCATGGTCAGACGCGATAAATATCAGAGGCATTTACGCTCGCTTTTCTTTTGCGTGAATTTTTTGAAACAGTGACTCTATCTTATCGGCATAAGCGAAAGAATCATCGACAAAAAAGTTCAGCTCTGGCGTGAATTTCAAACGTATATGCGAGCCGAGGTGATAGCGCAATTGCGGCGCGTGTCTTTTCAAATACTCGACACTGTCTTCATCCGTGAAATCCTTCGACAGAGAAACAGCGTACACCTTCACATGTTGCAGACACGGACTTATCGTAACATCTGTAATCGATATGAGTGAGGAACTTATGCCCTCGTCATCGATTATGGAGCTACGCAGAAGATATTCCGACAATATCTTTTTGATTTCCGACGCTACTTTCTGTTGTCTGTTTTTCTCAGGCATATTCTTACAGCTGACGAGCAACTTCCTCTAATTCAAAACACTCGATAATATCCCCTACGTGAATATCATTGTAATTCTCGAGCGAAATACCGCATTCAAATCCTGACTTGACTTCTTTGACGTCATCCTTTTGCTTACGCACAGATTTAATATCCACTGTATGAATAACTTTGCCATCTCTGATTAAGCGTGCCTTCGCTCCGCGCTTTATAATGCCATCGAGGACCATACAGCCGGCAATTCTGCCAAACTTGGATATATCGAAAGTCTGCCTGACTTCGGCAGAACCGAGAACTTTCTCTTTGATATCCGGCGTTAACATTCCCGACAACAACGCCTTAATATCATCGATTAAATCGTAGATAATCGAATAATATCTGACCTGAATTTTATCGCGTAGAATCTGATCACGTGCTTGCATATTAGCACGGACATTGAATCCGAGAATCAATGCATTTGACGCTCTCGCCAATGCAACATCGCTTTCAGTTATTTCACCAATACCGGAATGAAGTATCTTAACAGCGACCTCATCATTCGCCAGTTTCTGTAAGCTGGAGCAAATAGCTTCGGAAGAACCTTGCACATCTGCCTTTACGATAACTGACAGAATATCCAATTTTTCATTGGCTTCATATTTCGAAAACATCTGTTCAAATGTTGTATGACTCGAGACGACCCACGACTGTTCTCTCTTTTTCCTGTCACGGTAGTTTGCGACTTCTCTTGCTTTCGCTTCATCTTCAACAACGACGAAATCGTCGCCTGGAACAGTTGATCCGTTAAAGCCCGTAATTTCGCCTGGCATACCAGGAGTCAATTCTTGTAATTTTACTCTGCGGTCATCGCGAATAGATCTGACACGACCGAACACATTTCCCGAAACGAAAATATCACCGATTCTTAGCGTACCTTTATTAATCAAAACGGTAGCGACAGGACCGAGACCTTTTTCGACTTTAGATTCGATAACGACACCTTCAGCACTTCTGTTCGGATTTGCTTTCAAATCCAAAACTTCCGCCTGCAACAAAATTGCTTCTTCCAGCTTCTCGAGATTGATACCCGCTTTCGCCGAAATTTCCACATCAATTACATCACCGCCGAAAGATTCGACTATCACTTCGTGATTCAACAACTCTTTTCTGACATTGTCAGGATTTACACCGTGCTTATCAATTTTGTTGATAGCGACGACGATAGGAACACCTGCAGCTTTCGCGTGATGAATTGCTTCAATAGTTTGATCTTTTACACCGTCATCAGCGGCGACCACCAATACGACAACGTCGGTTATGTTTGCACCTCTGGAACGCATTTCGGTAAATGCGGCATGCCCCGGAGTATCAATGAAAGTAATTTTGCGACCGTCTTTCATCATAACCTGATACGCACCGATTCCTTGTGTAATTCCGCCTGCTTCTTTCAGCGCGACGTCGGTCTTACGCAACGCATCCAACAACGATGTCTTACCGTGATCGACGTGTCCCATAATCGTAACGACAGGAGGACGTGATACTAAATCGGCAGCGGTATCTTCTTTCTTTAATCCGATTTCGATATCGCTATCGCTGACTCTTTTTACCTTATGACCGAATTCCATCACGACTAATTCGGCAGTATCCGCATCGATAATCTGGTTAACGGTTGCCATTACGCCCATTTTCATCAAAGCTTTAATGACATCACCTGCACGTACCGCCATTCGGCTCGATAATTCTTGGACGCTGATTGTTTCAGGCAGAATAACTTCCTTAATAACCTTGACATCTTCATGGTCTTTTGCCACGAATTTATTTTTCTGCCTTGCTCTTTTTATTGAGGATAACGAACGAACTTTTTCCGTATCATCATCCAACGCATTATATATCGAAATTTTGCTGTTTCCGCCGTTATAACGCCCCTTCAATTCTTTAATATCTCTTTTTACGGCAGGAGCTTTTTTATTGGAATTACTTTTAACAGTGAACTCTTCATCATCTATATCTCTGAATTGCTTAAAATTTTTATGCTGAGCGAATTTGTGATGATGATCTTCTTCGTTCAACTTTATATTGCCGAAGGTTCTTTTTCTACTAACTTCGCGAACTTCTTCCGTACCCTTCTCTTCCGGAATTACGATTTCTTCAACCTTTTCTTCGGCTTTTTTCGCTTCAGCGAGTTTCTGTTCCTCTTCTCGCTTTCTGGCCTCTTCTTGAGCCTTTTTAGCGGCTTCCTCGGCTATTCTGCGATTTTCTTCTTCTTGTTTTAAACGAAGTTCTTCCTGTTCTTTATTTTCTTTTATCGCGACTTTTAACGCCTTTATTCTTGTTTCGACCTCTTCGCTCGTCAGATTGCCGACCTTCCCCAATTCAGGGGCAGAAGAAGCGTTCGACGTTTTTAACGGAGTTCTCTTTTTCTTTACTTCAACAGTAACGACTTTTGATTTACCGTGAGAAAAGCTTTGTCTCACCTTACTATCTGAAAGTCCCAAAGGTTTTTTTACATCTGTCGGACGAGACAAGCTCAGCGTGATTTTTTTCTCTTCTGCCATATTATTCTCTCCTGCCACGCCTATTATTTAAACCAATGCTCTCTCGATTTCATAATGATGTCATTTGCCGACTGTTCATCCAAATCAGGAAGGATTTCAATGAGTTCATCTGCGCTCAAATCCGCCAAATCATCGAGCTTTTTGATATTGTTATCTACTAACTTCAACAAAGACTCCGTCGAAAAGACGTTCAGTGCCACAATTTTCTTGTCTATTCCTGAGTTTTTCAATTTCTCTTCGTCTTCTTTTCGTTTCTTTTCCAAGAAGTTCTTTGCACGAGAAATCAATTCTTCTGCCAAGCTTTCGTCAAATCCTTCAATTGAAGAAACCTCTTCTTTCTGTGATTGAGCCAACTCTGTTACATTTGAAAAGCCTTCAGCGACAAGCAAGTGAGCAATAACTTCATCGCAATCCAACGCGTCCATAAACAATTTCGATTGGGCATGGTATTCTTGATTTTGCTTCTCAAGTGCTTCCGTTTCAGAAACAACTGTAACATTCCATCCGATTAACTGTGATGCCAATCGAACATTCTGTCCCCTTCTTCCTATTGCTAAACTCAACTGATTGTCCGGCGCCATAACCTCGAATTCTTTTTTGTCTTCGTCTACGATAACTTTAGAAACCTCCGCAGGAGCTAACGCATTAACCGCGAATGTCGCAGGGTCATCTGACCAAAGGACAATATCTATCTTTTCTCCTTGCAATTCTTGGATAATCGCTTGTACTCGACTTCCTCTGACGCCAACGCAGGCGCCGATTGGATCGATATTACCATCAGCCGTATAAACCGCTATTTTCGCACGACTTCCCGGATCTCTCGCAACAGACTTTATTTCTATTACACCGTCATATATTTCCGGAACTTCTTGCATAAATAACTTCGCCAAAAACTGCGGATGTGTACGCGACAAAAATATCTGCGGACCTTTCAATTCACGTGATACATCTGCGATATACGCACGCACTCTGTCGCCAACTCTGAAATTTTCTTTCGGAATAAGCTGATCTTTCCTTATAACTGCTTCAGTGTGTCCGATATCCAATGTTACGGAATTATATTCCGCGCGCTTTACAATACCGCTGACTATTTCTCCGACACGTCCTTTAAATTCTTCATATTGTTTTTCTCTTTCGGCTTCTCTAATTTTCTGAGTAACTATTTGTCGACCGACTTGCGCAGCTACTCTTCCGAAATGCACAGGAGGAAGTTTCGTTGAAAAAACATAACCGACTTCAGCTGTTGGTTCAATTTTCTTCGCTTCTTCTAGGGAAATTTCCGTAAGTTCGTTTTCGACGACATCTTTTACAGTAATACATTTGGTTATGGAAACTTCTCCTGTTTTTCTGTCGATATTTACGCGAATGTCGTTTTCATATCCGTATTTAGAACGAGCTGCTTTTTGAATAGCGACTTCCATTGCTTCCAGGATTTGTTCTTTTTCTAATCCTTTTTCGCGAGCAACCGCATCTGAAATTTGCAATAATTCCGGCCCGTAGAAACGAGAATCTGACCATAAAGCTGTTGACATATCTAAAACACCCTCTGCCTAAAAAACTCTTTTAACACTCGCCTTTTTTATATTCTTGTACGATATTCCGAGTTCAACTGCCTCAGTATCGCACTCTTCTCTCAAATAGACAACACTGTCATCTGAGTTTTGCTCAACTCTCACCAACTTCCCGAAAATTTTTCGCTTTCCGTTAATCGGATTGCAAAGCTCAATTTTTACGTCTTTACCGCAAAAACGTTCAAAATCACCAATTTTCGTGAGAGGTCGATTTTCGCCCGGCGAGCTAACTTCAAGAGTATATGCATTTTTGATAAAATCTTCAACATCTAAAATAGCAGAAACCAAACGATTGGCTTCTACACAATCGTCAATTGTCACAGGAGCATCATCAAGTCTCTCAATATCAATAGCTACAACGGTTCTTGAACCACCACTAACTAACACTCGGACAAGTCCGTATCCTTTTCCTGCCAACGGTTCTTCTATTGCGTTAGCGATTTTTTCATTAAGCCCCAAAGTTCATCTCCACATATAATCGACAATAAAATAATAGCTAAAAAATACAGAAAAATATCAACTGTTGCAACATGAACACGATTGCTTTATAGATTGTAAAGGTGCGTGGTGTTGAATAATGGCAAAAAGCGAAAAAATTTTTTATTGCGCAGCTTGCGGAGCGAGATATCCGAAATGGTTGGGTAGATGTGAAGATTGCGGTCAGTGGAATTCGATTGTCGAAGATGTTCGTAGTAACGATATCCGCGGAGAAGGTTCTGCAACAGTAGAGTTTACAGATTTACGCCATTCGCAAACGCAAAAAAATCGAATGATGAGCAATAATGTTGAGTTTGACAGAGTATTGGGCGGAGGAGCTGTTCCAGGTTCTGTCGTACTTATCGGCGGTGATCCTGGTATTGGAAAGTCTACGCTTTTGTTACAAGTGGTAGCTGCACTCTCTCAAGATT
>CAMNGH010000028.1 GCA_946538065.1 uncultured Holosporaceae bacterium
AAGATCCCTCCAAATACGAATAATCTTCTTTTTTAGTTTGGAACCTATAATCACCTTCCAATCTTACGTTGAACTTATCAAAAATTTTCCTTTCGACACCTAAACCGATCAATGGTGAAAACATCCTCTTTTTTCTAACGCTGTGATCATAATATTCCCCTTTCTCTTGATACTCTGTTCTTATTAGCGCAATTCCAACTTTTGCATAAACTACACTATTAAAACTAGAACACCATTTGCCGATTCGAAATGCTATAGAAGGCACAACTCCATTAATCTTCGCGTAATATTGATTTTCAAATGTGAGCACAATTGCGTTACTCAACAGGTTTCGATCTTCGGAGGCTTTGCTATCCGCAACATCAAGCATTACTTCCCCTCCCAGGTATAATACATTGTCTACAAATCTTCCATAACCAATAACGACAGAAGCTCCCATTGTATCATTCTTTTTACATTGTATCGTTTGACCATACCAAATAGGCATGTCCGGAAAAGGATCTGGATAAGCTTCCATAGCTTTGATGTTGCTAATTGAATGATTATAACAGATTCCTAATCCTGCGTAAAAACCTTCCATAGCTTCTTGACCAGATGTAACAGCGCTCTCGGCCTGTGCGACAAATGACAACAATGCATTTAATACTACAATTTTTTTCATATTATCTAACTTTACCCAATCAAAATTTACTCACTGAAGTCACTATCACAAAAAACAGTTAAATAAAAGTAAATATTGCAGAAAAAATTAAAAAACTGAGGTCACCTCATCCTTGAATGGACATAGTAATAATGATGCATCTTATCCCATTTCTCTTGTTCTCGACTCTACGATCCCCAAATGAGCTTTCATCTAACTTAAATTAGCCTAATTTCCTCTTCTGTTCGAGCAACAGATTTCACTACATCATATTGGGATAAAAAGCAACGTGATAACGAGCGTCTACTTCAATCCGCATTCCTCTTGAAACGGGATACATATAGCCTTCAGAAAATTTTAAGTTCGTTTGTCGAGGAGGTATAAAAGTACGACCAGGTGTTTCAACGATCTCGCCACCTGATTCTGTATAGAGTTCAATCCATCCGTCTTCTGGAATGATCATTTCGCTACCTGAAAGAATTACTTTACGACGATAATTGGGGCTTCCGACTTTCCGCTCAACTTTTTTCTCAAGATCTCTTCTGCACCTTGCTTCTGCCTGACTTCTGTCCCTTTGAACACTAGAGCTTGTTCTTTCCATAAAAACTTTTATGTTCTCAGGTACGATATACTGTACTTTTGATGCGTCAGGATCATAATGCCACGATAGTGTGCCGTCCGATAACAATGAACGAGTAAATTCCGTTATATCACGTTGAGTTAGGCACACGTACGCTATAGACGTTGTCGCTAAATCCTGGAGCGTACTCACAATAATTCCATCAAATTCTCTACTAAAATTAGCCCATCCGCTCCAAGTTGACGCCAGTCTTTCTTCGAAAATTCTACGTAAACTTGTTAATTGACTCACTTTTTCGTCCATCGACAGATCTCTCACTTCTCTTCTTACACTGAGAGCTTCTATCTGTTGTTGCAATGCTCTGACTTCAGCTTTCAGTAAGATTATCTCCTCTCTCGTGCTTTCTATTGATGACGAGATGTTTACTTGCGATAGCACTGATCCAGGAGCGGCAGTTCCTGCGTTTCCCGATGTGCCTACTGAGTTGTTACGTAACTCCACTCCATATGTGTAGATTACAATCAAGGTACTTAAAAATAAAAAACAACTTCTCATACAATCTCCTCCAAGCAACAATTGGTTGCGCATGTGAACAATCTATGGTTGCATTTATAAAAATAAATGTAAAGGAAAAAGTAAGAAAAAATGCAAAATAAAGAATCTTTATCACAAACAATGGAAAATTATACATTTAGTGATTAAATTATTTTCAATTCAAAAATGACTTTTCTATGAAAGTCCATTTTCCGTTGTTTCAACCGCTACAGTGACCATTTTTGAAATTTGATAATCTCTTGAAATCAAAAAAAGTGTCTAAAAACTTTACGCAGTGAAGTTGCAAAGTAGGTACGGCCTGTTCCATCAGAAGTGTAACGCCTCTTTTAAAGTCTGGATGTATTAAACTAGAGTTATTGCGAAAGTCGAAAATGACATTTAGAAACTCCTGACTACCAAGGGCTAAAAAACTTCTAAAATACTTTCGCAAGAGCCCTACTGAAACCCTCATATATTTTTCGCATATTGTTATCTTGGCTTTCGTGGTATACTATTACGCGCTACATGAGGTGGGTATGATTATACTTGATTTTGAGAAGCCTATTTTTGAGCTTGATGCGAAAATTAAAGAATTGAAAAAGCTCAATACCGGTGATTTGAGTATTCTTGAAGACGTTAAACGTTTAGAAAATAAGCAGAAAAAATTGCTTAAACAGATTTATGCGGAGTTAACGCCATGGCAGAAAGTGCAAGTTGCTCGTCATCAAGAACGGCCTCAAACATCAGATTACATAAAAGCTTTAATTGAAGATTTCGTTCCGCTGGCAGGAGATCGCGCATTTGGTAATGATTTAGCGATTACTGCCGGTATCGGTAAGTTTAAAGGTGTCGCTGTTGCTGTTCTTGGGCACGAAAAGGGAAAGGACACCGAAGACCGTATACGCCATAATTTCGGTATGCCTCATCCTGAAGGCTATAGAAAAGCGTGTCGCATTATGGATATTGCAGATAAGTTTAAGTTGCCATTACTGACTTTTATTGATACCGCTGGAGCATATCCGGGAGTTGGCGCAGAAGAAAGAGGTCAAGCTGAAGCCATCGCAAAATGCATAGAAAGATCATTACAGTTTAAAAATCCGATAGTGGCGACTGTAATAGGCGAGGGGGGATCAGGTGGCGCTGTTGCGTTGGCTGTTGCCAATACAATTTTAATGCTGGAACATTCGACGTATTCGGTAATTTCCCCGGAAGGATGTGCGTCTATTCTCTACAGAAATCCGGAAAAAGCAGAAGATGCCGCGAATGCACTGAAATTAACAGCGCAGGATTTGCTTCGTTTCAAAATGATAGACGATATTATTGAGGAGCCGTTAGGTGGTGCGCACAGAAATCCGTTAGCAGCGATAAAAGCAGCTGGTGATAGAATAAAAGTTGCTTTGCTGAGTTTAACGAATGTGGCTGATTTGAAAACTCACAGGAATGAGAAGTTCTTAGCTTTTTGCCGAGACTTATAAGGGAAAAATAAGGTATGTTTAAATTTGATACAGAAAAATACAGCCCTGTTATAGGGGCCGTTGGAAATGTTCTGACGTGGTACAATTTTGCGCTTTTTATGCCGTTTTTACATATTATTTCTAAGAGTTTCTTTCCATTGGAAAATGAGACTTACAGAGAAGTATTGAGCTTTCTTGCGTTATCCGTTGGATTGTTTATTCGTCCATTGGGAGCTGCTATTTTCGGTCCAATAGGCGATAAACTCGGACGGCAGAAAGCGATTTCTATATCTATTTTGCTGATGGCAGTTCCGACGATATGTATTGGATTGTTGCCGGATTACAGCGGAATAGGAATTTGGGCACCTATTTTATTGGTTGTGTGTCGTGCGCTGCAGGGAATTTCCATGGGAGGAGAATATACGGCAGCAATGGTGCATCTGGTCGAAAAAGCCCCAATACATAGGCGTGGGTTTTACGGAAGTTGGTCAGATGCAGGTAGCCAGGTCGGAGTACTTATGGGATGTGGTGCTTTAGTCGGACTTGACAGTTGCTTTTCAGCTGAAGAGGTATATTCTTTTGCTTGGAGAATTCCATTTTTATGTGCTGTAGTTCTAGTTCCTTTTGCATTCTTTGCTCCGGGGAAACAGTCGGCAAAAAAGAAAAAGGAAAAAGAATCAATAATTAATATGTTAATTGATCACAAAAAAGAAGTCGGATGCACAATAGCGGTAACAGCGTTTAGTGCTGTGGGATTCTATACGTTACTGACGTTCTTTCCGTATTTCTTAGTATCAAAAGGTATTTTGTCTCTTAGAGATGCCACGTTATGCAGTACTTGGGCTAACATTGTTATTGTATTTGTAGTGCTTGGTGCGGGATATATATCAGATTACTTTTCGCGTAAACCGTTTTTAATATTCGGAATAATCGGGGTTACAATTACTGCTTATATTATGTTCCTGATGGAAGTGAAGGATTTCCGCTACTGGATGGCATTGCATGTTGCGTATGGATTCTTCATTAGCGTTTATTATTCGTGTCGAGCAGCATTTTTTGCAGAAGCATTTCCTGCAAAGGTTAGGTGTACAGCAGTATCATTATCTTTAAGTATTGCGCAGGCGATATTTGGAGGTTTAACACCTGTTATTATGAGCTATTTAACATCTAGCTCAATTAAAGTAATTGCAATAATTCCAATTACATTTGTGGCTATTATTGCGATTTATGCGCTAACTTTGTTAAAAGACAGAACCGGTGAAAAGTTAATATAAAGTTTACGTTTTTTTAACTTTTTCTCTGTAAAATTTAATGTAATTATTTTAGAGAGGAAGTTATGAGAGTCGCAGTTATATTATTTATCGTTTTGTTTTGTGTCGTGTGGCTGATGCATAGACCTTTTGTAAATCGGGATTGCGACAATAAGCTTATGTGTAAAGCAGGTGAAATTCTGGAATGGGCGATGGTTGCTCAGCTAATGATTATTATAAATAAATTGTTTTAATAGAAACAAAATTCTTTATCTTGCATAATCTCAACATCGGCGGAAATGAAAGGACTTTCTGCCGATGTTTTGTGCTTTGCTAATTTTAATAATCGAAAACCGATTCGGTAAAAGCATGTCGAATTTTTTCTAGGCGAGATTTCAGTTCTTCATCTGTTAATTTTTGCATTTCTTTTCCCCAAACAGTTTCAGGCCATAAGGAGTCATTTTTTGTCCTACATATGATGTGAATATGTAATTGAGGACACTTATTGCCAATTGCCGCGACATTCAATCTGTCGCACGGAAAAAGTTTTTCCATGATGTTTGAAACAGCGTTAATTTCACGCATTAATTGCAATTGAGAACGAGCAGGCAGTTGATTGATTTGAAGAACGTTTTTCCTTCTCGGAATCAAAAGTACCCAGGGGAACTCTTTATCTTCCATAACGACAGTGCAAAGAGGCAGCTCAGCTATTAACGGCTTTGCTTTAAAGACGTCTAACATTTCAAACTTATTGTTTTTTAGCATAATTTTTCCAAAACAAATGTAGGTTCAAAATTACTATTTGCTTCACCCATTTTTGGAGAAATTTTATCGAGAAGAATTTGCAATTTCTCATGTGTATGCAAATGAATCGGCATATCCGCGAAAAACTCCTGAGCTACTCCACTGGTAATCATTACTGAGTCAATACCAATAGCGTTAGCACCTGAAATGTCTGTCCACGGAGTATCTCCTATCATGGCGATTTTGTCTGTTTCTACAGCTTTTTTAGCGAACTCGAATATTCCTTTAAACGGTTTACCGAACTTTATAACCTTTCCACCTAATTTTTCATAGTATTTACCTATACATCCCTGAGTAACAATCGGAACACGATGCCTCGAGTTATCCGCTGTGCCATGAGCAAAGATATCAGGATTGGCCAGTAGTATCGGTTTTTTCTTTTCTAAACATATTTCCAGTTGATGAGCGAATTCTTCAAAACCGCGACGGCCTTGACTGTCTTGCAGCTTGTGCCAGTCAGATGAAATAATATCTTCTATATTGACGTGATTGCCGTCTTCATCTAACACGTCATCCATACGCACAGAACCGTAGGAAATTCTCGGTATTCCGATATATAAGAAATCAGCATCATCATAATTATCTACTTTTTTTAAAAATGTATCGGCGAATACGTTGTTATTTCCCATAAAAATACATTTTACGGTTTCTACATCCGCACCTATCATTTTCCGAAATTCTGATGGATTGTTTTTTATTGTTTGATGGAGAAATTCACCTGACGTAATAAAATCATCATAATGTTCACCTTCCATCATTCCACGCTGCATCGAGCCACTTTTGGCATCTTCAGAAATTTGAGTTGTGTTAGAAAGAATAATTATTTTCTTACCCATATTTTTCAGTTTCTTCAGAGTATCAATTGCATACTCGCACAACAAAACTCCATCAAATAAAACGCCGTAAACATCTACAAAAAATGCGTCATATTTGTCAGCTATTTCGAAAATACTTTTTTGTTCTTTCATTTCGAACCTCAAATTAACTTTTTATATTTTATGCGATGCGGAACGATTTCATTTATTCCCAAACGCTTCATTTTATCTTCTTCATATGACGTAAAATCACCCTGGAACCATTCAACATGGCCATCATCTTCAAAAGCTAAAATATGAGTTGCGACTCTATCCAAAAACCATCTGTCATGGCTGATAACAATCGCGCATCCTGTAAAATCAAGCAATGCATCTTCTAAACTACGTAACGTATCGACATCTAAATCATTGGTAGGTTCATCGAGTAAAATAACGTTTGCGCCGGATTTCAAAATTTTGGCGAGATGGACTCTATTGCGCTCGCCACCTGATAATTGATGTACATACTTCTGCTGATCTGCTCCTTTAAAGCCGAAATACGAAACATACGCGCGACTTGGAACTTTCTGCTTGCCGAGTTCTATTTCATCAAGGGAATCTGAAATTTCCTCCCAAACGGTATTTTTATCATTTAAAGCATCGCGACTTTGATCGACATATGCGAGATGAACAGTTTCACCTATTTTAATCGTACCGCTTGTCGGTTGTTCTTTCCCTGCGAGTATTTTAAATAACGTTGATTTACCGGCACCGTTTGCTCCTATAACTCCAACTATACTGCCAGGAGGAATAGTGAACGATAAATCTTCAAATAAAACTTTATCTTCAAATGATTTGCTGAGATTATCAGCTTCTATAACGATATCTCCGAGATGTTCTCCCGAAGGAATATACAAAGTCGAGGTATTGTAGGATTTATCAGCTTCTTGCTTAACTAATTCGTTATAAGCATTGATACGAGCTTTGCTTTTTGCTTGTCGTGCTTTATGAGATTGTCGTATCCATTCTAACTCTCGTGATAAGAATCTTTGTCTATCAGTTTCCTTTTTCCCTTCGAGTTCTATCCTTTTCTGTCGCTCTTCGACCCATGCTGAATAATTTCCTTCAAATGGATATGTGTTTCCACGGTCAAGTTCCAATATCCAACCGACAACATTATCAAGAAAATATCTGTCGTGAGTTACAAGAACGATAGAACCTTTATAATTTTGAAGATATTTTTCAAGCCAAGCAACGGATTCAGCGTCTAAGTGGTTCGTAGGCTCGTCTAACAGAAGCAAATCAGGCTGCTGTAACAGCAATTTACAAAGAGCAACGCGACGTTTTTCTCCACCTGATAAATTTGCAACGGACGTATCTGCCGGCGGGCAACGAAGAGCGTCCATAGCTATTTCTATTGTTCGCTTTAAATCCCACAGATTTTGCGCATCAATTTGTTCTTGCAATTTTGCTTGTTTCTCTATTAATGCATCCATTTCTTCCGGAGACATTTCTTCTGCGAATTTTGCTGATACAGCATCGAATTCATCCAATATGGCTTTTTTATCTTTCAACGAAGAAATGATGTTTTCGTAAACAGTAGCATTCTTATCCAGCTCAGGCTCCTGAGGAAGATATCCGACAGTCGCTCCTTTTGCTATCCAAGCTTCTCCATTGAAGTCTTTATCTAATCCCGCCATGATTTTGAGCAAGGTTGATTTACCGGCACCATTTCCTCCTATTACGCCTATTTTTGCTCCCGGAAGGAACGATAACCAAGTTTCCTTTAAAACCTGTTTTCCTCCCGGATAGGTTTTAGATGCGCCTTTCATTACGTAAATATATTGATAAGAAGCCATAACTACCTACGAATTAACCTTTATAAGTTTTACAGAACGCAAATCTTCTAAATTTTTGCACCCTGTACAGAACATTGCTGTCTTAAACTCTACTTTCAAAGTCTCAATGAAGTTTTCACACTCTGCGCGTGAATGAGCTATTTTCAACAAGAAATTCGAAGCATTGGCGCAAATATCCGCTCCGAGAGCTATTGATTTCGCCATATCAAGTCCCGTTCTAACTCCTCCACTTGCAATGATTTTTACTTTTTTCAAAGATTGCAAAATATCCTTTATACATTCTGCTGTTGGATTTCCCCAGTCAGCGAAAGTTTCAGAAGCATTTTTCATAACAACATCATTCGATCTTATGCTTTCTATTTCCGTCCATGAAATCGAACCTGCACCTGCAACATCTATAATGCTGACACCGGCATTGTATAATTTTTTGGCGACGGCGCATGAAATTCCATAGCCGACTTCTTTTACGACAACCGGAACATCAAGTTTTGAACAAACTTTTTCTATTTTTGATAGTAAACCTGAAAAGTTTGTATTTCCTTCAAGTTGGAAAACCTCGTGTAACGGATTCAAATGAAGCATCAATGCATCTGCATCTATCATATCAACAGCACGTTGACACTCATCAACAGAAAAACCGTAATTTAATTGAACTGCTCCTAAATTCGCAAACAGCAAGATATTCGGAGCATAATTCCTTATCTTAAAAGATTTTTCAAAAGATCTGTCTTCTATTGCAATCCTCTGACTTCCAACAGCAAAACCGATATTAAAATCATTTGCAGTTTCAGCCAGCCCGATATTTATCTTTTCACTTTTCGGGTGTCCTCCCGTCAGTGACGAAATAATAAGGGGAAAATCGATATGCCGACCTAAAAATTTTACCGAGGTATCTATATCGGCGAAATCAACTTCCGGCAACGCATTGTGTTCGAAACGATATTTTTCAAAACCTGAGCTCGCCTTAGAGGAAACTCCTTTGCCGGCGAGCACACAAGACAAATGATCGTCTTTTCTTTGAGATGCAGAGCTTAACATACGTTACTTTCTCTTGGAAAGCTCTTCATCAAACATCAAAACGCCCAAATCAGACGACTGCATTTTGCGCAATCTATCTAGCAAATTTGTCGCAACTGATTCTTCTTCCACCTGCTCATCAATAAACCATTGAATGAAACTCATTGTAGAATAATCTTTATCAGCAACCGCTGCCTCATATATCGCATGAATTAAAGAGGTTACTTTTTGTTCATGACGCTGCATTTCTTCAAAAATGTGTAAAGGGGCTCTCCATTCTTGTTTTGATGCAGGAATTGGAAGCAATTTTACTTTTGCTCCACGCTCGAGCATATGATTGAAAATTTTCATTCCGTGCTGATATTCTTCTGCCGCTTGTTTCATCATCCATGAAGCACAACCATCTAACCCCATATCGGATAAAACAGCAGACATAGACATATACAGATAAGAAGATGCGAATTCTTCTGTAATCTGTCTGTTGAGAATTTCAGAAACTCTTTTTCCTAGACCTATAGCCATGATACACTACTCCTTAATACAAAAACCACTTTATATAAGGATAATGCAACAGCGATATTAAAACAATAAGTTATTTTGAGCGGAACGTAATGCGACCTTTGGTGAAATCGTACGTGGTCATTTCGACGTTTACTTTGTCACCGACAAGTACGCGGATTCTGTTTTTTTTCATTCTGCCGGAAGTATGAGCAAGAATAGTGTGTCCATTCTCTAATTTTACCCTGAACATTGCGTTAGGTAGAACCTCTGTTACTTCACCGGAAAACTCAATTAAATCCTCTTTTGCCATAAAAACTCCGTTAAACTCAACGCAACAATACAATATTTTCTGCTCTCTTACAATCGAAGAGCAAAAACTTCTCAAAAATTTTAAGTATGGAGAAAACTAGAGATTAAAACAAAGTGACAAATAGTTCGATATGTTTTACGATGTGCGCGTTTTTGTGTGGGAATTTAATTATGAGATATACAATAGCTATTGTTTTAGGTTCTTTATATGTGTTATTTGAAACAGAAGGGATTATGAGACCAAGAGAATCTCTAGAGGGAACAATTACAGTTGAAAGTGAGAGAAATCGCATAGAACTTGTTGAGTATGCTCTTGACAGGGTAAAAGTGATAATCGCTAACGAAGGAAAAGAGTCGGAGAGGCAAGAAGAAGATGAGAGTGATGAGACGAAGTCGTCTCTTGTAAACGGTGAAGCCGAAATCAGAGAGCTTAACCCTTTATCGGAAATGAAAAGTGAAAATAATCGAGACGCTTCAGAGTTGGATGAAATACATCAAAAAATTCTTTCAGAGGAAAAAGCGACGATGGAAGCAGTAACCGCTGAATTACGGCAACTAGGAGAACAACTGAAGCATTACAGAGACGAACTCGAAAAAAGAAAATGTTCTAAACGGCGTTCAAGAAACAAAGCAAATTAGTACGCAAGAACGCTATTTTGATAATTGGAGGATTCGAAAAATTGTTTTATTTCATCGTATCCTCCGATAAATTTTCCGTTTATATACAAGTACGGCATGGTTTTGGGGGAATGAAGTTCGCGCAGGAATATATGAAGTTCCGGATCTTGTAGAACGTCGATTCCTTTAAACGATAAGTTGTGTTTTTTCATCCAGAAACACACATGAGCAGATAGCCCGCACAAAGGAAAAGTAGGGGTTCCTTTCATTAATAAAACAGTTTTGTTGGACGAGACAATATCTACTAATCTTGTATGCAATAAAGAACTGCGTGAAATTACCATACGACACCATTTCTACAACCCAAGGTAGAATATCAATAACAAAATAAATGTCAACATTTTATAATTATTTTTTGTTTTTTTCGTTTAGTGAAAGAGGATGATAATTTTCAACTACTTGTTTTAAATGTTTTCTCGTAACGTGAGTGTAAATTTCCGTAGTCGCGATATCTTGATGCCCAAGCATTTTTTTTACGCTCAAGAGATCTGCTCCGTTTTCCAGTATATGTGTAGCAAAAGCATGTCGCAAAACATGCGGTGAAATCTTTGTCGTATCAACTCCGCAAAGAGCGGCGATTTGTTTTAATATTTGAAATACGCGCTGTCTGGAAATATGTTTTTTGGAATTCGTAGACGGGAAAATCCAAACTGAAGGTGAGCAAACCGTTTTCCATAATTTTAATTTTTCAATGAGTTTATGCGGAATGGGGACGACACGTTCTTTACTGCCTTTCCCGAATATTCTTACAAATTTATTATCTACAAAATCCGAGTATTTGAGAGAAATAAGTTCACTGACTCGTAAGCCACTACCGTATAATAAATATAGAATCAAATCGGCACGAATTTGTTCTTTTTCTTCCGGAAGAAAATCAACGGCATTTTTTAATTTCTCTATTATGTCTTCATCTACGATTTTCGGAAGAGGTCGCTCGCTTTTCGGTTGGCGAATAAACCTCATCGGGTTGGTTCGAATAAGTTTCTCCTGATATAAAAATTTAAAGAATTGTCGCAGTGCGCACAACTTTCTTTTTATACTGGAAGTTTTTAACCCTTGTTTGTTTAATTCCAAAAGAAAAGCTTTGATATCATCTTGTGTTGTTTCCTTATCTAAATTTGTGAAGAGAGAAAATTCTTCTAAATCACGTACATACGAAGAAACGGTATTAGGAGAAGAGTTTCTTTCGCTTTTTAGATGTTCAACAAATAATTCAATAAGATTATGCACTATTTTCTAACGTCTATAACTTTTACGATTTCTTTCTGATTTGAAGGGACTCCGATAAACAATACGGCAACGATTCCAACTAATAAAACTGCACCAAGTGCTCCAGAAAATATAAAAAAATGTTTCATAATTCTTTACCGTAGTAAGTAATCACTATAATATGTTAGTGTTTTACTATAGGTAACTTAAAAATACTATATGTGTGATTATCGATTTTTCTGTTCGCTTCTGAAATACAAGAATATATCTGATACAAAAGCTTGTTTGTTGTTATGAAAACATTCAGAGAGCAGTAGAGTTTTTTATTTTTTATTTAGTGTGGATTTATGGTTTATTTTTTATTTGCATTGGGAATGTTCTGTTCCATAGCTCTTGCCGGTTTAATATCCGGTTCTGAGACAGCTGTTACAAGTGCGTCAAAAGCGTATTTGTATCATCTAGCCAAGAAGGGCGATAAAAGAGCGAAAAAAGCGATTACTTTGCAGGAGAATATAGGAACATCAATAGGGACAATATTGGTACTTAATCAATTGGTTTTGTATTTGATTCCTATCGGAAGCACGTTGTTCTCCATTAAATATTTAACAGGTGGT
>CAMNGH010000029.1 GCA_946538065.1 uncultured Holosporaceae bacterium
CTTTTCTACGTTTATAATCTATCGAAAAGTGACAACTTCAGTTTGTCGTTATTTTTCTGATTCGTTAAAGCAAAAAATTATTATTACAAATATCAATCCTTTTATTTTTAAAATGAATATTCTTACCCTCTCCCATTTTGCAGGCATTGAACCCGTTACTGCTCTTCCCGTTAATTGTTGTTCTTCACATTTTTCACTTTTCTGCTGTACATTTCATTAGTGTTCCTTTACTATTTTAACTAATTTTTAATTAATTGTGAGGTTGTTCTGTGTGGCGCGGTTGGCTGTTAGGAGTGCTTTTGGTTTCGGGCTGCGCAAGCGTAGATCAACCGAGAACTGTTCAGCAAAAAAGTTTAACTCATAAGGCGTTAGAAGATATTTCCGCGCCTGTCAGCGATTTGATGATTGACTTTGAAGCGATAGAAACGGAAGATTCCGATGAATCCGAACCCGTATATCACAGAAAATTTTACAAACCGATTTCTATTTCTGTATCAGAAAACATGAAAATACGTGAAGCTCTGACTCAAATGGCGAATTTAGTCGGAGTTAATATTTTTATAGGTCAAGACGTCGAAGGAAGGGTTTCTTTTGCTGCGCATAATCGTCCGTTTCTGGATGTCCTAAGGGATATCTGTACGAGTACAGATTTAAGATATGAAATTAACGGCGAATCTGTGAAAATAGAGAACGATATACCTTTTGTAAAAGTATATAATGTCCAGTTTTTAAATGCTCAGAGAGATACTCAGAACTCTATTTCCATTTCGACAGATATCTTTATGAATCAACCAATCAGCACAAGCGGAAATAATGCGTCAAAGCTACCGAATTCTTCGGAATATACCAATAATGGTTCGAATAGTAATGTTTTGGGAACAGCGAAAAACGATTTTTGGGCGGAGCTGGAAACAGCATTAAATACAATTATCGGGGGAGAAAAAGACAGTGGCTATGTCTCCGTTCATAAACAGGGCGGAGTTGTAACGGTATATGCAACGCAGAAAAAACAAAATGAAGTGCAACAATATCTGCGCGCATTAAAGGATTCTGCGGAAGCGCAGGTGCTTATCGAAGCGAAAATCTTGGAAGTAAATTTAAATGATGAGTTTAAAGGTGGCATCAATTGGAATATTTTGCGAGATGGCGGAGCTACTGTCGTAAAAGATTTTTCCAATAGAACAGGCTTATTTTCTGCAGGCATCAACAGAGAAAATTTAAGCATAGTTGCCGGATTGATTGAAAAATTCGGAGCAGTAAAAACGTTGTCCAGCCCGAGGATTACTGTGTTGAACAATCAATCTGCTATTCTGAAAGTTGCACAAAATGAAGTGATATATCTTCCGGAACTGCAACGACAATATGCAACTGTTGCTGACAATCGAAGCACCGATTTTTTATCAACAAAATTACATACAATTCCTATCGGATTGGTAATGGCTGTTCAACCGTCTGTAGATAAGAGACATAATACGGTTGTACTGAATTTGCGTCCGACTATTTCCAAAATCGTGAAATATAAAAAAGTTCCATTTTTCTATAACACGATCTTGCGACGCGCAAATGAAGGAATAATTAACATTCAAACTCAGGATATACCCGTTGTCGATGTCAGAGAATTGGATTCCGTGTTGAAATTACGATCGGGACAAATCGTTGTTATGGGCGGATTAATGCAGGAAAAGTCACGCAATTATCGTGATGGATTTCCACATGCAGAAGAAACAGATTTCCTTGCGGGAGCAAGGGAAAAAACGACGGAAGTAACGGAACTGGTCATTTTTTTAAGAGCAACAATTTTACAGAAACGAGGCAAAGCGCATCATAACGCCGACAAAAAAGTTTATGAAACTTTTGCAGATGACCCTCGTCCATTGAGGTTTAAAAAATGAGAAGATTAATCAAGTCAAACATGGGATTTTCATTAATAGAGGTGGCTATTGCTGTCGTTGTTATCAGTTTAATAGTAAGTTTTTCTATGAAAGGAAAGGAGCTCATCAATACGGCGCGATTGAGAACAGTATCAGAGCAAGTGAATACCTTTAAGGTAGCAACGCAAGCATTTATGGATAAATACGGAACATTACCGGGAGATTTGCAAAACGCACGCGAAATGCTAGGAGACAACGTAACTAACGGCAGAGGCGACGGCGTAATATCTTCAATGGACGATGCAAGGAGATTTTGGGCACATCTGATCGCAGCAAATTTAATAAGCGTCGGACTTGTAAACGGATTTCCGACTTGCAAATTAGGAGGCTTCTATACCGTCTCATCGAATATTCCGGGACATGACGGAGTATGGATAGTTTTATGCAAACAAACAACAGATAACCGCTCTTTCTCCGGTATTTTAACACCTGAAGAGGCATATTACATCGACAAAAACGGAGACACAGGAGAACCGTTTACAGGAGATATCAGAGCGGTAAAAGCATCAAATTCATCAGGAGAATGTTTTGTTAATTCGAAATATAATCTCAAAAATAAGGGAAAAAACTGCGTGCTGCTGTTCCGCATTTGGTAATAAGGGATCGTTGTTACTTGAGATTGCCGTTGCGTTATCCGTTATCGGCTTGGTATCCGGTTTTTTTATAACTAAGAGTATAGTAGCTAATCGAGCTATTCGCATTCAAACAACCAAAAACAATATCGAATATGTAAAAGTCGCACTGGGAGCATATCTTGCCAATTACAACAGATTGCCATGTCCTGCACACGATTCGTCAGGAAAAGAGTCAACTTCCAGAGGAGGATTGGCGGAATTCGTTGGAACTGTCCCATATGCCACCCTTGGTATTCCGAAAAAATGTGCGCAAGACGGTAATGCAAAACCACTTGTATACATTGTGGAACCGTCTTTAACTGCAAATTTCGATAGTATATACGAACAAACGATAGCAGACACTGAATTCTGTCGAGGTATAGCTAATCCATCAATTGAAATTCAAGGCGTTCGCAACTTATTGCCGGATGTAATTGCGTTCGTTATCGATACGAAACAGCCGACAATTTCAGATAAAATAAGAATAACCCCTTCAGCGGATACAGCTTGGATATCAAGAGATATTTTTCTCATGCAGTATCTAAAAAATGCCCCCTGCAAGCGAGAAGTGCTCCACGCCGATACAAATATTGCAAGAGATGAATTTTCGTTTTAGTGCTGCTGGGAATTAATAATAACTATTTTACACAATGAATCTGCTTTCCTTACTTATCTAAAATGTCTGAATGCGTTCCTGTTGCGGCAAGAAGAATAATTGCGCCCTCTTCTATTTTGTAAATTAAAATCCAATCTGGCTCGATATAAATATCACGGTATCCTTTCCAGTTGCTTTTTAAGGGATGGTCTTTATATCGTTCGGGAATCGTTTTTCCTATCGCTAAAATTGATAGAATATCATGCAATTTTTGCATATTACGGCCTCGTTTTTTGCAGAGCCTATAATCTCGCTTAAATCTTACCGAGTATTTGAACCTTCTCATTTAATTAATCCGCATCTAGCGATTTCATTACTTCATCAACCGTGTCAAACGGCCCTGAGATTCTCTTTTCCTCAATATCCTTTTCCGCATCCGCAATCGCTTGATTGCCCCAATTTTCATAACCATTATTGGGCAATTTTAACGCAAACGGAATGCCTCTTTCTTCACGAATACGAGCAAAAAATATGCGCACAGCATCTGAAGCATTAAGCCCCAAACGTCCGAGAATTCTATCGACGTCCTGCTTTAGATCCGCATCTATTCGTATATTAAGGTTTGCCATGTTGCCTCCTTCGTCATCACAAACAATTACAATATAACACATTCTCTTTACGTTGTCAATACATTTTGTGCAAATTATAATGTACCGCTAATAGCTTCGAAGTCTGGTTTTATGGAAACTCGTAAAGACATAAATATTGCAATCGACGGCTTTTCCTTCTAATACTGTTTCAGAGAGTAATGGTGGTTACAATGTACGATAAAGATAATGTTTTTTATAAAATTCTGCAGGGCGAAATTCCTTCAAAGAAAATCTACGAAGATGATAACGTATTGGCGTTTTATGACATCAATCCGATGTATAAGGTACATGCGCTGGTAATTTCAAAGAAGTTATGTGTCGATTTTGATGACTTTGTACTCAACGCAACACCGACTGAAACAAGTAATTTCTTTCAGGCTGTATCTAAAGTAGCAGAGTTGCTAAATATCAAGCAATCTGGATATCGCGTCCTGAGCAATATCGGTAAAAACGCAAACCAGATAGTAAAACACTTTCACGTTCATATCCTCGGCGGAGAACAATTGCGAGATTAGAAAAGCCGTTTTTATTGTCTTGCCAGTAAATTAGTGGTACTCTGAACGCAATTTTGAGGTAAATATGCAGACGGCGTTATTTCAGTTTTATAAGAGTATTGTTGAAAAGTGCGTTGATTCGGAGTGGCGTGACTTGATATCGGTTGATCCTCCGAAAGAAGCTTCATTCGGTGATTTTTCCACAAATATCGCGATGATTTTAGCGAAGAAATTACAACGTAGTCCTATGGAAATCGCAGAAGAAATAGTTTCCAAATTGCGCGGAAATGAGAACTTTGAAAGCATTGATGTTAAAAAACCGGGCTTTATTAATTGGTTCGTTCCGAAAAAAATATTGATTGGCTGTTTACCTCAGATGTGTGAAGAAGATTTCGGTAAAATCAATCTCGGCAACGGGCGTAAAGTCAATATCGAATATGTATCCGCAAATCCGACAGGACCAATTCACGCAGGGCATACGAGAGGAGCTGTTTCAGGTGATGTTCTGGCAGAGTTGTTAAAGTTCGCCGGCTATGATGTCACAAAGGAATTTTATATAAACGATGCCGGTAAGCAGATAGAAATCCTTGCAAAATCTTTACATCACAGGTACTTGGAGCAGTTCGGAAAGGCAAGGGAAGATCTTCCAAATTGGGCGTATCCGGGGTCGTATTTAATTGATACCGCGAAAAAACTTGTCGCACAGTATGGCGATAAATTCGTCGAGGCAGAAGAAAGCGAATGGCTTGAAATGTTTAAGCAGTTTGCTATCGATGACATGCTCGCAATAATAAAAGATGATTTGCAAGCGTTAGGTGTACATCATGATGTTTTCTCTTCTGAAAAAGATCTTGTGCGCTCAGGTGCTGTTGACCGTGTGCTAGAAATTTTAAAAGGTAAGAATCTGATTTATCGTGGTGTATTGCCAAAACCTAAGAGCAATGATTCAGAAGAGTGGGAAGAGCGCGAGCAATTGTTATTCAGATCTACCGCATTCGGTGATGATGTAGATAGACCTTTGCAAAAATCAGACGGTTCGTGGACGTATTTCGCGTCGGATATTGCATATCACATGAACAAAATCGAGCGTGGTTTCGACGAAATGATAGATTTTTGGGGAGCGGATCACGGCGGATATGTAAAGAGAATGAAAGCAGCCGTATCGGCACTCTCAAATGGTGAAAAACAGTTGGATGTAAAACTAGTTCAGCTGGTGCGTCTGATGGAAGACGGACGTGAGGCGAAAATGTCCAAACGTGCTGGAACTTTCATTACCGCAAGAGATATTATCGATAAAGTCGGAAAAGATGTTGTTCGTTTTATTATGCTTACGCGTCGTGACGATGCAGCGCTGGATTTCGACTTCAAGAAGGTTGTTGAGCAAAGCAAGGATAATCCTGTTTTTTATGTGCAATATGCCTATGCGAGAACGCATTCCGTGTTAAAGCAATTTGAGAAAACTTTTGGAAAGCAGGCAGTGAATATTGCTGAAGTTAATCTGAACTTATTGCCAACAGAAAGCTTACCGTTACTCAAAACTCTCGCCGATTGGCCTCGTCAAATTGTGATGGCTGCGCGTAATAGAGAACCGCATAGAATAGCGTTCTTTTTGGGAGATGTCGCCGCGGCGTTCCATTCCTTATGGAATCAGGGGAAGGAAAATGCTGTTGTGCGCTTCGTTCTGCCTGATGATTTTGCTAAAACATGCGCAAATATTGTTATGATAATGGCGATGCAGAACGTAATTGAAACGGCGTTTAAGATTATGGGAATAACGGCAATTAAGGAGTTGCGCTAATGAGTCCGTTTTTGGATGACGAGGATGATTACGCATTTACGGAACAAAAGCAGGTTAGTGAAAATCGTCCGCATGCTGACTTTTTCAAAGACGAGAAAAAGTTCTTCATTATAGGCGGGGTTGCCGCTGCTGTTGCGTGCTTAGTTACTGGTTATGTTTTGTATTTCAACTCGAAGCCTATAAATTTGGAAGAACTTCCGGTAATCCGTGCGGAAACGACTCCTATTAAAGAAAAGCCAAAAGATAATGAGCAGGTTAAACACCAAGATAAAACCGTTTACGACAACATTTCAGGAGACAAACGAGTTGTCGTAGAAAAGGTCGTAACACAGCCTGAAGAGGTGGTTACTGTTCCTGAAGTTGATGTAGAAGAAACTCTCACTGAAGAAGAAAAAAACAGCATAATTCAAGCATTTGATGATCTTGCACCTGAGAAGGAATATAAAATCAATTACGTTTCGAAGGATAAGAAGAAACCTATTAAGTCAGGTGAGTTGGCGATTGTTGAGGAAGAAACAAGACCTCCACTGAACATAATACGGGAAGAAAAGAAAGTCGTTAAACCTACTAAAAAACAACGTATGAAAGACGTTATTAATAATGCCACCGCTTCTTCATCTTCTTATGATAATTCCTCTATTATGGTGCAAGTTGCATCTGTTTCGTCGAAAGCTTCGGCAGAGGCGGAATACAAACGTATCTTGCATAAGAACCAGTTTCTGAAATCAAAGGGAAAGAGAATCTTCAAGGTTGATTTGGGGAAAAACAAGGGCATAAAATACAGAGTTCAAGTCGGGCCATTCAACAGTCGTGCTGCAGCGAAAAAAGCGATAGCTGAACTAAAAGGAAATGGATTCTCAGCATATATATCAAAATGAAGCACATTCCGAGATTTTATGTAACGTCCGTATTAGATAACGACAGAGAAGTGACACTCGATGCGGAGCAAATGCACCATGCTCACATTGTGTTGCGTGCCGAAGTCGGAGATATTGTTCGCGTGTTTAATGGCAAAGACGGCGAATGGAATTGCCGAATATCAAATCTGAAGAAAAATACCGTTGTATGTAGCAATCTTGAAAGAGCGCAAAGAGAAGAAAAGGGAGCAACGGTTATTTGCCCGTTGATTAATCCTAATCGTTTTTCGATTTTACTGGAAAAAATTACAGAGCTCGGCGTAACAAACATTATTCCGGTAATTACACAATATTGTCAGTACAAAGATTTTAATCGCAGAAAAGCTGAACAAATCATTATTCACGCTTGCGAACAATCGGGAAGATTGACTCTTCCGAAATTATGCGATGTCGTAAAATTGCAGAATTTTCTGCGGGAATACAGAGATTCTTCGCCAATATTGGTAGGAGACGAAAGACTTGGTAGCTCTAAATTGCAGGATGTAATATCTGAAAATGCAATATTTCTTGTAGGACCAGAGGGCGGTTTCTCAGACGATGAGTTTGACTTATTCAAGACATGCGATTTCGTCCATTTATTTAGCTTCGGAAAAAATATTTTAAGAAGCGAAACATCCGCTATAGCGTTTGTGTCTGTGTGGAATAACATTTTTTTACAGTAAAAAATTGCAAATCTTCGATAAAAATGGTATAAATTTTTATTGTGATTATTTTATTTGTCCATATATATTGATATGTAAATTAGATTAGGAAAAAGAAATGAAAAACTATTATTTAGAAACCGTAGGTTTAGTTGAAAGATTGCACAGGTTGTTTTTGGAAGTAATTAAGTGCGAGTTGGACAGCATGAAAGTCGAGGATATAAACAACGTCCAGGCTTTAGTGTTGTATAACCTCGGAGGGGAACAGATATCCATTGGAGAACTAACAACAAGAGGTTGTTATCTCGGTTCGAACGTATCTTACAATTTGAAAAAAATGGTTCAAAATGGATATGTCGAACAAGTGACATCAAAACATGACAGAAGGTCATTTACCATCAAGTTGTCACCAAAAGGTATGACCCTTTGCAAAAAGATTGACGCGGCTCTTGATAGACACGTCGAAGCGCTTAAGAACGAAAACATCACTGACTTAAGCGAATTCGTATCAACTTTAAAAAAGTTCGAAGCATTCTGGCGCGATGCATCTATGCAGAGATCTCGCTTTAACCTAAACACGAACAAAAGATAAAAGCGTTCGCAAGTAAAAATCGATAAAAACCGTTTGCTAAAATTAGCAGGCGGTTTTTGTATATGATTCGATGCGATGATATCTGCATAAGATGAATAAACTATAGTAGTTATCAAACGATTATGCGATTTTTGAGCAGATGAATATTTTTTGAAAAAACTATCCTCTGGCGGAAAATGCCGTTAGTAGTGTTCCGTCGTCAAGATAATCGAGTTCTCCACCAATTGGGATTCCTCTCGCGAGGGACGTAATTTTTATTCCAGAATCTTTAAAAAAATTTCTTATATAAATATCTGTCGTTTGTCCTTCGACAGTTGCACTTAACGCTACAATAATTTCAGTTACCTTATTTTCGTCACAACGTTTCTTTAAATTTTCCAGCATAAGAACTTCTGGTCCACGTCCTTCTATCGAAGAAAGCAATCCTTTCAAGACGTGGTATTGTCCCAAAAAACAAGACGTTCTGTCTATCGCCCACAAATCAGCAACGCTTTCCACAACGCAAATAATATCCTTTCTCCTGCTGTTATCGGAGCAAATCGAACAACATTCATCGAACGTATCGATATTGAAGCATATAGGGCAGACTTTTACTTTTTCGTTCACATTTTTCATGCTCATAAGTATTGGCTCGAGATTTTGCTCTTTATTTTTCAATAAATGCAAAACTATTCGACGTGCGGAACGAGGCCCCAAACCAGGCAAGCGTGAAATTTTTTGTACAAGTGTTTCGATATCGGGACTCATGTCATTCCTCAACTGAAAAATTTTTCGTAAGCATAAACGATAACAGCGTTTTTATCCAACATTTGCGATTCACATTTATTTAACATCGAAATTATATCGATTGTTTTTTGCGTTTCTTCGTCTGCGTTATCCGCTCGCAAATTATGTAGAATCTCGATTTCGTCGGTGTCTTTATTCGAACTGATTCCATTTATCATATCCACATAGATTTTCAAAATTCTCGTAATACTATTAACGATTATGCGGAACTCATCTTTTAAATTATTTTCAATAATATATTTTAATGTAGCCTTACTTTCGGTTTCAGATGTAAAACCTCGCAAAAGACGTTCATAAATTGCCAAACCGTTATGCTCGTTTAAATACAAGGCATAACCAATAGAGCCTCCGGAAATATGTGCTAATTTTTCTGCATGCTCGATGTGTTGCTGTTGCAAAAAGTGTTTTACATCGCTTTCATCTAATGCTCCGAAATGCAATTTCGACGCCCGCGAAAGTAACGTTTTCGGTATCGCCCCTGTGTGATTACAAATCAAAATGATAACTGTATTTGCAGGCGGTTCTTCTAAAAATTTCAGAAGCGAATTATAGATATTCTTATTGAAAGTATCTGCATCCTCTAAAATTGCGACACGCCACTTCGAAAGCGTTGGAGTCATACGAATCTTATTCAATAAGTCGCGAACTTCGTCAATTGACGCGGAATCCTGCTTGTGTTCCAGCACAAAAAAATCAGGATGTGTGTGTGAATTAACAAGCTTATGCACTTGATTTTTCTCGTCGATATCAAGCGAATCATTTGTCGGCACAGTTTCAGACAACAAACATTTTGCGAATTTATGTGCCATAGTTGACTTGCCCACGCCAAACGCTCCCGTAAAAATCCACGTCGGAAATATTTTGTTAGATGCTATTGCGTGCGCTAATATCGCTTCTGCTTTTTTATGCCCCAATAAATGCAACGTATTCTCTGAAACCATAATTTTTTTGTAGTGTCTCAATCAGTTAAATGATAATATCGACGGAAGTGAACAGCAATAGTTTTTGGAGGAAGTTATGAAAAAAATAGCACTTGTAACAGGAGGCACCAGGGGCATAGGTGCAGGCGTTTCAAAGGCTCTAAAAGAAGCAGGATATCTGGTTGCCGCAAACTATAACAGCGGAGCAGAAGTTGCCGAAAAGTTCAATAAAGAAACAGGTATTGCGGTTTTTTCATGGGACGTTTCGAACTATGAAGCGTGCGAAAAAGGCGTAAAAGAAGTAACAGAAGCTCTCGGTGGCACGATAGATATTTTGGTAAACAATGCCGGTATCACAAGAGATGGCATGCTGCATAAAATGGAAGTCAGTGCATGGGAAAAAGTTATATCCACAAACTTAACTTCTGTATTTAATATGTGTAGAGTCGTAATTCCTTCCATGAGAGAAAAGAATTTCGGCAGAATCATTAATATGAGCTCTGTAAACGGTTTAAAAGGACAGCTGGGGCAGACGAACTACGCTGCAGCAAAAGCCGGTATTTTGGGATTTACGAAGTCTCTTGCGTTGGAGTCTGCATCTAAGGGAATTACAGTCAACGCGATAGCTCCAGGTTATATTTCAACAGATATGACAGACGCTATCAGAGACGATATTAAGGCGAAAATCACCGCGGGTATTCCTGTCGGCAGATTCGGTAAAGTGGAAGAGATAGCTCACGCTGTTTTGTTCTTGGCAGATGAAAAAGCTTCTTATATAACAGGAGCGACGTTGAGCGTAAATGGTGGACAATACTTATAGGTAAGATTATGGAAAAAGGTCGTACATTTGAAACAGTAGTCGGGTTTTTGGTTCTGTTTGTCGCAGTTGCGTTTTTTAATTACGTTTATACTAAAACAGGCTGGCAGGGATTGGATACTTATACGTTGACAGCAAGATTCGATAAAGCCGATGGTCTGTCAGAAGGTGGTGATGTAAAGGTCAGCGGAATAAAAGTTGGAAAAATCATCAGTATGAAAGTGGATGCGTCATCTTTTTTCGCCGTTGTTAAATTCTATGTATCAAAAGATATCAAACTACCAAAAGATTCCAGCGCAAATGTCGCAAGTGATGGCCTTTTCGGCGGAAAATATCTTTCGTTAACGCCTGGCGGGGAAGATGAATTTCTGCAGGAAGGTGACGAAATCGAAAATACGACAGGTCCTATTAATCTGGAGTCTTTGATAGGAAAATTCATGTTTTCGCAGGATAAAGATAAAAAAGAAGAGAAGGAAGCAGCAAAAGAATAAATACGGCAATACGTTTGTTCTTAATTCGAGACAATTATCGGCTGTGTTTACGCGTTATCCATTATCAACCTATGGTTGCATACGTCCAACCAAAAATCCAGATAAAAAAGCAAAAAAAAACTTCCGCTGAGTTTCCCCAACGGAAGGTTTTTCTCTGTTAGTATTAGAATTATTTATTTTCTACGACGATTCCCCCATATGCTTCTCACTTGAGCAGCATGTGCTTCTTGCGCCGCTGTCACCTCACGCTTATACGCGTCGCGTTGTCCTTGCACATCACCGGCAGCTTTTGCTACAGCTCTTCTTTGTGAAGCTGCTGCAATTTCAGCGTCTGCTGCGGCTATCACCTGATCCGGTGTTTGTGTCACTGGCGTCGCTGCGGCTGCTGCGCTGGTTGCACAGGAGCTACGGAAGGTAATCCTTCCTGTCGAATATCTACTCCTGTATAGTTCACTTCAATGCAACGATCAATATCCATTCCTGCAACTTGTTTCATTAGCTCTTCTACTGGTATATCATCCGCTGCAGCAATATCAGCAGCACTTGTGTCTTCTATTTTTATATCATCAATACTAATTCCAAGGAGTTTCAGCAATATGTTGATATAGTCTGTATGGCCTAGTGATGCTCCATCGG
>CAMNGH010000030.1 GCA_946538065.1 uncultured Holosporaceae bacterium
CTATATCAACAAAAACAGGTTTTGCGCCAAGCATAGCAATGACATTTGAGGTCGCGACGAAAGTTAACGGAGTTGTGACGACTTCATCTCCTGCCTTAACTCCAATTGCCATAAGTGCGGCTTGAAGCCCTGCAGTGGCAGATGTGAGACACATCGCATGCCGACCAAAAAAATCACTCAAATTCGCTTCAAACTTTCGTGTTAACGGTCCGGTTGCTAACCAGCCTGATTTTAAAACATTTGTGACTTCTTCAATAGTTTCATCACTTATAGTAGGCCTCGAAAGAGGCAGAAATTTATCAACTTTTTGCAACGAAAATTACTCCCAATAAAATTAAAAAAATACCGGCTCCTCGGTACAGATTAATATTTTCAGCGAAGAAAAAATATCCGCCGATAGCAGCCAGAACATAAGACAAACTTCCAAAAGGATACAAAAAACTTAAATCGAATTGTGCAAGTAAATATAGCCACAACAGCAAAGACACAACAAATATAAAAACTCCGCCGAATATGTGGATATTTGTTACTAGTGAAAAAATCAATACAAGCGGAGAAGCTGTGAAATCAATACTTGCTACACCTTTTTTTAGCAACAACTGCGCAATGACGTTGATGAAAACCTGAAAAATTATAAGAGCGTAATTAATCATTTGTTTATTATCACTATAAAATGTTTATCAAAATCCAAAATCTTATGAGATATACGTTTCTCTGTAAAAACCTCACGATAATGTTGTCTGGATAATAACAGAAAAATACGTTTGTTGGTACCTGTCCATAACTGCCAGAAATCTTTTTCAGAAATTATTTTATCATTGTTCTTATCAGCTTTCGCTCCGAATTCTAATTCTCCAACGAAATCAACAATTCCAACTGTGCCGTTTAAATACACCGGAAAATCTTGATAATATCTTCGATAGCAATAAACCAAGTCATTTTTTGAACGATTAATCTGAATTGCTTTTGCAAGTCGTTTGGTCGTTGGTTTCTTCTCATTTTGATAATACGGAGCAGCTTTGTTTATTATCCACATTAAGTTGACAGCAGCAAACAAAACCCAAAACATGAAAATAAATCTGTCGTTTTTACGATAAACTGCCAAAATCAACAGTACACATAAAATTGCTAAAAGAATCAAAAATGCATTAACCAACAATGCCACATCAACATTTTGTAAGACATCTAAAATTTGAGACTTAGATGCGAAATAAGCTCCACAGGCACCAGCAAGAAGAACGATGTTTATGATAGCTCCGATTTTAAAATCAGGCGTTTTTTGTTCAATGGAATCGACAATATTTTTTCCTGTGATAAAGGCTATCGGCGGAACAATTGGTAAGATGTACGGGATTAATTTTGAATTTGAGAACGAAAAGAAAGCTAAAATTCCGAAAATCCAGCAGGTTAGAAAAACATTTTCCGATTCAAATTTCGCAAATTTCTTAAACATGTTTTTCATGGCGACGATAGCAAATCCAGTCCAAGGAAGAATGCCGGCGACTAATATGGGAATAAAGAACCAAGCCGGCTGATACCTATCATGCATCTTTGTTGTATATCTGAGCAAATGCTCTCCAACAAAATAAAAATACGGGAAATCAGGATTTTTTATTGAAACAGCAATGTGCCACGGCAAAAATATCGCGAAGAAAACGGCAATTCCCCACGGATTCAGCATTTCCTTTATTCTTTTCCAACTGCCGGTAAATGTTATCCACAGGAAAACAACTAATCCAGGAAGTATTACTCCTATAAGCCCTTTGGTTAAACACGCCAGAGCTGAAAACGCATACATCAAAATTATCCACAGATTGCTGTGTTTACTTTTTTTGATAAATGAGATAAAGAAGCACCATAACACACAACTGATTAGTACAGATGAAACTAAATCTAAAATTATTAATCTACTATGTGCATAGTATAAAATATTAGTAGCAAGAATTCCTGCAGAGAAAAGGCCAACTGCGCCAGAGTAATATTGGCTTCCCACAAGAAAAACGGCTAAACATCCGATAACTGCAAAAATTACAGGCCATAAGCGCATTGATGTTTCATTAATTCCAATGGTTTTAATCACAGCAGCCTGCATCCAGTAGAACATGGCAGGTTTTTCAAAATATTTCAGCCCATCTAATTTCGGAGTGATATAGTCGCCGGTTACAACCATTTCTCGTGGAATTTCCACGTAACGTCCTTCATCGGGATCAGCGAAATAACGATTGCCAACTTCATACGAAAAGAAAGCGGATAGAACAACTGCTAAAAACAACAGAAACTTTACACCTTTAATTCGGCTTTCAACTTGTTGCTTTTCCATACGACTCCCGCTTAGATTGGAGCGGGTGAAGGGAATCGGACCCTCGTCTCAAGCTTGGGAAGCTTATGCTCTACCATTGAGCTACACCCGCATTCAACGTGAGCAATATTACCTTACAACTGTCGCTCTTGCAATAGCCGGTTGGCCATTCTTTCTTTCAATCGTAATTTTCAGTTTTCCTCTATAGACAGATGTTGTATAGCCGAAAGGAGTTGCTTCATGACGTTTTATTACGATAGTTTTCTTTTTATTGCAATTACAGCCTTTACCCATATTTTCATATGATAAAGCATTTACTTTTTGCAAAAGTTTTTGTTCTGCCGAGATAATCGGCGTAGCTAGCAACAAGTTCGGACGATTCTGATTGAATCCGTATCCGATTTTGAAAGTAATTGGTTTTGGACTGTTTTTTGCAAAAAAATCACTTAACGTCTGTTGACGGAATTTTTCAAACACCGACAAAGTCGGCTGCGTATAAACGCCAAACGGGTATTTGCTCCACTTAGAATCGAAAAAATAAAATGGCACCCCTGTATCATCTTGCAATATAGCTTTTGAATTATTCAATATAAATGCTCTGACTTTCGCAAAATCCTTATTATGCAATGCATAAGACGCACTTTTAATGAGAGTTACGAACTTTTTTGATTGCATAAAATTAAATACGTTTGGAAGTTTCGCTTCTTTCGTTAAATCTATACGCAAGTAGTATATAGTTTTTACTTTGCCTTCCTTTGCACATTTAATTTTTAATGCGTCTAAAGAGCCTTCTCCACGAACAACCTCTTTTCCGTCATAATTAATGGAAATATCTTCAATGGAAAGTATTGTATATCCGAGTTTATTCAGTTCGAACAAGAGTAAATAAATGCATCCGCGAATATGATGATTAGATAATTGAGTCATCATTTCAGAAGTAATGAAAAAACCTTTATCGAGATAAGCAGAAATTGCTTCGTTAAGTGCAATTATTGTTGACTTCTGACTTAGATTTTTTTCGACGTGTGCAAAATTTCCAATTGGCTCTAATCCCAGCAAAACATATGTTTCAGCGTCAGGAAAAAATTGTGTTGCATAAGCAATATCCGGACCTCCGAACGGATAAAAAACAGCATTTGCATCTGTTATAAGGGGGGCTATATTTTGCGTTGCCCATGGTTGAACATGCCTCAGACTTTTTTCAAGTAATGTTTCCCATCTTTGATTTATCGATGCCAGACAATTTAGGTATTCTGAATCGTTCAAAAAAGTATCGGTGATATAAACTCCGGTTAATTGCTTTGCTGCAAGATTGAATTTGTTGTCGAAAGATGAAAACAATTCGCTTTCTGTATCGACATTCTGCTTTCCTGAATCTTCAGAATACGAGCAAAAACACGAAAATATACTTAACGCAAATATTATCTTTTTCATAAATTTCACCATCAATTGTAATTTCATCCTACAACAATAAAGATTACAAAGAGTTAAAATCTCCATAAATCACAAATACGTCTTGTGATAAACACCAAAAATATATATCTTCTATATCATAAATACACTTGGGAATAAAAAAAATGTTTAAATCTTTACGTGGGCTGATTTCTTCTGATATGGGAATAGATCTTGGAACAGCTAATACATTGGTCTATGTGCGAGGAAAGGGAATTATTTTGAACGAACCTTCAGTCGTCGCACTAGCAGAAGACATGGGCAAGAAACACGTTCTGGCAGTTGGTGAAGATGCAAAATAAATGGTTGGGCGTACACCTGGAAACATAACTGCAATCAGGCCTTTAAAAGATGGAGTTATTGCAGATTTCGATGTTGCGCAGGAGATGATAAAACATTTTATTCGCAAGGTGCATAATAGAAAAAGTTTCGTGAGTCCGCAGATAGTCATTTGTATTCCAAGAGGAGCAACAGCGGTTGAACGTCGTGCTATTCAGGAATCAGCAGAATGTGCTGGTGCAAGAAGAGTTTTCTTAATAGAAGAGCCGATGGCGGCAGCTATTGGAGCAGGATTGCCGGTGACTGAACCGACAGGTTCTATGGTGGTTGATATCGGAGGCGGAACAACTGAAGTCGCAGTTTTATCTCTCGGCGGTATAGTTTACGGAAATTCCGTTCGAGTTGGTGGCGATAAAATGGATGAAGCTATTATCAACTATATTAGAAAACAGCATAATCTGTTAATCGGAGATACTACCGCAGAAAAAATTAAAAAAGAAATAGGGGCGGCGATTCATCCGGCAAGAGGTGAGGGAAGGGAAATGGCGATTAAAGGTCGCGATTTGATTAACGGTGTTCCTAAGGAGATAAAAATTACCGAAAGCCAAATCGTTGAAAGTTTAACGGAACCTGTTGCTGCCGTTGTCGAGGGCGTAAAATATGCTTTAGAAAACACTCCGCCTGAGTTGTCTGCGGATATTGTTGATAAGGGAATTGTTATGACTGGCGGAGGTTCGCTTCTGTCCCGTTTGGATGAATTGATTCGAGCAAAGACTGGTTTACCGGTGATTGTTGCGGAAGATCCACTATTATGCGTTGCGTTGGGCACAGGAAAAACTCTCGAAGAGTTGGATGTCATGAAAGCGGTGCTTTTAAAGGCGTATTAATTAGCGAATGAAAAAAAAGTCGTTTACATTACAAAAACGCGTAAAAATTAAAGAGATTTTTTTTGCGTTGGCGTTTTTTGTTGCTGTGATTTTTGCTCTTCACACCGAATTGCTCGAGCATAACGTCATAAAACATGCTCAGTTGTTGATGTATCGGATTGATGTGTATATAAGTTCATTTGTAGACGATTGTTCCAACTTCTGTGAACGTGTAGCATTTCTTTTTTCAGATGATGTTAATAATGTTTTGTTGAACATTCGTGAAGAAAATCAGCGATTGCAAAGTGAAATTTCTTCTTTGAAAAGTTTGGAAGAGGAAAATGCTGAGCTAAGAAAATTACTTGATATTACAGAAAATAATAAACGAAGTGTGGTAACGGCGAAGGTTGTAACTATTTTTGCAAATGATTTTTCAAGAAATTGCTTGATAAATGCAGGAGAAAACAAGAAAGTTTCAGTTGATGATATAGTATTTAATGCTGAAGGATTAGTCGGAAGAATAATTGAGGTAGGTAAAAATTGGAGTAAAGTTCTGTTAATTACGGATTCAGGTGCAAATATTCCGGTAAAAATAGGGGAAGTTAACGCTATTATTAGTGGTGATAACAGCGATAAATTGACTGTTGCAATTGTTCATGAAGATGTGCAGCTTGAAGCGAATCAACCTGTAGTAACTTCCGGGTATGGTGAAGTGTTTGAAGAAGGCATGAAAGTCGGAACATTAATAAAAGAAAATGATAAATTTTTTGTTCGACCTTTTGTTAACTTCAATACTTTGAAGTATTTAAACATTTTAAGAAAACATGCTGTTGATTGATAGATATATCTTCTTACTTATTACGATTGTTTTGTTCTTCTGTGGGGCTTTATTTTCGACGAATTTTGCGGATAGCGTTTGTTATGTGTTTATCTTCATATCAGTTCTGTCTTTAAAGGTTAATCTCGAAGTAACGGATATAGGGATTCTTTCTATTTTTGCAGATGTTTTTTCACATCGATTTATAGGAATTTCATTTGTCGCATATGTTTCTGTATACTTGCTGACTATAAAATATCGAACAGCGCTGAGAAATTTCCATTCGAGAGAAAGAATATATTATTTTCTGCTTATTTTGTGTTGTATGAAGTTTGTAGTTTTTAGTTTTGTCATTCTGATGGGAGGTAAGTTTAATTTTGTGGAACATTTAATGCAAATCGTTTATTCAATAGCATTGATTACAGGATATTACATTTGCTGCGATATACGGAAAAGAATGTCTCATGCCTTTTAAATTTAACAATAATCATTTCAGACATGATTTTCTTATTATTGTGGTATGCGTTTTATGTGGATTGCTTATCGCTAATTTGTATGTTTTGCAGGTAAACAATTCAGATAAATATATGATTCTTTCTGATAAAAACAGAATTCGACTTGTTCCATCATTACCTAAAAGGGGAAAGATTATAACTTCTGACGGGAAAACGGTCGCAGGTAATGTATGCCGTTACAAGTTGATTATGGATTATTGCGATAAAAAAACATTTTCTGAAAATCTTGATGTCATAAGTCAGCAAATAAACTTTACGAAAGAAGAAAAAGAAGAGTTATTAAAAGTGAGACAACGCGCTCGTGCGTATCATCTACCGATTGTTATAAAACATGATTTGTCCTGGGAAGAATATGCAAAAATATCAATGTCTTTCTTTAAATTAAAAAACGTATCTATAGAAAACGTATATGTCCGAACTTATGAGATGCCGTATGAGTTTAGTCATATCGTTGGTCATACTGCATTTAGTCCTGATAATATAAGAGGAATTATCGGAAAAACCGGCTTGGAATTGTCTTTAAATGAACAACTCATGGGGAAAATAGGCAGTATTCAAATGGAGGTTAATTCAATCGGAAAGAAGGTTCGAGTTATTGATTCTGTTGAGCCCATGAATGGGGAAGATATCGTAATAACGATAGATTCAGAATTGCAAAAATTTGTTTGTGATTTAATTGCGCAACAAAAAGCGGGGGCGTGTATAGTAATTGATATTTCAAATGGAGAAATTTTGGCATCGGTTTCTGTTCCGGGATTCGATACTAATTTAGTATCTAAAAAAATCTCTTTTTTACAGTGGAATGAAATTGCTCAAAATCCTTTGTTTCCATTGTTAGACAGAACTTGTTCTTGTGCATATCCTCCTGGGTCTGTGTTCAAAATAGCTGTTGCATACGCTGCATTGAAAGAAGGTATATCTCCAAAAGATAAAATTTACTGCGGTGGTGGCGTAAAATTAGATAATCATGTCTTTCACTGTTGGAATAGAGGAGGACACGGCTATGTCGACATGACAGATGCATTGAAACTTTCTTGTGATTGTTATTTTTTTGAAATAGCTAAACGTTTGGGAATAGAAAAGATTGCAGAACATGCTCGAGAACTCGGATACGGCGAATTAAGCGGTATAGAACTACCGAATGAATCTTCAGGATTATTACCAACGAAAAAATGGAAATTATTTAGATACGGTTCAAATTGGAAGCCTTATGAGACAATGATTGCAGGAATAGGACAGGGCGCGGTTTTAGCAACGCTTATGCAATCGGCGAATATGATGGGCAAAATATTTTCGAACAACAAAAATTTTAAATCAACGCTGATAAAGGGAAAGAAATTTGAAGCAGAGCTTATGCCTTTCGATAAAAAACACTTGGAAATTATTCAGAATGCACTGCATCTCGTCTGTACAAGCGGAACAGCTGCCGGTTCGTGTAATGCTCCTTACGGGATATACGGAAAGACAGGTTCTTCGCAAGTCAGAGCATTAAAAGAAAATGAAGCGGGAATAAGCAACAAAATTGCACAATGGAAGCATAGAGATCACGCATTTTTCGTCGGATGTGCTCCGTTTGCGAATCCGAAGTATGTCGTTGCGGTATTCGTTGAACACGGAGGGGGAGGAGCATCAATTGCCGCTCCTATTGCTCGTAGAGTTTTCGATAAATTAATGGAAAGAGAACTGCATGCGCATTGACGATTTTAAACAACGTTTTTTATTCCTAAATGAATTTAAAATATTGTTCATTTTACTCGCCGGTCTTTTGTTTATAGGAATGCTTGGACAATACAGTGCGTTTAACGGGGAATTTAACGTCTTCGTGCAAAGGCATTTTTTAAAAATTATTTTCGGGATTGTATGTATGTTGGCGGTTTATTCTGTGGATTTCAGAATATGGAGCAATTATGCGTATGTATTTTACGGCGTTGTGTTTGTCGCATTAATAATTGTTGAAATTTTAGGCGTAATTAAACTTGGAGCACAACGCTGGATTAATTTTTATTTCTTTACTTTTCAGCCTTCCGAATTAATGAAAATCGCGCTTATTTTGGCCCTTTCCAGATATTATTCATTATTGACACCACTTGAAATATCAGATTTAAAAAAGCATATCGTTCCATTTGCGCTAACAATAATTCCGGCGTATTTAATTTTGAAACAGCCGGATTTAGGAACGGCCTCTCTGCTGTTTTTCGTTGGAATAGGCATTATTTTTATGTCAGGTTTTCCATTGAAAGCGTTTATCGCCCTTATTACTTGTGGCATTGCGCTATGTCCTTTGGGCTGGTTTTTCTTGCATGATTATCAGAAACAAAGGATTTTAACGTTTTTTAATCCCGATAGAGATCCTTCTGGAAGTGGATATCACGTGCTTCAATCTAAAATAGCTATAGGTTCGGGACATTTGTTTGGCCGAGGATTTTTAGAAGGTACTCAGAGCAAATTAAACTTCCTGCCTGAAAAAAATACCGATTTCATATTTACAACTATTGCTGAAGAAAGCGGCTTTATAGGGGCGATTGTTATCGTAACATTATTTTTGTTATTGACTCTGTATTTTATTTGGGTAGCTTCTACAGTTCGCAGCGTATTTGCAAAACTCATGTGTTATGGACTGAGTGTGCTGTTGTTTATGCATGCCTTTATAAATATCGCAATGGTCATTGGTTTAGTGCCTGTAGTCGGAATTCCTTTGCCGTTTTTATCTTACGGAGGAAGCTCAATGCTGACTTTTTCATTTTGCTGCGGGCTTGTTATGGCCGCCTTAGCGTATAAAAAAAGCTATTAACTATTAATAAAAAATTAACCTCAATTTGTTAGCATAAAAGGAATAATCAGGAGTTTAACATGCGTAAGCGTCAATTGTTAATAAGTACACTTTTTGTTGTTGCCGCTATTCTTGCGATTGTTGCGACAAAAGTAGACATTAAAAGAAAGAAAAATATAGATTCTTACTACAAAGTCGTAAATACTTGTTTGAACACACAATTAGTAACAGTAAATAATGATTTGGTTTCACAGCGTATTCAAAAGGAAGGTATGTGGGAATTTGAAGTTACCAAATGTATATTAGAAAACATAAAGCCATCGGATGTAGTAGTTGAAATTGGTGCTAATATCGGATATTACACAACAATTATCGCAGACATTTTAAAACGCGGTAGTGGAAAGTTAATAGCATATGAAGCGAACGAGGAGGTATACCGATTAGCGCAGGTGTCGCTGTTGCTTAATAATTCCGAATCCAAAGTACAATTAAAGAATCTTGCTGTTTCAGATAAAGAAGGAGAAATTGAATTCTCGTATTACGCTATTAATCCGAAAGTAGAAATGAATCTTGGCGCAGCTCACCTAACAATTCAGGATGATTTTGGACAAAAAACCTTGAAGCAACGCATGGTGAAATGTGTATCTCTCGATGAAGATTTAGCTGATATTCCATCTATTGATGTGTTAAGAATGGATATAGAAGGAAGTGAGGCACTTGCACTAAAAGGAGCGAAAAAATTAATCGAACGTTCTCCGAATCTGAAAATAATCATGGAATGGTTTCCTTCAGCCATCAGCCATTACTGCGATGTCGATATGTTGATAAAAGAATTAAGAGGCTATGGATTCGATTTTTACGATATTGAAGGCGAATTTTTAGATAACGGAGAAATGCAAAAATTATCCGATGACCAACTGAAAAAAATCGGCCTTACAAATGTTTTATTAAAACGAGAGAAGTAAATTTGCATCTTTAAAAATCAGAAGATTACTCGACTCTTTTTTCACTAAATCGTTCGGCTTCTGATTTTAAGATGCGTTTGTGATAAAAATTACAATTTGTTCTGGAATTTTTAATATATATGGTGTAGAGTCTTCGTATCTTTGGGGTGTAGCCAAGTGGTAAGGCAGCGGGTTTTGATCCCGCCATTTCGTGGGTTCGAGTCCTACCACCCCAGCCATTTTTATCATTTGTTTTTTATTTTTCGGTTGTTGTTATTATTTTTATAAAAAATTACGACTTTTTACGTTTTTTTCATTTAATCCTGTTTTACTGAAATTAGTAACGGTGGAGAATGTTGTGTCGCGTAATGCGGTTTTGGTTGTAGTTTGTTTGGCTGTAATGTTTTGCAGAAGTGACGGTGCTGTAACTTCCAAGGGAAAGTCGACCGTTCCTAGCAATTATTTCGCTCAACATGATTTGTGCGAACATGAAATCGCTGCCGCCGAAAGAAAATACGGCATTCCTCATCGTTTGCTAATGGCTATCGGAACAGTAGAATCAGGCCGTGCAGTTGCTCCATCTAAAGGGAAAAGACCATGGCCATGGACAGTGTGTGCCAACGGAAAAAGTTACTATTTTTCGACAAAAGGGGCTGCAATTGCGACGGTAAAACGTCTGATGGGACGCGGTATACGTAATATCGATGTCGGATGTATGCAGGTAAATCTATTGCATCACAGTAAAGCGTTTAAGGATTTGGAAGAGGCTTTTACTCCGCGCAACAACGTAAAATATGCCGCTGAATTTTTTCTGAAACTTAAGAACTTATATCATTCGTGGACTCATGCCGTCGGGTATTATCATTCAAAATCTGCTTTGCATTATAAGCCATACTGTTCTCTTGTATATGATGCATGGACAAAAGTTCGCAATCGTGTGATAAACGAGTCGAAAAAAGTATGCATGGCTTCGGCTAAAATCAGAACTGGAATTTCATTTTTACCGTCATATTATTCATTGGCGGACAATAAAGTGACGGCTAAACTTCACCAATTGGGACGGCGTAGCCTTCATAGAAAAGCGCCTAAATTTTTTACAAGTCTCGCTAAATAACTTATACTTTGTTTGTTAAAGAGAGAGGATATTATGAAAATCCTGATGTACGGCGACGTAGTAGGACGTTCCGGAAGAGATGCAACAATTGCACATATTATAAAAATGAAACAAACGAATGAAATCGATGTAGTAGTGGTAAATGTTGATAACGCCGCGCATGGATTTGGTATTACCGAGGAAATGGCTGATGAGTTTTTTGCTGCAGGAGCAGATGCTCTTACAGGAGGAAATCATTTATTTGATCAGAAAACTGCGCCTTTATTACTCGCAAAGGAGAAAAGGCTATTACGTCCTGCAAATATGTCTGGATCGATACCCGGCTGTGGCGTTCTGGAAATAACGACGAGGGCAGGGGCTAAGGCTTTGGTCGTTCATTTGTTAGGTCAGAAAAATATGCCACTAATAGGAGAAAATCCATTTAATTATATGAATAATATTTTGGCGAAATACAAACTCGGACAAAATATAAACGCAATCGTGGTGGATTTTCACGCAGAAGTATCTTCGGAAAAAAATGCTTTCGGACATTTCGTCGATGGGAGGGTTTCTGCAATTGTTGGCACGCATACTCACATTCCAACAGCTGATGAAAGAATACTTGAGGCGGGAACAGCTTTTCAAACAGATTTAGGTATGTGCGGAGATTACAATTCTGTAATCGGCATGCAGAAACAAACGATAATTGAAAAGTTCGTCAAGGGATTTTGTAATACGCGCTTCGCTCCGACAACCGGAGAAGCAACTGTTTCAGCATTATTAATTGAAAC
>CAMNGH010000031.1 GCA_946538065.1 uncultured Holosporaceae bacterium
ATCTTTTATTTCAGTTAATGCTTCATATACTTGCTTGTTCGGATCAATAAATTCTTTGTGATTTTTATCTTCAGGTAACGGAATTCCATACTGATTTGCTAATTGCTCCACTGCTTCAGGAAAACTTATATGTTCAATTTCCTGCAAAAACGTTATTGCGTCACCATGTGCGCCACAGCCAAAGCAATAATAATATCCAGCATCTGCATCGACCTTAAAAGACCCTGTTTTTTCTTTATGAAACGGACACAGGCCGAACCAATCCTTTCCGGACTTTCTTAGCCTTACTCGCCTTGAAATTACATCATAAATGGACACTTTATCTTTTAAAAAGTCAATGAACTCTTTATTCATGTTCTTCTTCAAGAATCCTGCTTATATCGCTATTATATTTCGACAGATAATACGCGACCTCTTCTTTTATTTTCGGCATATTACCGACAGTATATGATTCTATTCTGAGTGACAGTGCATTTTGCGTATTCGATGCTCTCAAAAGCCACCATCCTTTGTCTGAACTGACCCTTACTCCATCAATATCTGAAAATTCTATTGATTGCGAATGTAATTTTTTCTTCACTTCCTCAATAATTTTAAACTTCTCAGATTCCTTGCATGAAACCCTTATTTCAGGGGTAACATGTCCATATTCCAATCCGGTAAAAGCCCCTGTATTTTGCGACAGAATTTCTAAACATCTCAATGCAGCATAAATACCGTCATCAAAACCAAACCATCTGTCTTTAAAAAAGAAATGTCCACTCATTTCGCCGGCAAGCAACGCGCCTGAAACTTTCATTCTTGCTTTAATAAAGGAGTGCCCTACCCTCTCCATAATAGGAACTCCGCCAAACTTTTTTATCGATTCGAACAAACGATTGCAAGCTTTTACATCAGAAATAACCTGAGCTCCTGGATTCTTCTTTAGAAAATCCGCAGCGATAACTTCCAGCACCTGATCACTAAATAACACTTTGCCTTCGTTATTAACGACCGCGAGTCTGTCTCCATCGCTATCAAAAGCAAATCCTATATCGAAATTATTATAAACAACGAACTTTGATAAATACGATATGTTTTGAGCTACTGTCGGATCCGGCGCACGATTTGGAAAATTACCGTCCATTTCTTCAAATATCAAATGGTGCTTTCCAGGAATAAGTGAGGTAATCGTTTTAATAGCTGTACTTGTCGCCCCGTTTCCGATATCCCATGCGACTCTTAGTTCATCAGAGAACTCAAAGTCCGACAGCATATCTTTAATATAATTAGCGAGTATACTATTAAGGATTATTTCTCTTCCATTACCTTCAACATAGTCCTCAGCATGAATCATTTCTCCGATTTTTTTTATGTCTTCTCCGTAAAACGGAGCGGTTCCTATCATAAACTTAAATCCGTTATATTCTGGTGCATTGTGAGAACCGGTAACCATTATTCCACCGTCTAAAGACAATTTGTTAACCGCATAATACATCATCGGAGTATGACAAACGCCAAGTGATGTAACTTTCATACCCGAATGGACTAACCCTTTTATAAGATTTTCTGCAAGAGCATCCGATGAATTACGACAATCCCATCCAACACATATCTGTCTTAGGTCTTTCCGTCCTAAAAACGTGCCGTACGCGCGCCCTATATTATATGCGTCCTCTTCAAATAATGTCTGATTAAAAATACCACGAATATCGTATTCTCTCAGAATTTCATCATTTAATACATGCTTTTCCTTTGAATCTTCATCAACAGAGAAAAATATTTTTTTTATCTTTTCAACAAATTCCATGTCATCAGCCCCATTTAGTGATTATATACGAAAAAAAATTATAAAAAATCTCAAAATGTTCAATTCTTATTTACTTTTTTGTGTTTTCATCAAAAAGAAGTATGTGGTACGAGGTTTAAATGTATAAGAATCTGATGAGAGTGTTAGCTATCTGCATTCCGTTAAGCACAATGCTGAATTGTGAGTGTATGGTTTCGGATAATGAACAGGTAGCAACAGAAGAAGAGACAGAAAACTATCCGTTCAAGAAATCGCAATCTCAACTGGCAAATGAGGACGTTGTCGGTATCAGAGTTAAAGATAACAAAATCATATTGTTAGGGAATAATTATACCTTTTCTTCTGAGAACACATCAAAGGCGGTTAATTTTTCTGATATAAATTTCTTCACGAAATATCCAAATCTTATAAGCGTTGAACTTTGTGGCCTTACATTAACAAAAGAAATTATGGAAAATTTGCGTAAGCATCTTCCAACAACAGTATTGTCCATTGTTATCGACATGTGCGATGTAAAAGATATCGAATCTTTTTCAGGCGTAATAAATGAGCATACTCAGCTTAAATCCTTAACATTGCGCTTATTTAAATGTTCTGCAGAAGATGCAGAAAATATTTTAAGCTCTTTCACTGAGCATTCTAAACTCAAGTTTTTAAATCTGGGATTCGCAACATTAAACAATAACGCAATGGTACACTTGAGCGATGTTATTAGTCGTTCCAAGGATTCGTTAAAACACATCTCATTAGCTTGGGAAAACAGTGAAGAAATTAATCCTGATACCTATCAAAAACTCTCAGATTCTCTAAAAGAGTCATCGGGTCTTAAGAGATTTGAACTGGCAGTCATGTCGTTCCCACAGAACTATCTTAAAATTTTCTTTGGGGCTCTGGGACACATGCAAAGTCTGACTGACTTAAAACTGTTCTTTGGTAATACAGCTGAGTATGACAACGTAACATTATATGAAAGCACTGAGGTTCTACAAACTTCCCTCGATAATATGCCATTACTTGCTTCACTTGATATTTCAGAATCGCATTTATCATCTGAGCCACTGCAGTTGATTTTCAGATCTGTAGCGAATATGAGCAAATTACAGACATTGAATATCTCTGGAAACTCCTTGGATGTTAAAGCCGCTGAAGTACTTTCGACTTCAATATCTTCAGCCACTGAGTTAAAAACATTATTAGCCAACGAATGCGATATGACCGCTGAAGTATTCGGAGCTCTCTGCAGAAACTTAGCCAATACCGGTTTAAGATACCTCTATTTCAGAGGCAATCAGATTAAAGACGGAGCAAAGTCTCTTCCTATCAGTTCGATGAATGATGTGTTAATTATTGATTTCTCACAAAATGACATGTCTTACGACAACGCCATGGATTTCATAAAACAAACAGCGAACCATCCGAAGTTACATATAGTAAACTTTAAAAACAACTCCGCTATTGAAGCATTAAGCGGACCTGAAAGAGCTATTCGTAACGACGAATTAGTCGAGTGGAAAATCAAAAATTACGCCAGTACGAGACAAGTGTCTTATTTCGGATTGTAATTTTGTGATGGCATATGCTTTCAATGTTTGTTAAGGAGTTGAATCTTTTCGGCAATTCAGAAAACAAAGTGTTCCGAAAATGTTTTCTGATATTTCTTGCCGTTACGATTTGTGCTTATCTTTCGATTATCACGTCACATTATCCGCATCAAGATGACTATTGCCGATATTTGATAAATTACACATGCGGATTTCACGGACGATATTTGACTCGCCTACTGGAATGGATACTTCAATCTTCTGATTGCGTAGCTGACGCCACTCCATTTACACAAATTTTATCTTGCGGAGTGTTAGCTTATACCGCAGTTATATTCATGAAAATTCTGAACGCAAGTTATAAGGATTTACTGTGCTTCATTCCTATTATAGTCTGTCCATACGTCGCAGAATGTATGCTATTTAAATTCGATAATTTTTTTATGATTATCGCAAATTTTTTCGCAACTGCAGCAGCTTATGTAGCCTCGAAAAACAATAAAGAATCCGTTTCATTGCAAATTATACTTTTACTTTGTGCTCTTACGACTTATCAATCTGCAATAAACATATACGGAATTATTTTCCTTTATAAGCTCATAAAAGAAGTATCAACTGACAGCTCAATTTGGCAGGCGATAAAGAAAATGCGTTATTGGATTTATGCAGCGACAACTACGGCTGTCATAATGATACCAATTCGGCTGACTTCCGGAATATATTGCACTAATAAAAGTGGAAATTTTTTTATTTTTCCAAACAATTTTGAAAACATAAAAGCGATATACTCCAACATATTATTCTACTTTTCCGACATCACAAACGACTGGTCATGCAATAGTTTAGGAATATTAACCTTCATTTTCCTCATCTTTGCGACTCTTGTATTCATAAGAAAATGTTATTTTAACACGCGCTCTTTCGGTAAGACATTATTCATCGTATTTTTATTGATTATATTTTTTGAAATGCCTTATGGAATTATGGCATTTTCGCATTTTATCGATATAAAGGGCTTTATTATGCCCCGTATTTTATCTGGCATGTGTTTTGTAATATCTATTGCTTTTTTTGAACTTAACAGAGAATTACGCTTCAACAGATTTTCACGAATCATTTTGAAATTCTCTGTATTTCTTTGGGCTGTTTGGAATATTACATTTACGAATTCAATCGGAAACATTATGTATCAGCAAGAAAAAATGTGTTATGAACTAACATCTCGCCTTGCAGAAGACATATATAATCTCTTTCCAAAAAATTCTGAAAACTATTGTATATACTTCACAAATGAAGCGATAACTCCGTCAGCTAACAATTTTACTGATACGTATCCCATCGCAAATAAGATACTGACAAAAAATTGGCCTACAGCATATCTCTTTGCAATGTTATTTCATAAAATCGATATTCCTCAAATAACAGATATTTCAGCGACATCTGCAGTAGATGAAAATGTTTTAAAAAACGCAAAGCTCATCAAATCTGGTTTGAGGTATAACATTCATATGCATGAAAGCGACAACAAGAAAATTATCTGCGTTACATTTAAGCAATCAAAACAACAGTCCCCTGCAAATTCCATGATTTCTCTGGATATTTTCTTCCGTTGAAAAAAAAACGTTTAACGAATAAAATCGGTACATGACATTAAACGACTACATATCTGAATGGATAGAAGAACTTGCCGTACAGCGCCGTTATTCTGAATGTACATTAAAGGCGTATTCTTCTGATTTGCATGAATTTTTGCTTTTTCTAGAAATGCATTTCGGGCAGCAGAATTCAGTAGAAACGCTGAAAACTCTACAAATTTCAGATTTTAGAGCATGGTTGTCTCACCGACTGTCAAATGGATTAAGTGCTCGTTCAAATTCCAGAGCTCTGTCTTCAGTAAAATCTTTCTTCAATTACCTCGCAAAATATAACCTAGTTGATTTGGAAACGATTTATTCTGTTAGACGGCCGAAATTATCCAAGCTACTTCCAAAACCAATACAACAAAACGTTATTTTTGAGCTTTTAAACGCCGATTGTTTTTTTGAAAATGAACCGCTGTGGATAACGGAAAGAGACAAAGCCATCTACGCCCTACTCTATTGTACGGGATTGCGCATCAGCGAGGCTCTTAACATAAAAACTAAAGATGTTAATACTGAAATGCAAATTCGCGGAAAAGGGAAAAAAGATCGCATTGTTATTTTATTACCGGATGTAATCGCTCAAATAGATAAATATATTACTTCCTGTCCTTATGATTTAAATGAGGGTTTTTTATTTGTCGGAGTAAAAGGAAAGAAACTTCACGCTTCTACTGTGGATAATCGACTAGAAAAGCTCAGATTGCAATATAATCTGCCGATGCACTCAGGCGCTCATGCTTTTAGACACAGTTTTGCAACACATTTGATACAAAACGGAGCAGATTTGCGTTCCGTCCAGGATTTGCTAGGACATGAATCATTATCGAGCACACAAATTTACACTGATGTTGATGATTATAACTTACTTAAAATATACGAACGCGCTCATCCATTAGAGAAAAAATCTAACGGCGACACTTAAACATTGATTTTGCTACATCAATCAACGTTTCGCCTGAACAGTATCCGTTCCTGACTAAATCCATAACATCGTTTATAGATTCGTCAAGAGTATGATTCCCGTACATTAAAACATCGGTATAAGAATCAAATTTATTTGCGGCTTTATCATGTCCTGTTTGCTTCAATCTTGCAGAGATTGAACGCGTTTGTGAAACCAATGTCGAAACATCAGTCGTTGTATTTTTACCCATAAAATGTTCCCTCAATTTCGCAGCATGCTGTTCCGCATCCGACATAACATTTCCCTCATGCCCAGCTCCGCTACACGCTGTAAGCACAATCATTCCAGCCAACCAAAACTTTTTGAACATTAAAACATACCCCCTATACTTTCCTTTAAATGCTATAGCAATATGGTTGAAAAAACATTAAAAGATGAGAATTATCTTATTGAAACAAGTTATTAAAACAAATATCGAACCATTGGCAATATCGGCAGATTTTTGTGAAATCGTCTTTATGTACTTGCGTACGAATCTTTTGCATATCTGAAAATGACAACTTACTACCGTACTTTATATTCAAAAGCTTTAAATATGCATCGTCTTTTTCGCATACGACCTCATCATCTTCGCACTTTTCGTAATTTCGATTGGGACACTTTTCGCAAGCATTATCGCAACCTTGTGCCACTGATATCAGCTTCTCTTGAGAATTGTCTTTCAACACCGCAAGAATTTCACTAACTCTGTTAACAAAGTCAGAATTGTAGCCTTTTCCTTGAAAACTCAGAAAACATACAAGATGATGAGGTCTGAAACGAAACATTACTTTCTTGAAGCAATCAATGAGAATATCGCTAACTTCAGGCATTCAATGCCCAAGAATGGTGCCACTCCGAACAAATATGCCTTTTCAAATCCGATAAAATACGCCAATTGCAGATATCCGCACAACATCAGTACTGCAACACCGCACATCCCAATGACATACGTTACCAAAATATCTTTCGTTCCGAATTTTTCCGTAAGTTTACCGATAATATAAGCTAACGGTATAAATCCAATAAGATAACCACCTGTAGGACCGATTAGAGCAGAAATTCCTCCGCTAAAATTAGCAAAAACAGGTAACCCACATGCTCCAGCTGTCAGGTAAAGACAAACTGCAGATACACTTCCGCTCGCACCTAAAACAGCTGAAGTCAGCAGAATAGACAGTGTTTGCAAAGTAAAAGGTACAGGATTCATTGGAATTGATATTTGAGACATTATCGCAATAAAAATGCCTCCAATTAAAGCTTTTGTAAAAGTATCACTTTTTATTTTTGCTGATAAATACATATGCTTCCTCCTCAAAAAAACATCGCTTTATATCAAATAATTTTACGCAAGTCCACCTAATGCATACTGGAAAACATATCGTGCGTTCTATATAATTCGTTCAGTTATTTTAGGATTTATGAAAAATGTTAACAGCTGATATTCGCAATGCTTTCTTGAAATTTTTTGAGGCAAACGGTCATCGAATTGTCGAGTCCAGTTCCGTTATTCCTCATAACGATCCGAGCTTGCTATTCACCAATGCGGGAATGGTGCAGTTTAAAAATGTTTTTACAGGGCTTGAAACACGCGAATATAAACGAGCTACAACATCTCAGAAATGCATCAGAGCCGGCGGAAAGCATAACGATCTCGATCAGGTCGGTTACACAGCGCGTCATCACACGTTTTTTGAAATGCTCGGAAACTTCTCGTTTGGAGATTATTTCAAAGAAGAGGCCATTAACTTCGCATGGACATTTTTAACCAAAGAATTGGGACTGCCGAAAGATAAACTATTGGCGACTGTTTATCATGAAGATGAAGAAGCGAAGCAAATTTGGAGAAAAGTTGCAGGCGATATAACGATTATCCCGATAGCAACTTCCGATAACTTCTGGTCGATGGGAGATACAGGTCCGTGCGGTCCGTGTTCCGAGATTTTCTACGATCACGGTGATAGCGTCCCCGGTGGTATGCCGGGAACTCCTGAGGAAGACGGTGATCGCTTTATGGAGATCTGGAATGTAGTTTTTATGCAGTTTGAACAGCAGAAAAACGGAGAGCGTATTCCGCTGAAGAAAAAATCTATCGATACCGGCATGGGATTAGAGCGTATTGCGGGAGTGATGCAAGGCGTACTCGACAACTATCAAACCGATACGTTCAAAAATATCATCGAGGAAATTAAATCGGTTTCAAAGACCAACCACGAGGATACATTCCCGTCATACAAGGTTATTGCGGATCATATTCGTTCTGTCTCCTTCCTGATTGCCGAAGGAATTCTGCCGAGTAATGAGGGACGCGGGTATGTCTTGCGTCGTATCATGCGTCGTGCAATGAGACACGGTAATTTAATCGGCATTAAAGAACCGTTCCTCTACAAGTTATCGGATACATTGGTTGACGTTATGAAAGGCGCGTATCCTGAATTGGAAAAGAGAAAGTCACTTATCGCGTCCACTATCCATACAGAAGAAGAAAAATTCCTTGATACGTTAGACAGAGGTCTGAAAATTCTGCAAAACGATATTAAAGACATAAAAAGCCACGGTGTATTAAGCGGAGATAAAGCATTTAAATTATATGATACTTACGGCTTCCCACTTGATTTAACGCAGGACATTTTGAAGGCAGATGGTATAACCGTTGATACGGAAGGTTTTGAAAAGGCATTGCAAGAGCAAAAGAATCGTGCGAAGTGGGCAGGTTCGGGCGAAAAGAAAGAGAGTCTTATTTGGCATCAGCTGAAAGAGAAATTGAAGCAGTCTGAATTCGTCGGATATGATCAAGATCAGTCTACAGGAAGGATTCTCGCCATTATTCAAAATGACGCAGAAGTTGATTCATTATCATCGGGAAAAGCGTACATCGTTACAGATTCAACACCGTTTTACGCCGAATGTGGCGGACAGTGTGGCGATACCGGAACCATTTCCACTGAACATGGGGTATTTAAGGTAACAGATACTCAAAAATTCTGTGATGCCATTATTGCGCACGAAGGAGAGTTGATTTCCGGCCATTTTAATCTGAATGATAACGTTACTCTTCAAATAAACTCTGAAAATCGCAAGAAGATTCGTGCAAATCACACGGCGACGCATTTGTTGCAAGCAGCATTAAGACAAGTACTCGGCGAACATGTCGCTCAACGTGGTTCTTCTCTCGATGAAAATCGTTTGCGTTTTGATTTCGCGAACAACTCCGCGCTTTCACAAGAAGATTTGTTAAAAGTCGAGCACATTGTAAACACGTGGATAACAGATGATTTGCTTGTGAATTGCGTTCCGATGGAGAAAAGCGACGCAATTGCCGCCGGAGCAACCGCCCTGTTCGGTGAGAAATACGGTGATGTTGTTCGTACAGTTTGCGTCGGCAATGAAAAAGTATCGTTTGAACTGTGCGGTGGCACACACGTCCGTTCCACAGGACAAATCGGTGCGTTTAAAATACTGTCTGAAGTCAGCATAGGCGCGGGTATCAGAAGAATTGAAGCGATTACGGGCTTGAAAGTTCTGGAGAAATTCGGAGAATTGGAAAACGCCATCAACACTCTCGCTGATAAATTAAAGTGCGCACCGGCAGATATTTCGCAAAAAATTTCGGATTTACTCACGGAGCTAAAACGGAAAAATCAGGAAATAGCCGCAAGCAAAACTTCCGTTGCAATATCACAGCTGAAGAAAATTCAAAAAGGAGAAGTTTGTGTGTACCTCTCTGAAATTTGTGATTACTCAGTTGATGAAATGCGTTCACTTAACGACGCAATACGAAAGGCTTACAGCTCAGGAATTAACGTCATACTGAACAAGGACAGCAAGAAAGTTTCGATAATCGTAAGTGTCAGCAAAGATTTGCAAGCGAAATACAACGCAGGACAATTACTGAAAAAAGCAGTCGCTGTTCTTAACGGAAATGGTGGCGGAAATGCGTTATTTGCTCAGGGGGGCGGTTCCTTATCAGCTTCGACAGAAGACGCTGTCCAACAGATAATTAACGCGCTCTGATGGAATATACGATAACAGATGAAAATGACGGTGTCCGAGCAGACAGAATCGTTAAGAATATCTGCTCAGACGCTGGTTACGTCTTCATACAGAAGCTTTTTCGTACGCATAAGGTGAAAGTCAACGGCAAAAAAGTCGTGGCTTCCGATAGGGTTAAAACCGGCGATAAGATTCAGATTTTTGCGAATATTTCAGAGAAAGTTCCGAATGTCAGAGAATCTTCTCCACAGTTATTCGAAAAACTGAAAAACATGATAATCTTTGAAAACGACGATTTCTTTGCGATAAACAAGCCGGCGGGATTGGCTGTGCAGTTGGGTACAGGATTGACTATGTGCGTGGAAACATTCATAAAAGCATATCCGGATATGGATTGTCACTTGGTGCATCGCTTGGATAAAGACACTTCAGGTGTGCTATTGATAGCCAAAGGTCAGCAGGCGGCGCGCAAGTTAACACAGCTGTTTCGTGAAAATAAAATTCAAAAAACGTACCTCGCGATAGTTGACGGAAAAATAAAAAAAGCAGGAGTAATCAACAACTTTTTGGAAAAAGGAAACGACGAAAAAATGCACGTCGCAACGAAAGGTCAAAAAGCTATCACGAATTACAAACCGCTGAAATCTGTCGGATACAATACCATGCTCGAATTGAAGCCACACACGGGGCGCAAACATCAATTGCGTGTGCACTGTGCGGAAGAATTGAAAGCGCCAATCCTCGGAGACAAGAAGTACAACAAAAATCCACAGCACAATAAGCTGTTTCTGCATGCGTATAAATTGCAAATCGAAGATATAGAAATCACCGCTGAATTACCCGAGCATTTTCAGAAGATGATTGAAAATCAACCAGACTAACAGAATTCTGCGTTCTCCACTAGAAAACGTACTCGTGTTTTGTTGATAAATTGTTCACAGAACGTTTTAAGTAGTCCTTCTTTTTGTCGGATTTCCATAATACCATTCTCCAGTTTAACGATTACATCAATCCATTTATCAGCTTTTGTGTCGAATAGCTTAACGTGAACTTCTGTATCCGTTTTAGATATCGTAACTGCATAATGACTCAATTTCAGTAACATGCTTTCTATATCTGAAGTATTTTCAATCGGACGCTTTAATCGCTCAGCTTTTAAATCGATACGCAAATTTTTCATAGCGCCGTCTTTCCCTCCCATGATGAGATAGAAAAAACCGATAATCAAACTCAGCAATATAAATACGTATTCCTCCTTTAACGCACTCTTCCAGCCTGAAATATCGAAAATAGATTTATAGAACAGCCGACCATGTGTAAAACTCACAAACGCTATCACTATCATTAGCATTGTATTTTTCAACCTGCATATGTCTGGTAACTTCAAGAGAAATATAAAAAAGCACAAATTAATAATTGAAAATAAATACAAGTG